>DWWQ01000004.1 GCA_019119615.1 Candidatus Alistipes stercoravium | reverse complement strand
AAGGTCGAGGGCGAATGCCGTTCGATCGTCCAGCTCAACATCAAGCGCCTGATGGATATCGGATGCTATCGCGGTATCCGCCATCGTCTGGGTCTTCCGGTTCGCGGTCAATCGACCAAGAACAACGCGCGCACCCGCAAGGGCCGCAAGAAGACGGTCGCAAACAAGAAAAAGGCAACGAAGTAATCTTTAAGGAATTATGGCAAAGAAAACTGGAACAGTCAAGAAGAAGGTTGTCAAGGTGGGCGCCGTGGGCAATGCCTATGTTCACTCCACTTTCAACAACGTAATCATCACCATCACCAACGAGGTGGGCGATGTCATCAGCTGGTCGTCGGCCGGCAAGATGGGTTTCCGTGGTTCGAAGAAGAATACTCCGTACGCCGCACAGACGTCGGCCGCCGATTGCGCCAAGGTCGCTTACGACATGGGTCTGCGCAAGGTGAAGGTTTACGTCAAGGGTCCGGGTGCCGGCCGTGAGTCGGCCGTGCGCACGATCCACGGTGCCGGTATCGAGGTGATGGAGATCATCGACGTTACGCCGCTGCCGCACAACGGATGCCGTGCTCCTAACCGCCGCCGCGTATAATTTCGGATGCGAAGGTTAAGGAAAAATTACAAAGGTTTAAAAACGTCAAGACAATGGGAAAATACATAGGACCTAAATCGAAAATCGCCCGTAAGTTCGGCGAAGCTATCTATGGTGCGGACAAGGTGCTCGAGAAGCGCAACTTCCCTCCCGGACAGCACGGTCTGGCGCGCAAGCGCAAGAAGGTGTCGGAGTACGGCACGCAGTTGAGCGAGAAGCAGAAGGCGAAGTACACCTACGGTCTGCTGGAGAAGCAGTTCGCCCGCACCTACGAGCAGGCTGCGCGTATGGGCGGTATCACGGGTGAGAACCTGCTGAAGCTGCTCGAGTGCCGTCTGGACAACGTTGTTTACCGCTTGGGTATCGCCCCGACGCGTGCAGCTGCCCGCCAGCTCGTTTCGCACTGCCACATCTGCGTGAACGGCAGCGTCGTGAACATCCCCTCGTATTCGCTCCGTGTGGGCGACGTGGTGTCGGTTCGCGAGAAGTCGAAGAGTCTGGAGGTGATCACGGCATCTCTGGCTGGCTCGTCGAAGAGCCGCTACGCCTGGCTGGAGTGGGACAACGCCACGATGAGTGGCAAGTTCCTGCAGAAGCCCGAGCGTGAGGAGATTCCCGAGAACATCAAGGAGCAGCTCATCGTCGAGTTGTACTCGAAGTAGTAATCAATCAAATTCACAGTTATGGCAATATTAGCATTCCAGAAACCTGAGAAGGTTATAATGCTCGAGTCCACTTCGTCGTTCGGAAAGTTCGAGTTCCGACCGCTGGAGCCCGGATTCGGCATGACTGTCGGTAACGCTTTACGTCGTATTCTGCTCTCGTCGCTCGAGGGTTATGCAATCACGACTGTCAAGGTAGCCGGTGTCGATCACGAGTTTGCCGCTATCCCCGGAGTGATGGAGGATATGTTGAATATCATCCTCCGTCTGAAGCAGGTTCGTTTTATCCGCACAGTCGATAATCAGGATGCCGAAAAAGTATCCATTAACGTTGCGGGTGTTACGGAGCTGACTGCCGGATATATCTCGAATTACCTGTCGTTCTTCAAGGTGCTCAACCCCGAGCTGGTGATCTGCCACCTGGCGCCGGGCACCAAGATGCAGATGACGCTTACGATCGGCAAGGGCCGGGGATATGTTCCCGCCGAGGAGAACACTCCTGCCGACTGTGAGTTCGGAACCCTCCCGATCGACTCGATCTTCACGCCGATCAAGAACGTGAAATACTCGATCGAGAACTACCGTGTCGAGCAGAAGACCGACTACGAGAAGTTGAATTTGGAAATTACTACCGACGGGTCGATTCACCCCAAGGAGGCTCTGAAGGAGGCCGCCAAGATCCTCATCCAGCACTTCATGCTCTTCTCCGACGAGAAAATCACCGTCAATATGGAGGATACGAACGGAGCCGAGGAGTTCGACGAGGATGTGCTCCACATGCGTCAGCTGCTGAAGACCAAGCTCTCGGACCAGGATCTGAGCGTCCGCGCGCTCAACTGCCTGAAGGCTGCCGACGTGGATACGGTGGGCGATCTGGTGAAGCTCAACCGCAACGACCTGCTGAAGTTCCGCAACTTCGGCAAGAAGTCGCTCACGGAGCTCGACGAGCTGCTTGCCTCCCTGAACCTGAAGTTCGGTATGGACGTATCAATCTACAAACTTGACAAAGACTAATTATGAGACACAATAAGAATTTCAACCACCTCGGCCGTCAGGCGGGACACCGCAAGGCAATGCTTTCGAACATGGCCTCGTCGCTGATTCTGCACAAGCGCATCGAGACGACGCTCGCCAAAGCCAAGGCCGTACGCATGTTCGTGGAGCCTCTGGTAACCAAATCGAAGGAGGACACGACCCACTCGCGCCGCGTCGTATTTTCGTACCTGAAGCAGAAGGAGGCCGTAACGGAGCTCTTCCGCACGATCGCCCCGAAGATCGCCGAGCGTCCGGGCGGTTACACCCGCATTCTGAAGACGGGCTTCCGTCTGGGCGATGCTGCCGAGATGTGCATCATCGAGTTCGTGGACTTCAACGAGGCCTACACGCTGGGCATCACGCCGGCTGCTGCCGAGGCGAAGCCCAAGACGCGCCGCTCGCGCAAGCCGGCTGCCAAGAAGACGACCGACGCCGTCGAGGAGGCTACCGTCGTAGAGGGCGAGCCGAAGAAGGCTCCGGCCAAGAAGGCCGCCGCTCCGAAGGCTCCGAAGGCCACGGCTGCCAAGACGGCCGCTCCGAAGGCCGCCAAGAAGACCAACGTGGGCAAGAAGATGTAATTCCCGCCGTTGCGGAGTAGGGGGGGGGAGCGTGTGAAGACGGGCCGGATCAAATCCCGGGCTCTGTTTCACAAGGTCGCCCCGAAACCCGCAACGCGACCAAAAATCTCCGGAGGGAGGGCAGACAATGCCTCCTTTCGGAGATTTTTGTTTTCGGAGGAAACGGCGCATGCGGATTTTATGGTGGTTGCTGTACGCCCCGGCATCGGATTTGGGGCGGGAGGGGACTGCCGGAAAGAAAAAATACGGGAAAAATCACCGATTTTAGATTCCGTTCAGAATCGAGCCCGATCTTTGTATCGTCAAACAACACGAAACAAAGTCAAACCTGAAAATTAAAAAATGACGATTATGAAAAAGATTCTTGTAGCAGCCGCCCTTCTTTTTGCCGGTATGACCACGACCTTCGCTGCCGACCGCGAGCGCCCCACGACGGTGGACAAACTCCCTGCCGCCGCGCAGCAGTTCCTCGCCACCCATTTCAAGGGGCTGACCGTAGCCTATGCCGTCGAGGACCCGAAGATCATCGGTTCGGAGTACGAGGTGGTCTATACGGACCGCACGGAGGTCGATTTCGAGAGCAACGGCGAGTGGTCTTCCGTCGAGCGGAAGTATGAGGCCGTGCCTGCGGCCATCGTTCCCGAGCAGATCCGCAACTATCTGGCCGGCAGCAGTTATCCGAATGCCTACATCACGAAGATCGACCGCGACAAGTACGCGTGGGAGGTGGAGCTTTCGAACGGCCTGGAGATCAAGTTCGACCGCCAGTTCCGCGTGATCGAGATCGACGACTGATCGGCGGAGTCCGACCGCGTATGAACGCGTCCGGCTGCCTTTGGCGGCCGGACGCGTCTTTTTGCTGCGGCCCGCAGAAGTCCGTCGTCGCAAAAAAATACGCCCTCCGCACGGTTGCGAAAGGCGTATGGGGATTTCGGGGCCTGGAGCCCCACGAAATTGCTTCGAATACGGATTACTTGGCGAATCCCTTGCCGATGGCGAGGAAGTCCTCGGCCTTCAGGGCGGCACCGCCGATCAGACCGCCGTCCACATCCTCCTTGGCGAAGATCTCGGCAGCGTTCGAGGGCTTGCACGAACCGCCGTAGAGGATCGGGCACTCGGCAGCTGCGGTACCGAACTTGTCGGCGAGCACCTTGCGGATGTAGGCGTGGATCTCCTGTGCCTGGTCTGCCGTGGCGGTCTTGCCCGTACCGATGGCCCATACGGGCTCGTAGGCGATGACCAGGTTGCGGAACTGCTCCTCGGTGAGGTTGTAGACGACCTCCTCGATCTGGGCCTTCACCACGTCGAAGTGCTTGCCGGCCTCGCGCTCCTCGAGGTTCTCACCTACGCAGTAGATAGGCACGAGGTTGTTGGCATAGGCCTGCTCCATCTTCTTGTTGAGCGTAGCGGAGGTCTCGCCGTAGTACTGGCGGCGCTCCGAATGGCCGAGGATCACATATTTGCAACCCAGGGCGGCGATCATCGAGGCTGCGACCTCGCCCGTGTAGGCACCCTTGGCCTCGGCGGCGCAGTTCTGGGCACCCAGAGCGACGTCTGAACCCTTCAGGGCCTCGGCGACCATCGCCAGGTGGGTGAACGGCGGGCAGACGATGAAATTCACGCACGAGCATACCTCGCCGCGTCCTGCTACGACGCCCTTTGCCAGTTCGACTCCTTCGGCAGGAAGCGTATTCATCTTCCAGTTGCCGGCAACGATTTTCTTTCTCATAGTTGTTTTACTTTATGTAGATTGAGTTTTCCTTCCATTCCAATTCATTCTCTTTTGCCTCCGGGAAAACCGTATCGTTCTTCTCGGGGCGTCCCGCTGCGGGGCCGGAATCACCGGCTTCTCCCGCCTCGGGGCGGGATCAGGCGGGTTCGCACCACGCCTTGACCTCCTCGATCGAGGGGGCCTTCAGCCCGAGTTTGTTCTTTTTGTTGAAGCCGCACAGATCGTTGAAGAACTTGCCGGGGGCGAGCTTGCGCAGCGACTCCACGGTGATGTAGCCCATCTTCTGGATCACCGGCACCCACTCTTCGGGAATGCCGATGGCCGTATAGGCCTCGACGGGATCCGCCACGACCTTCTTTTCGGGGCGCATCTGCGGGAAGAAGAGCACGTCCTGGATCGACGGCTGGCCGGTCATGAACATCGTCAGACGGTCGATACCCATGCCCATGCCCGAGCAGGTCGGCATGCCGTATTCGAGGGCGCGGACAAAGTCCATGTCGATGAACATCGCCTCGTCGTCGCCCTTCTCCGAAAGGCGCAGCTGTTCCTGGAAACGCTCCAGCTGGTCGATCGGGTCGTTGAGCTCCGAGTAGGCGTTGCAGAGCTCCTTGCCGTTCACGAACAGCTCGAAACGCTCCGTGAGATCCCGGTTGTCGCGGTGGCGCTTGCACAGGGGCGACATCTCGATGGGGTAGTCGCAGACGAACGTCGGCTGGATGAGTTCCTCCTCGCAGTACTGGCCGAAGATGGCGTCGATCAATTTGCCCTTGCCCATCGTGTCGTCGATCTCGACATTCAGGCGCTTGCAGGCTTCGCGCAGCTGCTCCTCCGTCTGGCCCGTGATGTCGTAGCCGGTCTTCTCGCGGATGGCGTCGGTCATCGTCAGGCGGCGGAACGGCGCCTTGAACGAGATCTGCCGTCCGTCGATCGTCAGCTCCGTGGTGCCGTTCACGGCCATCGAGATGCGTTCGAGCAGCTGCTCGGTGAACTCCATCATCCAGCGGTAGTCCTTGTAGGCGACATAGATTTCCATGCAGGTGAACTCGGGGTTGTGTGTGCGGTCCATGCCCTCGTTGCGGAAATTCTTGCCCAGTTCGTAGACGCCGTCGAAACCGCCGACGATGAGCTTCTTGAGGTAGAGCTCCGTGGCGATGCGCAGGTAGAGGTCGATGTCGAGCGAGTTGTGGTGCGTGATGAACGGCCGTGCCGAGGCGCCGCCCGGAATGGGCTGCAGGATCGGCGTCTCGACCTCGATGTAGCCCTTCGAGTTGAAGAACTCGCGCATCGTCGAGATGATCTTCGCGCGCTTGGCGAAGACCTCCTTGACCTGCGGATTGACGATCAGGTCGAGGTAGCGCTGGCGGTAGCGGATCTCGGGGTCGGTGAAGGCGTCGAACGTCTTGCCGTCCTTCTCCTTGACGACGGGCAGCGGACGGATCGACTTCGAGAGCACGGTGAAGCGCTTGCAGTGTACCGACAGCTCGCCGCTGTTGGTGCGGAAGGCGAAGCCTTCGATGCCGACGAAGTCGCCGATGTCGAGCAGTTTCTTGAAGACCGTGTTGTAGAGCGTCGGATCCCCTTCGGGGCAGATGTCGTCGCGGCGGATGTAGACCTGGATGCGGCCCGTGTGGTCCTGCAGTTCGAAGAACGAGGCGCTGCCCATGATGCGGCGCGACATGATGCGGCCGGCGATGCGCACCTCCTGAAAGTTCTTTTTCTCGTCGTCGTACTGGTCGGCGATTTCACGCGCCGTGGCCGTTACCTCGTAACGGGCGGCGGGGTAGGGCTCGATGCCCAGGTCGCGCAGCGCCTGAAGCGACTGTCGGCGCAGCTGTTCCTGTTCGCTGAGTTCGATTGCCATATGTTTTGCTGTTTGTATTTCTCTTAAATCGGGTTTATCCTCGCAAAAATACGAAAAAATGCGGAAACACGCAATTATTCACTCCCGGAGCTGCGGCGCGTGAGGCAGCGCCGCAGGGCATCGGCGCCCCAGCCCAGCAGGGCTCCGAGCGCGGCACCCCAGAGGATGTCTGCGGGGAAGTGTTTCGCCAGGTAGATGCGCGAGTAGCAGATCGCCGCGGCGCAGAGCACCATCAGGAGGGTAAACCACCGGCGGCGGATCGTCCGGATGGCCAGCAGGCTCATCGCCACGATCGTTGCGGCGTGGGCCGAGACGGTGCCGAAGCGGCCGCTGACGGCCTCCGCGGGGACATGTACAGCCCAGTCGGAGGCGTATCCTGCAGCCGCAAGGGCTTCGGGCGTCATGCGGCGCAGCGTGCGCAGCGAGTCGGGCGAGATGTCGAGCCCCTCGAGTGCGGGGGTGAACATCGGGCGCCAGCGGGGCGTGATCCCCGGGAAGAGGTCGCCCAGCAGGCCGCTGTGCTTGAAGATCCCGGCCACCATGTCGGCCACGCCCAGGGCGGCGGCCGCGAGCAGCAGGAAGAGCAGCGTCCCGCGCCACCCTTCGCGACGCCAGACGAGCCAGAGAATCAGCGCGTAGAGCGGTACCCACATCGCCACGCCCGAGAGGGCGAGCATCAGGCGGTCGCACAGGGGGCCGCCGTCGAAGTTGAGCGCCAGGAAGAGGCTGTGGTCGAGGTCTTGCATCGGCGTGTCAGAACTGGAAGTAGATGAAGGGTTGGATGTCGCTCGACTTGATCTGCATGACGCACCAGATCATCGCCGCGGCCATGAGGACCTGCAGTACGAGCGGCGCGTAGGTTACCAGGCGCTGCGTGGCGGCATCGACGCGTGCCGGAAGCAGGTGCAGGAGGTATCCTGCCGCGATGAGTGCGAAGACCCCCGCATAGCCGGAGATGACCTGCGGGATCATCGCCGCATGGAAGTTGTGGAAGATCTGGTGCAGCATGAGCCCGACGGTCTGCATCGACTCGGCGCGGAACATGAGCCATCCGAAGCATACGAGGTGGAAGGTGAGCAGCATGCCCAGCACGCGGCTCCAGCCGTGCATCTGGGCGCCGGCGGCCTTGGCGCCCGGGACGACGCGGAGCCACACCTTGTGCAGGGCGAGGGCCGCGCCGTGGAGCGCGCCCCAGAGGATGAAGCGCACGGCGGCGCCGTGCCACAGTCCGCCGAGGAGCATCGTCAGCAGCAGATTGACGTAGGTGCGCAGCCGTCCCTTGCGGTTGCCGCCCAGCGAGATGTAGAGGTAGTCGCGCAGCCACGACGAGAGCGAGATGTGCCAGCGGCGCCAGAATTCGGTGATCGTGGCCGACTTGTAGGGGGCGTCGAAGTTCTTCGGGAAGCGGAATCCCAGCAGCAGGGCGATGCCGATGGCCATGTCCGAGTAGCCCGAGAAGTCGCAGTAGATCTGCAGGGCGTATCCGTAGATGCCCGCCAGACATTCGAATCCCGAGTAGAGGAGCGGCTCGTCGAAGATGCGGTCCACGAAGTTGAGCGAGATGTAGTCCGAGATGATCGCCTTCTTGAACAGACCCGTGAGGATCAGGAAGACGCCCGTGCCGAACATCTCGCGCGTTACGACGACGGGGTTCTGCCGGATCTGCGGGATGAAGTCGTGGGCGCGGACAATGGGTCCGGCGACGAGCTGCGGGAAGAACGAGAGGTAGAAGAGGTAGTCGAGCCAGTTCGTGAGGGGCTGCAGCTGGCGGCGGTAGACGTCGATCGTGTAGCTCATCGACTGGAAGACGAAGAACGAGATGCCGACCGGCAGGAAGATGTTCCGGAACTGGAGAAATCCCTGCCCGAACATCTGGTTGGCGATCTCGATCAGGAAGTTCGTGTACTTGAAGTAGCCGAGCATGCCGAGGTTCACCGCGACGCTCAACGCCACGAGCCAGCGGCGGCGGGCCCGGCTTTCGGTGCGGGCCATGACGCGGGCGATGAGGAAGTCGCTCGTGGCGGCGAAGATCAGCAGCAGGAAATAGATCCCGCTCGACTTGTAGTAGAAGTAGAGCGAGAAGAGGATGACGTAGACGATGCGGGCCATCGGCGCCCGGCGGAACATGCCGTACAGAAGCAGGAACCCTGCGAAGAGGAACAGGAAGAGCCCGCTGCTGAAGATCAGCGGCGACGAGGCGTCATAGGAGAGCAGCGTCAGCAGCTTTTCCGGAAGGGCTTCCACCGTGGGCATGGTCATCTGCGGAGCTCTTTAAGGGGTTCGATGCGGGGTTTCGCCAGCAGGCGGCGGTCAATGCGGCGCCGCTGCTGCGGGGTGAGGATGCCCTTCCCGAGCTCGATGCGCAGCTCTTCGGCCTTGCGCTGCGAGGCATGCCGGGCCGTAAAGTCGTTCAGGGCATCGACCAGCGCCCAGGCGATGCGGCGCCCTCCCTCGTAGTTGATGTGCGTGAAGTCCTTGCCGGCCCAGCCGTTTTGCACGAAGCGCTCCATGCCTCCCTGGGCACGCATCGCCTCGCTCGTGGGCCAGAAGGCTGCGCCGGTGTTCCGTGCCGCGCGGCGCTGGTATTCGGTCATGCGGGGCACGGCGTCCATCGGCTCGAAGCCCCGGTCGGTCTTCACCGAACGGTCGCTGACGCCGAGGATCAGCACGGCGGCCTTCGGGAAGCACTGCCGGACGTAGGCGACCATCTTCTCGATCTGCCGCCCGTAGCCCGTGTAGTCGAGCACCCCGGCCTGCATGATGTTGAGCCCGTATTGGAGAATCACCAGATCATAACCCGCCAGGGCGTCGATCTGGGCATTGACCGAGGGGTTGGTCCAGAACATTGCCTGTCCGTTGTTGCTGCGGATCGAGTAGTTGTCCACGACGATGCCGCGGCCGCCTTCGAAGATGGCTCCGTAGCCCGTGAAGCCCTCCGTTCCGGAGAGCACCCTGAAGGTCAGGGCGTGCAGGTGCGGCGCACGGACGACGATGCGCCGTACGGCGTTGTCGCCCGCAATGTCGAACGTACGGCGTGTCGTGTCATTGACGGTGAGCTCGATGCGGCTGTCGCGCGGCGAGCGGAAGAGCACCTGGGCCGCACGGCACGAGTCGAGCCGCTGCCGGGCGTCGGTCTGCTCCCAGCGGGTCGAGGCGCCGTCGGAGGGCTGGCAGACCCACCCCGAGACGTAGAAATTCTCACGCTGGTTTTCGGGAGCCCGCTTGCGCTGCATGATGTTGAAGGCGTTCCACCCTTTCGCCTGGGTCTTGACCGTGCGGCGGAATCCCGTCAGCGGCGAGGCCATCGGCGCGAATCCCGGGCCGCCTCCGCCGTAGAGGGCCTGCAGCTGCTCGCGCAGGTCGGCCGTGAGGATGTCGCCCTCGACGAACGAGTCGCCGAAGAAGGCGATGCGCACGGGACGCCGTGCCCGGAGCAGCGTGTCGCAGAAGGTCCGCATGCCCCGGAGCCCCGTCGTATCGAAGTCCTCGATCGGGGTGAGTGTATCCACGAGCCGGTTCGGCCGGCGGCGCATTGCCGGGCCGGGGAGCGTGTCGCGGCGAAGCGTGTCGCGATGGCGGAGGTCCCACTCGAAGGTGATCTGCACGGGCGGCGGCGTGGTATCGGCCACGATGCGCTCGGCGACCTGTTCGAGATCGATCCGGAACTCCTCCTCGTCGAAGGTCGTCGGGGTTGCGGCTTCGGTTCCGGCGGCCGCGGCATCGTCGAAGTCGATCAGGTCCGAAAGGATATTGGCCCGACGGAGCTTGATGCCGCCGAGCGTCCGGGGAGGTATGAAACTGACGGCCACGAGCACTGCGATGAGTGCCGTAACCGCCAGCCAGCCTTTGCAGGTGTAATCTTTTTCGGGTGTGTTCATCCGGGAAGTTTAGTCGCGGCGGCCTCCGAGGATCAGCAGGACATAGTAGAGTACCGAAGCTATGGCGCTCAAGGCGGCTACCAGATAGGTGCGGGCCGCCCACGAGAGAGCTTCGCGGGCCTGCGAGAGCTGGGCCTCACCCATCGTGCGGCTCACCTGCAGCCACTCCAGGGCGCGCGCCGAGGCGTTGTACTCCACCGGCAGGGTGATGATCGAGAAGAGGGCCGAGACGCCGATCATGCCGATGCCGATCCAGCAGAGCAGTTCGTTGCGCGTCGTGGCGAGGATCACCAGACCGAGCATGATGACCCACATGGCCGACGAGGAGGCGAACTGCACGACGGGCACCAGCTGCGAGCGCAGGGCCAGCGGGGCGTATCCCCGGGCGTGCTGCACGGCATGGCCGCACTCGTGGGCGGCGACGGCCGCGGCGGCGACGCTCGTCGAGGAGTAGACCGAATCGCTCAGATTGACGGTCATCGTCTGCGGGTTGAAGTGGTCGGTGAGGTGTCCGCCGACGTGGGTTACCTTCACGTTGTGGATGTTGTTGTCGCGCAGCATCTTCTCGGCCACCTCGGCGCCCGTGAGGCCGCCGGGGAACTGTACCTTCGAATACTTCTTGAACACCGACTGCAGGCGTGCCTGCACGATGTAGCCGATGATGCCGATGGCGATGATGAGGAAGAACATGCCGGTCGTGGCGGCCGAGTAGTGGCTGGCCGCAGAGTCGGCGTAATATCCTGCCTGAAGCAGGAGGATCATGGGTTGTAACATGGTTTGTACGTTTTTTCGTTTCTGTTTCCGGTCCCGCGGGGCCAGCCGTCAGCGGCGGGGCGCCCGGACTACTTTTTCCGGCAGGTGTAGTAGGCTCCGGCCTGCTGCGCCGGCATCAGGACCATATCATTAACGTTCATATGCGCCGGTAATTGTGCGGTCCAGGCGATCGCTTCGGCGATATCGTCGCCGGTGAGGGGCTCCACCCCGTCGTAGACGCGGTCGGCGGCCTCCCGGTCGCCGTGAAAGCGCACCACGGAGAACTCGGTTTCGACCATGCCCGGGCGGATCTCCGTCACCTTGATGCCCGCGGCAAGCAGGTCGGCGCGCATCGCCTGCGAGATGGCGTGCACGGCGTGCTTCGAGGCGCAGTAGACGGCGCCGTTCTCGTAGGGTTCCGTGCCGGCGATCGAGCCGATGTTGAAGATGTGTCCGTGGCCCGCGGCGACCATCTTCGCCGAGACGACGCGCGTAACGTAGAGCAATCCCTTGACGTTCGTGTCGATCATGGCGTCCCAGTCGCGCGTGTCGCCGCAGTCGATGTGCTCGAGCCCGGCGGCCAGCCCGGCGTTGTTCACCAGCAGGTCGATGCGCTCGAGGGGCTCCAGCGCCCGGCGCACCTCCTCCTCGCTGCGGACATCGAAGCAGAGGGTCGTGCAGTGCCCTCCGGTCGCCTCGATCTCCCGGCGCAGCGTTTCGAGCCGCTCGGCGCGGCGTCCCGTAGCCGTAATGGCGTAGCCTTCACGGGCGAGCCGGAGCGCCGTGGCGCGTCCGATGCCCGAGGTGGCTCCCGTAACAAGTGCCTGTTTCATCATGCAATCTCACAAAAAACGGTTCTTTCGGGCAAAAATACGAAATTATGTGTTACTTTGCATAAATTTTCAGACAAAAACAGCCGTCGTGAATCTTCCGCTTTTCCTCGCCCGCCGCATGGCCCGTTCCTCGTCGGAGAACCGTCCCGGCGTGATGGAGCGCATCGCCGTCGTCTCGGTGGCGCTGGGCGTTGCCGTGATGATTCTCGCCCTGGCGGTCATTCTGGGCTTCAAGCGCGAGGTCTCGGAGCGCATGGCGGGCTTCGCGGCCCACGTTTCGGTTACGGACCTGCGGGGCGTCGGGTCGCTCGATGCCGAACCCGTCGTGCGGAGTGCGCACGTCGAGGAGCTGATCCGTGCGGCGGGCCCCGTCGTCTCGGTGGCGCCCTACGCCCTGCGGGGCGGCATCATCCGTACGGACGAGGCCGTGCAGGGGGTGGTGCTCAAGGGGGTCGATGACTCTTACGACTGGTCGCTTTTCGAGCGGTGGCTGGTCGAGGGGACATTGCCGCGCGTGGGCGACTCGATCCGCACGAAGGATGTGCTGCTGTCGCGGACGCTGGCCCGGGGGCTGCACCTCGGCGTGGGCGACCGCATCGAGATGCTCTTCGTGGAGCCCGGGGAGCTGCCGCGACGCGACCGCTTCAAGATTTCGGGGATCTACGCCTCGGGCATGGACGATATCGAGGAGGCGATCCTGCTGACCGACCTGCGGAACGTGCAGCGCCTGGCCGACTGGCGGCCGGAGCAGGTCTCGGGATACGAGATCCTGCTTGCGGACGTTTCCGATGCGGAACCGTATGCCGCTGCGCTGAACGAGACGCTCTTCTACGACGAGTCGGACGATACGCGCAACCTGGTGGCCTCGAGCGTCATGGAGCGCTATCCCAATATCTTCGACTGGCTCAAGGCCCACGACGTGAACGGCGTGGTGATCGTCGTCATCATGCTCGCGGTGGCCTTCTTCAACATGGCCGCGGCGCTGATGACGCTCGTCCTCGAACGGACGCGGACGATCGGCCTGCTGAAGGCCCTCGGCATGGCCAACGGCCCGCTGCGGCGGGTCTTCCTCTGGCGGGCCGCGTTCGTTACGTTGCGCGGGCTGGCGTGGGGCAATGCCGTGGGACTGGGGCTCTGCCTGCTGCAGGGAACGACGCACCTGGTGCACCTCGATGCGGAGGGGTACCTCCTGTCGGCGGTTCCCATTGCGCTGGACTGGGGCTGGTGGCTGCTGCTCAATGCGGGCTTCACGGCGGCGATCGTCGCGCTGCTCGTCATCCCGGCCTGCGTCGTCTCGGCCGTAAAGCCCGAGGAAGCGATCCGTTACGAATAAATTTCCGATCCATGAAACCCTATCATACCGATCAGACCAAGAAGGAGGAGGTGCACGAGATGTTCAACCGCATCGCACCCCGATACGATTTGCTGAACCATACGCTGTCGATGAACATCGACCGCCTGTGGCGCCGTCATGTGGTGCGCGAGGTGCGGCGTGCGGCGCCGACGCGGATTCTCGACGTGGCGACCGGCACGGGCGACCTGGCGATCGCGCTGGCACAGCGCATTCCCGGGGCGCAGGTGCGTGCCGTGGACCTCTCGGAGGAGATGCTCGCCGTGGCCCGGCGGAAGGTCGAGGCCCGGGGGCTCGATACGCGCATTGTCCTCGACTGCGGCGATGCGGAGCATCTCGACGTGGCGGATGCTTCGGTCGATGTGGCGACCGTGGCCTTCGGGGTCCGGAATTTCGGAGATCTGGGGGCGGGGCTCCGCGAACTGGGCCGCGTGGTGCGTCCCGGCGGGCGGGTCGTGATTCTCGAATTCTCGCGTCCCCGGGTCCGCTGGTTCCGGACGCTCTACGAATTCTACTCCTACCGGATCCTGCCGCGCATCGGCGGGGCGATCTCCCGCGACCGGCGCGCCTACGAGTACCTCCCGGCATCGGTCGGAGAGTTCCCGGCACCCGACGTCTTCCTCGGGATGCTCGAACGGGCCGGATTCCGCAACTGCCGGGTCCGAAGCCAGAGTTTCGGCATTGCCCAGATCTATACGGGAGAGCGTTGAGCCATGATTCATGACGACCATAATCCCGGCATAAGGTCCGCGTCCCGACCGCGGAGGCTGCGGTGCATGTCGCGTATTGTGCGGCGGCTGCTCCGCGGGGCGGTCTGCCTTGTGCTGTTGATGTCGGTATCGGGCTGCCGCCCGTCGATGACCGGGCCGCGGCAGGGCGTCTGGGTCGAATCGGTCGAACGCCTCGTGCGGCGCGGTTCCGTCGGGATCGAACTCGACCTGACGCTGCGCAACGACACGAAGCACACCCTGAAAATCCGGCGTGCGGAGCTGGATATCTACTATGCCGGGGCCCGTGTGGGGACTCTGCGCCTGTGTGATCCGCTGCGCCTTGAGCGCCGTGCGACAACCGGGGCCACAACCCGCTGGCGGATGGAGTCGCAGGACCCCATGGCGCTCTATGTCCTCGAGCGCCGCATCCGCGGGGAGGAGTGGTCGCAGATCGCCGTCTCCTACCGGCTGCGGGGCCGTGCGGGGATAGCCCCCGTGAAAATTTCGGGGGAGATGATCCCCGTGTCGGATTTTTTGAATACCTTTGGAGGGTCGCTCGACGACCTTCGTAACTCGATCAAGATGTTGGAATGATGCGCAGAATCCTCTTACTCTCCCTGCTGTTTTCGGCTGTGGCGGTCGCCGGGGCGACGGCCCAGACGCTCGAGACCTTCAAACGCCGCCTGGCCGTGCCCGAGTCGCAGCCGGGCCGCTCCTTCGAACCCTCCCGGGTCGTTGCCGTGGAGTACGGCGATGCGGCCCGTGCCGTAGCCGAGGCGTCGCGTACCGAACAGCGCGACCGCATTTCGGGATACCGGGTCTGCATCTTCTCGGACAACGGCCCCGAGGCCCGCGAAGGAGCCTTTACCGCCAAGAAGCTTTTCGAGGAGAGCTATCCGGGTGTCGAAGCCTACATGGGTTACGACGTTCCCTACTTCAAGGTGTCGGTCGGAAACTGCCTGACGACCGAGGAGGCCATCATCCTCAAGGAACGGGTCTCCCCGACATTTCCTAAAGCCTTCGTTAAGAGCGAGGAACTGTCGATCAGGGATTTTGTAAAATAGGTCGAAAAAATTTTGAAGTTATTCTTCGAATATATATATTTGAGGCGTTTTTAAAACTCTTAAATAATATGAAGAAGATCTTTACTTTCGTAGTGATTCTGGCTGCTGCCGCTATGGTTAGCTGCTGCGGCAATGCCAACTCGAAGGCAGCTGCCGAGGGCGAGGCTGCCGAGACGACGGCCGTGGAGGCTGCTGCTCCTGCTGCTGCCTGCGATTCGACCGCTTGCGAGAAGTGCGATTCGACGGCTTGCGAGAACGCCGCCGCCGAGGAGGCTGCTCCCGCTGCCGAGAAATAATCGGCCGACGCCTTTTCACATGTGTTGGTCCCCTCCCGAGATTCGGGAAGGGATTTTTTTGTGCCCGGGCCGGTCGGGCCGGGATTGCGGATCCTGCTGTGGGGCGGGACCGTTTTTTCTGTGCGGCATTTAAATAACAAAGCCCCGGCGGATTTTCCGTCGGGGCTTTTGCCCGGGACCCGGGGTGTCCGGTCCTGTTGCGGAGAGAAGGGGATTCGAACCCCTGAAACACTTTTGATGTTTACTCGCTTTCCAGGCGGGCCAGTTCAACCACTCCTGCATCTCTCCGAAAAACGCCCCCAAAAGTACGCATTATTTCCTGATTCTGCAAATCGGAGCCGGTTTTTCTCCTTCGGGGCCTGCGAAACGGATCGTCGTCCGGACGGATCGCCGTGATTCCGTCGTCTGGGGCCTGTCGCCATGCGGCGGAGAGCCGGAGCGGTCGGAGTCTCCCGGCCGCTCCCGGCCGATCCGGGCGTTGTAAAAAATATTCCGGAATATTCAAGTTTGGTAAAGGATTTGATAGGTGGCGTCGTGTGCAACCTGCGATTCCGATACCCGCCTCATGGCGTTTTTCAGAGCAAAAGGCCCTCTTTCTGATACGAAAAGGCCGGATGTCGGGTATTTGCCAGACAGGAGATCGCATCATGTCCAACCAAAACCAAATAGTCTATGTGGAATTTTACAAAAAGAGTCCTCTTCGGCTGCATCGCTTTCTGGATGGCGTTGTGTGCTGCGGAGTCAGTTGCCATTTTGCCGGCGCAAGCCCAGACCGGCGAAGGAACTCTCGAAGGTGTCGTCGTGGATGCTTCGGGCCCGCTGCTCGGAGCTACGGTGATTGTGAAGAATACGACGCGCGGAACGACCACCGACGCGGACGGCGTATTCCACCTCGACGGCCTGAAGAGGGGGGAGGTGCTGCAGGTTACCTATGTGGGGTATGATCCCTATGAGGTTGCCTATGCCGGTCAGACCTTCCTGGAGATCCGGCTGAAACAGACCGCCAACCAGCTCAATGCCGTGGTCGTAACGGCCATGGGCATCGAGCGTCAGTCGAAGACGCTGACCTATGCCGCCGAGACGGTCGGCGGCGACGATGTGGCCGACATCAAGTCGATCAACATGATCAACTCGCTGCAGGGCAAGTCGGCCGGCCTGCAGATCACCCCGAACTCGACGGGTGCCGGAGGCTCCTCGAAGATCCTCTTCCGCGGCAACAAGTCGATCAACGGCTCGAACCAGCCGCTGGTGGTCGTGGATGGCGTACCCCTGATGATGAACACCACGTCGGACCAGGTGAGCAGCTCGATCGGCAACGGCACGCGCGACGGCGGCGACGCCATGTCCACGATCAATCCCGACGACATTGCGTCGATTTCGCTGCTGAAGGGAGCTTCGGCCGCTGCGCTTTACGGTGCCGTGGCCGCCAACGGCGCCATTATGATTACGACCAAATCGGCCTCGGCAGGCCGTATTTCGGTGAGCGTGTCGAGCAATACGACCGTCGAGACGCCGATCTCGCTGCCCGAGTTCCAGACGACCTACGGGTCGGCCGACAAGACCTATAGCTGGGGGCCGAAACTTGAATCGGAGGCTCCGAACTATGCCAGGGAGTTCTACCGTACGGGCTGGACGACCAACAATTCGGTGTCGATCAGCGGCGGTGCGGAGAATCTGCGCGCCTACTTCTCCTATGGCAACGTCTCGTCGGGCGGCATCACCCCCGAGAATGACTATGCGCAGCATACGCTCAACTCGAAGGTCGGCTTCGATCTTTTCGACGACCATGTGCAGATCGATTTCTCGGCCAAATACGTCAATCAGCACGTCTCCAACCAGCCGGCGGCCGGCTGGCTCATCAATCCGCTGACGGGAGCCTACCTCTTCCCGCGCGGCGAAGACTGGGACTACTACAAGGCCAACTACGAGATTTACGATGCCTCGCTCAATGCCAACATCCACAACTGGGTGAACACCGCGCTCGAGCAGTTCGACAACCCCTACTGGATCCTCAACCGGCAGAAGCCCGTCTCGGAACGCAACCGCTACGAGTTCGGCGGTCAGGTCAAGTACCGGATCATCGACGGGCTTTCGCTGACGGGCCGCATGCGTTACGAGCGGGCGGACGACAACTTCAAGCATAACTTCTACGCCTCCTCGACGGCCAACCGCTATCCGATGGGCCGCATGAAGGACAACCGCTACTTCAGCGAGCAGCTCTATGCCGATGCCCTGGTCCAGTACGAGCATACCTGGGGCGACTTCTCGCTCAACGCCACGGCGGGCGCCAGCATGACCCGCACGCAGTCGAACGACGTGGAGCTGTGGGCCGAGGGTACGAAATTTTCGATGACCGACGGCAAGCCCAACGGCAACGTGATGTATCCCAATCTCTTCATCCCGGCCAACTACTATGCGAACATGGCCAGCATGGGCCTCACGCGCAAGCGCCTGAATTCGGTCTTCGCCACGGCGACGTTCGGCTACCGGGAAGGGTTGTTCCTCGACGTTACGGCCCGTAACGACTGGTCGTCGGCCCTGGCCTTCACCAATGGTTATTCGTTCTTCTATCCTTCGGTGGGTGCCAGCCTGCTGCTCGACCGCTTCGTGGACATGGGCGGCAACATCGACCTGTTCAAGTTCCGAGCCTCCTATTCGGTCGTGGGCAACGACGTGCCGGCCTACATGACCAATCCGCTCTATACGCTCGGTACGCAGGGCGCCATCACGCCGCCGAAGAGCACGCCGTTCCGTACGCTCGAACCCGAGAAGACCCACTCGTTCGAGGCCGGCTTCGACGGAGAGTTCTTCCAGCACCGCCTGCATGTGAGCGCCACCTATTACAAGACCAACACCCGGAACCAGTTCTTCTCGATCAAGCTGCCGTGGGAGAGCGGTTACGAGTCGCAGTACGTCAATGCGGGCAACGTGCAGAACCAGGGCTTCGAACTCTCGCTGGGATGGTTCCAGGATTTCGGCAATGACTTCACCTGGTCCACGGACCTGAACCTCTCGTACAACGACAACAAGATCATCGAGCTGGTCGAGGGGCTGCAGGACGGTCTTTCGCTCTCGAATTTCGGCGGCGCCCAGGTGGTGCTCAAGGAGGGGGGCCACTTCGGCGACCTCTATGTGCGGACGCTCCAGCATAATGAGGACGGCAGCCTCATGGTCAATACCGTAACCGACGAGGCCACCGGCGAGAGTTATCAGGTTCCCGTGCTGGGCGGCGAAGGTCTCGAAGACCTGAAGTATGTCGGCGACATGAATTCGAAGGTCTATATGGGCTGGAACAACACGTTCCGCTACAAGGATTTCGCGCTGGGCTTCCTCATCGACTTCCGCTTCGGCGGCAAGGTGCTCTCGATGACCGAGGCGGCGCTCGACGGCTGGGGCGTGTCGCAGCGCACGGCCGATGCCCGCGACTGCGGGTATGTGGAGCGCGAGGGAGTCCGTTTCACCAATGTGCAGAAATACTACGACCTGGTGGGTGCCACGAACTACAATGCGCAGTACAACAACGAGGATTACGTCTATGACGCCACGAACGTCCGCCTGCGCGAGATCTCGTTCGGCTATACGTTCCGCGATCTGTTCGGGCCGTCGAAGAACCTGACCCTGTCGCTCATCGCCCGCAACCTCTTCTTCTTCTACAAGGATGCCCCGATGGATCCCGACGTCTCGATGGGTACGGGCAACGGCGTGCAGGGCTTCGACATCTTCAACCTGCCCACGACCCGCAGCTTCGGCCTGAATGTGAAACTCAACTTCTAAAAAAGCGACAACATGATTATGAAACGCACGAATATCATCCGATACACCGCCGCACTGGTACTTCCGATCGCCTTGCTGGGAGGCTGTACCGGCGATTTCGAGGAGCTGAACACCAATCCCTACGAGGTGAATCCTTCCGACCTTCCCTTCGAGGCGCAGTTCACCACGCCGATGAGTTACAGCTATCCCTGTCAGCAGAACCTCTTCCAGTTCTGGACAAACCTGCAGATCGACATCTACGGCGGTTATTTCGAGAGCCCCAACGGCAACTTCACGAACCAGCGCTATGCCATGAACCGCGGGCACTGCGGCGGCATGCACGAGAACTTCATGCAGAAGATCTTCAACAACACGCGCCGGCTGATCCGCCAGTGCGAGGAGAACAACCAGCCCGACTTTGCGGCCGTCATGCGTGTGGTCGAGGTCTACAACCTGCTCAACTACACCGATACCTACGGGCCGGTTCCCTATTCGTCGGTCATTGCGGCCGATGCGCTTCCCGAGCGTCCCGGGTCGTATGCCTATGATACGCAGGAGCAGATCTACGGGACGATGATCTCGCAGCTCAATACGGCGATCGAGGGCTTTGCCACGGAGACACCCGGCCTGGGCAGTTTCGACATCTGGTGCAACGGCGACCATGCGCTGTGGCTGCAGGTGGCCAACCAGCTCAAGCTGCGCATTGCCCTGCGTATGGTGAAGGTTGCCCCGGCGCTGGCCGAGCAGTATGCCGCCGAGGCCGTGCAGGGCGGTGTGCTGACCGACACGGACATCCTGATCTCGAAGGGCTTCGAGAACGAGATGTGGCTCATGTTCAACTGGGGCGACTGCGGCGCCAACGCTTCGCTCGTAACGATGCTCAAGGGCTACGACGACCCGCGCCTGCCGCTCTATTTCACGAAAAATACGCAGCCGGTCGTCCGGAGCGGCGCCACGCCGATAGGAACCGACGACAACGGCTTTGCGGTCTACGCCGAGGCGGACTACCTGACCGATCCCGATACGGGCGCGCCGCTCAAGCAGGGTACGGCCTACCTCGGCCTGCCGGCCGGCTGTCCGATCGGCGGCAAGCCCAACATGTACAGCAACTATTCGGGCTGGGCCGGAACCTTCACCATGCCGCAGCCCATCCTGTTCGCCGCCGAAGGGTGGTTCCTGCGTGCCGAGGCGGAACTCCGCTGGCAGCTGACCGGCGAGAGCGTGCAGACGCTCTACGAGACGGGTATCCGCACCTCGATCAAGAACCAGTATGCCTACCGCGCCGCCTACGCCGAGCAGGGTTATGCCGAGTTCAAGCAGGAGCTTCCCGCCGACTGGAAGACGCTGGCCTCGGACGAGACGATCGATGCCTACATCAACAACGGTACGTCGCTGCCGCTCGACTATATCGATCCCGCAACGGAGGGCTATGATTCGGTGAACGAGAACGACCTTTGCGTGAAGTGGGACGATGCGGCCACGGATGAAGAGAAGCTGCAGCGCATCATCACGCAGAAGTGGATCGCCCTCTTCCCGCTTTCGAACGAGGCATGGGCCGAGTACCGCCGGACGGGTTATCCGAAACTCTTCCCGGTCAAGCAGAACGAGAATGAAAAAGAGATCAGCACCAAGTATGGCCCGCGCCGTCTGCCCTACAACGAAAATGAGCTCAACTCGAATACCGAGGCGGTGAACGCCGCCATCGGGATGCTCAACGCCGAGGCAACGGGCGGTACGAGCGGCGACAACGCCGGTACGCGCCTGTGGTGGGATCAGGCCGACAAGGGCAACTTCTGATCCGCTGCCGGGTATTTGCACGGGGGCTCGCCGCTTTGCGGCGGGCCCCTTTTGCTGCCCGGGTGCGGATTCGGAGGGAAAAGCCCGCTTTTTTTGTGCGATTTACCCGATTTTCGGCCCGAACAGGCGGTTTCTTTCGCTGAAACTGTTATATTTGCAGATAGATCGCACCGGACCGTTGCCATCGGCTCCGGCGGGCGGTTGCCTGTGCCGAAACCTAATTTCTAAAAATACGTTATGAACAGATTGCTTGCCTTGTTCGTGTCGTCGCTGCTCCTGGCCTCGTGTGCCGGAAAGACGAACACCTACGAATTGATTCCCTACCCCAATGAGCTGACCCCCCGCTCGGGCTCGTATGCCGTGGCGGGTGCCGCCTTCACCTGCGACGAAGGCCTCGACGAGGCTTCGCGCGCCGTGGTCGAGGAGTTTGCCGCCCGGCTGTCGGAGGCCACGCAGACCGAGAGCACCGTGTCGTATGTCGCCGACCCGGCGGCCGGCGAGGGCTTCCGCTTCGTCGTGGACGAAGCGCTCGACGCCGAGCGTTACCAGCTCGACGTGGCCTCTTCGGGCGTTACCGTCCGCGCGTCGTCGCTGCCCGGTTTCCTCTATGCCGTACAGACGGTCAAGCAGCTGCTGCCCGCGGCCTTCTTCGGCGGTGAGGCCGATGCCGCGACCGCCTGGACGCTGCCGTGCGTTGCGATCGACGATGCCCCGCGCTTTGCCTACCGCGGCCTGATGCTCGACGTGGCGCGCCACTTCTTCTCGAAGGAGGAGGTCGAGAAGATCATCGACCTGATGGCCTTCCACAAGCTCAACCGCCTGCACTGGCACCTCACGGACGACCAGGGCTGGCGCATCGAGATCAAGCGCTATCCCCGTCTGACGGAGTACGGCAGCATCCGCAAGGGTACGGTCGTCAAGAAGAACTGGGACCAGTACGACGGCGTGCCCTACGGCGGTTACTACACGCAGGACGAGATCCGCGAGGTGGTGGCCTATGCGGCCGCCCGCGGCATTACGGTGATCCCCGAGATCGACCTCCCGGGCCACATGCTCGCCGCGCTGGCCTGCTATCCCGAACTGGGATGTACCGGAGGCCCGTATGAGGTATGGGGCCGCTGGGGCGTGGCCGACGACGTGCTGTGCGTCGGCAAGGAGAAGACTTTCGAGTTCCTGGAGAACGTCCTCGGGGAGGTCATGGAGCTCTTCCCCTCGGAATATATCCATATCGGAGGCGACGAGTGCCCGAAGACGCGCTGGGAGAAGTGCCCCGTCTGCCAGGCGAAGATCCGCGAGCTGGGTATCAAGGGCGACGAGAAGCACGCCGCCGAGTACTACCTCCAGAGCTATGTTACGGCCCGCATCGAGAAGTTCCTCAACGAGCATGGACGCCGCATCATCGGTTGGGACGAGATCCTCGAGGGTGAGCTGGCTCCGAATGCCACCGTCATGTCGTGGCGCGGTTCGGAGGGCGGCATCGCCGCGGCCAAGATGGGCCACGACGCCATCATGACCCCCACGACGCACTTCTACTTCGACTACTACCAGTCCCGCGACGTCGAGAACGAGCCCTTCGGCATCGGCGGCTACCTGCCCGTCGAGAAGGTTTACTCCTACGAGCCGGTTCCCGACTCGCTCGCGCAGGAGCTGGGCGACCATATTCTGGGTATCCAGGCGAACCTCTGGACGGAGTACGTTCTTTCGCCCGAGCATCTGGAGTACATGCTGCTGCCACGCATGGCCGCCTTGAGCGAGGTGCAGTGGTGCGACAAGGGCCGCCGCGAGTGGGATCGTTTCGCCGGGGCGCTGCCGCATTTCGTTGATCTCTACACCCGCATGGGTTACAACTATTCGCCCGTGGTATTCGGCGTGCATGCCGAAGTAAACGGCAATCCCGAGAAGCAGTGCGTCGAGGTGTCGCTCTCGACACTCGGCGACGCGCCGATCTACTATACGCTCGACGGCATGGATCCGACGGCCGAGAGCACGCGCTATACGGCGCCGGTCGAGATCCGCGAGGGCTGCACGCTCAAGGCCGTGGCCATCCGCGGCGAGGTTCGTTCGCGGGTGCTGGAGCGCGTTTTCACCGACAACAAGGCGATGGGCCATTCGGTCGTGATGCGCACCCAGCCACTGGAGAAGTATCGTTTCGGTGCTCCGGCTACGCTCGTCGATGGCGTGGAGAGCTACTTCAGCTACGCCAACGGCGACTGGACCGGCTGGTTCGGCGATCCGATGGACGTGGTGATCGACATGTCGGGCGCCTCGTACAGCGAGGTGCGCCTCGGCACGCTCGTCTCGAAGAGCGAGGACATCTTCCCGCCGCTGACGCTCGTTGCCAGCACCTCGGACGACGGCGAAACCTTCACCGAGGTGGGCCGCATCGAGATCCCGATGGAGACGGCCGCCGATCCCGATACGCTGAAGGACTATACGGTAACGTTCCCCGAGACTTCGGCCCGCTACCTGCGTGTCGAGGCGCAGACCGTGAATCCGATTCCGGAGTGGCACGGAGCCCGCGGCAGGAAAGGTTTCCTCTTCGTGGATGAAATCTGCGTGAACTGATGATCCGTTCGTTGCGTGTCGCATGGATCGCCGCCCTGCTGGCGATGGTACTCCCCGCGGCGTCGGCCGCCGGGGAGCCCGCCGCCGTGCGCGGGGTGATTCCCGCTCCGGCTTCCGATGTGCGGACCGAGGGCTTTTACCGTCTGGAGGCGCCTGTCTGTTTTGAAATCCGCGTGCCGCGCGGCGAGGCTGCGGCGGCCGACGACCTGGCGGCCTACCTCACGACGCTCGGCTGGCAGCCGGCCGGCAAGGAGCGTCCCGATCTGGAGCTGCGGCTCGAACCCGGCGACCGGCGTTTCGCCTCGGACGAAGCCTACCGGCTGGAGATCACGCCGCGGCGTATGACGGCCTTGGCCCGCGCCACGGCCGGCCTCTTCTATGCCGTGCAGAGCCTGCTGCAGATCAGCGACGACGGCCGTCTGACCGAGATCGCCTGCCGCACGATCGACGACGCGCCGCGCTTCGGCTACCGCGGCTTCATGATCGACGTGAGCCGCCATTTCCGCTCCGTGGAGTTTGTCGAGCGGCAGCTGGACGCCATGGCGCTCTTCAAGCTCAACCGCCTGCACATGCACCTGACCGACGGTGCCGGCTGGCGCCTGGAGATCGAGCGCTACCCCCGCCTGACGGAGTTTGCGGCCTGGCGTCCCTATGCGGATTGGGAAAGCTGGTGGCGGGGCGACCGCCGCTACTGCGAGGCGGATGACCCGCAGGCCCGGGGCGGCTACTATACGAAGGAGGATATCCGCCGGATCGTCGAGTATGCACGCCGGCGCCATATCGAGGTGATTCCCGAAATCGAGATGCCGGGCCACAGCGACGAGGTTACGGCCGCCTATCCCGAGCTGGGATGTACGGGCGTGGCCTACAAGGATTACGACCTTTGCCCGGGCAACGAGCAGACCTTCGAGTTTCTGGAGAATGTCCTCACGGAGGTCATGGAGCTCTTCCCGTCGGAGTATATCCATGTCGGGGGCGACGAGGCCGGGAAGTCGGCCTGGCGCACCTGCCCGAAGTGCCAGGCCCGCATGCAGGCCGAGGGACTGCAGGATGTGGACGAGTTGCAGAGCTACCTGATCCACCGCATCGAACGTTTCCTGAACGCCCACGGGCGCAAGTTGCTGGGCTGGGACGAGATTCTCGACGGCGGGCTGGCCCCGAATGCCACGGTCATGTCGTGGCGCGGTGTGGAGGGGGGCATGCAGGCCCTCCGCGCAGGCCACCGGGCGATCTTCACGCCCGGGGAGTTCTGCTATCTCGACTATACGCAGGATGCTCCCTTCACGCAGCCCGCATCGATCGGCGGCTATACGCCCCTGCGCAAGGTTTACTCCTTCGAACCCGTGTCGGAGGAGATGACCCCCGAACAGGAACGGCTGCTGCTTGGCGTGCAGGCGAATCTCTGGGCCGAGTGGATCCCCACGGACGCCCACTACGAATACATGATGTGGCCGCGGCTGATGGCCCTTTCGGAGGTGGGGTGGAGCCTTCCCGAGCGCAAGTCCTACGATGCGTTCCACGCCCGGGCCCTCGAGGCGTCGGAGTTGCTGCGGGCACGCGGCTACGAGCCTTTCGACCTGCGGACCGAATACGGCGAGCGGCCCGAGAGCCTTGCCCCGAAGCACCATCTGGCCGAGGGCTGCCCGGTGCACTATGCGACGCCGTGGAGTGAGAAGTACGCCGCTTCGGGCGCCTCGACACTGACCGACGGCGTGCTGGGCGGCTGGACCTACGGCGACCGCCGCTGGCAGGGATTCCTCGACTCGGATGTCGATGTTACGGTCGATCTGGGCCGTGTGCAGGAGGTGCACTACATCGGCGCCACCTTCATGCAGTCGGCCGGCCCCTATGTCTGGGTGCCGCGGCAGGTGGAGATCTACGGATCGCAGGACGGTGAGACGTACGAGCGGCTCGCCACCGTGCACAACGACATCTCGCCCAAGTGCCCCGACCTGCTCTTCAAGACCTTTGCCTACGACGGTGCGGCCGAGGTGCGCTACATCCGCTATGTGGCGCGCAGCGGCGGCATCCCCGGCGGCTGGATCTTCGTCGATGAGATCGTCGTGCAGTAGAGGCGGTTCCTGTGATGCAAAAACAGCCGGGCTTATTGCCCGGCTGTTTTTTACGTTTTGGTAGCCTCGGCCGTCAGTTTACAATCACCGTGGCGAAGTACTCCCGCAGCAGGGCCGCCGCGCGGTCCGTCTGCTCGGGGGTGTTCTCCCGGACGTCGCGGAGCCGGTATTCGAGCCCCATGGCCTCGTACTTGTGTACGCCGAGCGTATGGTAGGGGAGCAGCTCGACCCGCTCGATCATGCGGTAGCCGCCCAGCCGCTCGCCCAGCGCGCGGATATCCTCCTCGGCGTCGCTGTACCCCGGGACGAGGACGTAGCGCAGCCAGAAGGGTTTGGCGTGCTCCTCCAGCCAGGCCGCCGTGCGCAGCGTCTGCGTATTCTCACGGCCCGTAAGCTGCCGGTGGCGCTCCGGCGTGATCTGCTTGACGTCAAGCAGCACCAGATCGACCTCCCCGAGCAGCTCCTCGACAACCGGATTCCACACTCCGCCGTTCGAGTCGAGGCAGACGTGAATCCCCTCCGCCTTGAGCATCCGCACCAGCGGCAGCAGCGCCGCAGCCTGGAAGGTCGGCTCGCCGCCCGAGAAGGTTACACCGCCGCGCCGCCCGAAGAAGGGTTTCTGGTCCACGGCCATACGGAGGATCTCCGCCGCTTCGGTCGGCTTGCCGCCGCACGCCTCGATCGTGTCGGGGTTGGCGCAGTAAAGGCAGCGGAAGTTGCAGCCTTGCAGGAAGACGACGAGCCGGAGTCCCGGCCCGTCGAATGTTCCCATTGATTCGTAGGAGTGTACGCGCAGCATGCTTACATGCGTTCGTGGAAGCTGCGGCTGATGACCTCGAGCTGATGCTCGCGGCTCAGCTTGGTGAAGTTCACGGCGTAGCCCGATACGCGGATCGTCAGTTGCGGGTACTTCTCCGGGTGTTCCATGGCATCCTCGAGCATCGCGCGGTTCAGTACGTTCACGTTCAGGTGGTGGGCACCCTTCGTGAAGTAGCCGTCGAGCATCGTTACCAGGTTGTCCACGCGGTCCTGCTCGGTGGGGCCGAGCGACTTCGGAACGATCGAGAAGGTGTTCGAGATGCCGTCCTGCGAGTCGCGGTAGCGGAGCTTGGCCACCGAGGCGAGCGAGGCGATGGCACCGCTCTTGTCGCGTCCGTGCATGGGGTTGGCTCCCGGGGCGAAGGCGACACCCTTGGCGCGGCCGTCGGGCGTGGCGCCGGTCTTCTTGCCGTACATGACGTTCGAGGTGATCGTCAGCAGCGACAGTGTCGGGCGTGCGTTCTTGTAGACGGGCAGCTTCTTGAGCTCCTCGCTGAAGTAGTAGACCAGATCGACACCGAGGTGATCGACACGGTCGTCGTTGTTGCCGAAGCAGGGGAATTCACCCTCGATGTCGAAGCCTTCGGAGAGACCCTGCTCGTTGCGGCGCACCGTGACGCGGGCGTACTTGATGGCCGAGAGGGAGTCGAGGGCGATCGAGAGGCCCGCCACGCCGTAGGCGAGGTTGATGCGCGGGTCGGTATCGACGAAAGCCATCTGGGCCTTCTCGTAGTAGTACTTGTCGTGCATGTAGTGGATGATGTTCATCGCCTCGTTGTAGACGCGGGCGATCTCATGCAGCACCTTCTTGTAGTTCTGCATAACCTCCTCGAAGCGCAGCGGACCCTCCGACAGTGCGGGGATTCCCTGGACCATTACCGTGCCGGTGTTCTCGCAGCGGCCCTCGTTGATGGCCAGCAGCAGCGCCTTGGCCAGGTTGCAGCGGGCGCCGAAGAACTGGATCTGGCGGCCGATGTCCTGATACGAAACGCAGCAGGCGATACCGTAGTCGTCCGAGTGGCGCACTTCGCGCATCAGGTCGTCGTTCTCGTACTGGATCGAGCTGGTGTCGGCCGAAACCTTGGCGCAGAACTCCTTGAATCCCTGCGGCAGGTCGGGGCTCCAGAGGATCGTGAGGTTCGGCTCGGGCGAGGGACCGAGGTTGTAGAGCGTCTGCAGGAAGCGGAACGAGGTCTTCGTAACTTTCGTGCGGCCGTCGTTGAAGCGGCCTCCGATCGCCTCGGTAACCCACGTCGGGTCGCCGGCGAAGATGTCGTTGTAGGACTGCATGCGCAGGTGGCGCACCATGCGGAGCTTGATGACGAACTGGTCGATAAGCTCCTGGGCGAACGTCTCGTCGATCAGGCCGTGGGCCAGGTCGTATTCGATGAAGATGTCGAGGAACGACGAGACGTTGCCGAGCGACATGGCGGCGCCGTCCTGCTCCTTGACAGCCGCCAGGTAGGCCATGTAGACCCACTGCACGGCCTCCTGTGCCGAGTGTGCCGGACGGCTCAGGTCCAGCCCGTAGTATTCGCCCATCGTGCGGATCTCCTTCAGGGCCTTGATCTGCTCGGCGACCTCCTCGCGCAGGCGGATGCGGGCCTCGGTCATCGGGCCCGTGAGGTGGCGCAGGTCCTCCTGCTTGGCCTCGATCAGACGGTCGGTGCCGTAGAGGGCCAGACGGCGGTAGTCGCCGATGATGCGGCCGCGGGCGTAGTTGTCGGGAAGACCCGTCAGGAAGCCCAGCGAGCGGAACGAGCGGATCTCCTCGGTGTAGACGTCGAAGACGCCGTCGTTGTGCGTCTTGCGGTAGTGGGTGAAGATGTCGCGGACCTTCTCATCGACATCGACGCCGTTCTCCCTGCAGGCGCGCGATACGACGTTGATGCCGCCGAAGGGCTTGATGGCGCGCTTGAGCAGCTCGTCGGTCTGCAGACCCACGATGAGCTCCTGTTCGCGGTCGATATAGCCGGCCTTGTGCGAGGTGATCGTCGAGACGGTCTTGTTGTCCAGCGAGCGGATGCCGTTATGCTGCCGCTCCTCCTCGAGTGCCTTGAGGCAGAGGTTCCAGATGTGTCGGGTGCGTTCGGTAGGTCCCTGCAGGAACGATCCGTCGCCCAGGTAGGGGGTGATGTTCGTCTGTACGAAACTCGTTACGTTGATCTCTTTGCTCCAAAGGCCGTCGATGAAGGTCTTGTTCAGTTCCATAGAAGATATTGTTCTTTTTGAGATTGAAATTGTCGCTTTTCGGCGTGCAAAGATAATTATTTTTTTTAGGAATAGGGCTTCTTGCTGCCATTTCATGATGCCTGGCGGGAAAAATACCTACAATCCGGTATCTCCGGCCGCGGCCGGTGCGGCAACGGACCGCTGCGGTTCGGCCGCTGCGGGCGGTGTGCCGCCTTGGGCCGGATCCCGGAAATATTCCCTACCTTTGATGCGGAAAAAAATCTCGTCTATGGAAGAACTGACACTCACTACGCCGGCCCTGCTCTTCTCGGCCGTTTCGCTCATCCTGCTGGCCTACACGAACCGGTTTCTCTCCTATGCGCAGCTCGTGCGGGCGCTCAAGGAGCAGCACCTGCAGCATCCGTCGAACGTAACGCGGGCGCAGATCGACAACCTGCGCCGCCGCCTGCACCTCACGCGGACGATGCAGGCGCTGGGCGTCTCGAGCCTCTTTCTGTGCGTCGTAACGATGTTCCTGATCTATGTGGGGCTGGTGGCACTGTCGGCCTACGTCTTCGGCGCGGCCCTGTTGCTGCTGATCGCCTCGCTCGGCGTCTCGATCCGCGAAATCCAGATCTCGGTCCGGGCGCTGGAGATCCACCTCAAGGATATGGAACGGTAAAAAAATACGAAGATGCGGCAACCTCGCGTCGCGGCATCTTCCCGTACCAACTTATGTAACCTAAAACCAACTCGGTGAATCCGGAATCCCGGATTTCACGTTGCAAAGATAGGGCCCGGCCGTTTCATCCGGATGACGGTGCGGTTTCATTTCCGTGTCGGGGTAAAAAAAATCCGCGCTGCGATGCCGATCGAAAAAATCCCGGAACCGACAATCGGCTCCGGGATTCTTTTCATGCGGCGGTCTGCGGTCAGCTGCGGGCCGTAACGTCGAGGAAGTAGCGTTGCGACTTGAGCAGGTTGCGGGCCTGGAGCACCATGGTCTTCGTCTCGTTGAGGATCGTCAGGTAGAGGACGCTGGCGCGCGTGCTGCCCGAGGGATCTTCGTGGATGCGGCGCAGCTGGTTCTTGATCGCCCCGACGATGGTGTCGAACAACCGGTCGCGCATGTCGAGCACCCGGTCCAGCTCGGAGAAGTCCCCGCCGGCGAGCATCTCGTTGATCTTGACGAAGATCGCCTCCACCTCGTCGTTCACGCGCATCAGGTCCACGATCTGCTCCTTCGAGAGCCCCTCGTGGTTGTTGTCGATGTGTTCGAAGGCCGGGCGGGTGATGTGGATCAGCGCCTTGGTTACCTCCGAGAGGTAGTCGGTAACCTGCACATAGAAGTGTCCCGTGTCGATGTCGCAGGCCTGCAGGCGGCGCAGTGTCGCCATGATGCCGTACTTGCGGGTGCGGGCCTCCTCGAAGAGTTTGTCCGAGGTCTGGACCATCTCCCGGAGGACCTTGCGGTTCTCCTTGAAGACGGCCACGAGCGTGCGGTTGTAGATGCGCGTTACCTCCTGCATCGTCGTGCAGACCTCGCCGATGCAGGCGTGCATCACCTCGTCGGGGGTCTCGGCCGCTACGAGCGGCTGCTGTGCCGTCTCCTCCTCCTTCACCCCTGGGGTCTTGCGGTGGCTGCGGAAAAGCAGCCAGGCGCAGAGTGCCGTGAGCGCCGCCACGGCGATCCAGCCGCCCCACAGCAGCAGGGCTGTGGTCGCCAGGGCGATCAGGAAGCCGCCGAGCGCCGTAACGAACCAGCCCGAGATCACGGCCATGACGCCCGTGATGCGGTAGACGGCGCTGTCGCGGCCCCACGTGCGGTCGGCCAGCGAGGATCCCATGGCCACCATGAAGACGACATAGGTCGTCGAGAGGGGCAGTTTGTAGGAGGTTCCGATGGCGATGAGGATCGAGGCGGCCGTGAGGTTCACCACGGCGCGGATCATATCGTACTGGGCCGTCGTGCGCTCCTCGACGGGCAGCGGCTCGAAGCGCCGGTCGATGGCCCGCTGCATCCGCCCGGGAATGAGCCCCGTCCAGAGATTGTTGAGCATCAGGGTGGCGCGTACGAGGCTGCGCGACAGGTAGGTCGAGCCGAAGCGTTCGGACTCCTCGTGCTGCGAGGCGAGCGACAGCTCGGTTTCGGCGACGTGGCGCGACTTTTTCGAGAAGAAGAGCGTGAGGACCATGATGAGTCCCGACGCGAGCAGGATGAGGAAGTTCGCGCGGGCCGGGTGGGCCAGGTCGCCCATCATGATCGACTCGCTGCCGGCCTCACGGGCGATCTGCAGGGCGTCGAAGCTGGCCAGCGGCACACCGATGAAGTTCACCAGGTCGTTGCCGGCGAAGGCCAGGGCCAGGGCGAAGGTGCCCGAGAGGATCGTGATGCGCATGATGTTGAAGCGCTTGCGCTGGAGGAGCCACAGCAGCAGCGAGGCGGCGACCCAGAAGACGAGAAGCGTCAGCAGGACATGTTCGCCGACATACTCCGTGATGTCCGCCGGAATGAGACCCGAGCTCTTGAGTCCCTTGAAGAGGGCGAAGTAGAGGATTCCCGAGAGCGAGATGCCGCACCAGAGGGCTCCCCAGCGGCGGAAGACCGCATGGTATCGGAACGAGAAGATCAGGCGCGAGATGTACATGAAGAGCAGGCCGGCCAGGAAGGCGAGGACCACCGAGAGCAGGATGGCGGCGATGATGGCCATTGCCTTGCCCGTGTTGATGAACTGCGAGAGGTCGTGCAGCGAGACGGCCGGGTCGGCGCCGATGCGGAAGAGCGCGGTGGCCACGGCGGCGCCCAGCAGGCCGAAGACCATCGACACGGTCGTCGAGGTAGGCAGTCCCAGCGTGTTGTAGAGGTCGAGCAGCAGGACGTTGCCCAGCATCATGCCCAGAAAGAGCAGCATGATTTCGGAAAAGGAGAATTGTCCGGGATAGAAGACGCCGCTGCGTGCGACCTCCATCATGCCGCTCGAGGTGAGCGTGCCGACGAGAATGCCCGCGGCGGCGATCCAGAGGATGACGCGGCGCGGGGCGATCTTCGAGCCGATGGCCGAATTGAGGAAGTTGATGGCGTCGTTGGTAACGCCCACGACGATACCCAGCACGGCCAGCAGGGCCATGATCACGACGATCGCGATGAAAAGAGGGGACATAGACTTTGTAATTATGCGTAATACGCATGCAAAGTTCCGAAACGATTGTTTCAGAACAATGACAAGGCCGTGTCGCCCCTATGAATATTTGCGCAGGGTAAAGCGGAACTCCAGACCTCCACCTTCGCGGTTGCGGACCGAGATCGTCCCGCCGTGGAACGCCACGGCGTTGCGCACGATGGCCAGCCCGAGGCCCGTGCCGCCCAGCTTGCGCGAGCGACCCTTGTCCACGCGGTAGAAGCGTTCGAAAAGATGCGGCAGGTGCTCCTCCTCGACACCGATGCCGTTGTCGGCCAGCAGGATCGTGCAGCTCTCGGCGGTATCGTCCGTCAGGCGGATGTAGAGGTCGCGGCCGCCCGAGTAGGCTGCGGCGTTGTCCGCGAGGTTGCGGAAGATCGACGAGAGCAGCGAGGCGCTGCCGAAGACCTCCACGCGCTTCGGGAAATCGACATGTACGCGCAGCCGCTGATCCTCCGGACGGAGCTCCATGTCGGCGACGACCTCCTCGATCAGCTCGTTCAGTACGACGGGTTCCCGCTGGAAGAGCTGGCTCGCCTCGTCCATGCGCGTGATGGTCGAGACATCGGCCAGCAGGTGGCGGAGCCGTTCGACCTGCTGGAGGCTCTTTTCGAGGAAGGCCGTGCGGCGCTCCCGCTCGAGCTCCGGGTTGGCCAGCAGGGTCTCCACATAGCCCTGGATGGCGGCGATCGGGGTTTTCAGCTCGTGGTTGATGTTGTTCGTGAGCTGTTTCTTGATGCGGATCTTCTCCTGCTCCTCGTGCAGCGCCAGGGCATGTTCGCGGTCGCGTTCGGCCGCCGTGTGCTGCAGGTCGGCGTAGAGTTGTACGATGTGGCGGGAGATGTCGCCCAGCTCGTCGTGGGGGAAGCTGTCCGTCTGGTCGATCCACTCGCCCCGCTCGGCGCGGCGGGCAAATTCGTTCAGCCGTGTGATGTTCTGCCCCAGGCGCCGCGTGGCGAAGTACCCCGCGATGCTCATCAGCAGCGTCATACCCACCATGAACCACAGATAGGCGGGGTCTGCCGCGAGCATCTCCGAAAGCGGGACGGAGTAGGGCACGGCCGTGCGGATGATCCGCTGCTCGTCGGCCATGGCCGAGTAGAAGTAGTTGCGCTGCGTACTCTCCGAATGGCGGCGGATGATGTATCCCGTGCCGTTGCGCAGGGCGCTCCGCACCTCGGGGCGGTTGAGGTGGTTCGTCCCGGGGAGCGTGTCGAGGGAGTTGTCGAACAGCACGTTGCCCTCGCGGTCGATCAGCGTAACGCGCAGCTCCTCGAAGGGCCCTTTCCAGCGCGTCGAGAAGACGGACGGTTCGACACCGTTGTCCAGCGCGTCGAGCATCCGGAGGTTGATCAGCTGCAGGTGGGCATCGAGCCGTTCGGCCTTGAAATGCCGTTCGCGGCCGTACTGGAAAAGCACGAAACTGGCTACCAGTGTCCAGAGGAACACCAGCAGCAGCAGGAAAAGCTGCCTGTGGTAGGAGAGCCTAACCTTTGAAGCCATATCCGTAACCCTGTCGCGTTACGATGTATTCGCCGTAGGGGCCGATCTTGCGGCGCAGGCGCGTGATGTTCACGTCGATCGTGCGGTCGAGGACGACCACCTCGTCGCTCCAGATGCGGTGGAGGATCTCCTCGCGCGAGAAGATCGTGCCGCGGTGGGCGAGCAGCAGGGCCAGGATCTCGAACTCCTTCTTGGTGAGCGGCGCCTCCTCGCCGTCGAGGGTGCAGACCTTGCGGCGTAGGTCCATCTCCAGCCCCTCGAAGCCGATGCGTTCGGCGGCGGGCTGTGCGGCCGAGGTGCGGCGCAGCACGCTGCGTACGCGGGCCAGCACCTCGCGGATCGAGAAGGGCTTGGCGATGTAGTCGTCGGCCCCGAGGTTCAATCCGGCGACGGTGTCGTCCTCCGTGTCGCGCGCCGTGCAGAAGATCACCGGGATGTTCGCCGTGCCGGGGTTCGTCTTGAGCATCTGGGCCATCTTGAAGCCGCTGATCTCGCCCATCATCACGTCGAGCAGGATCAGCGAATAACGCTCGGGGTGCATGCCGAGGGCCTGTTCGGCGCTGTTCGCCACATCGACTTCGTATCCTTCGACTTCAAGGTTGAACTGCAGGATCTCGCACAGTGACTCCTCGTCATCGACCACGAGAATTTTGTATTTTGCCATAACTGCAAGGTTTACGGATCGTTTACGCCTCAAAAGTACGCAACAATCCCGCATGTTACATCCTGCCTGCCGATATTTAACGGAAATGTAATCCCCTTCAGTCGCCCAGAATACGCATCTGCTGCCGTACGGACTCCTCGTGGATGGCCTGCATCACCGTGCGCATGAATTCGCGGTCCATGCCCAGTTCGACGGCCTGCGCGGCGCGGCGCGCGAGCAGTTCGTCGTAACGCTGCGCCTGGAGGATGGGCATGTCGTGCTCCTTCTTGTACTGTCCGATTTCGCGCGAGACGCGCATGCGGCGCACCAGCAGGTCGAGCAGTTCGTTGTCGAGGCGGTCGATTCCCTTACGCAGTTCGGTGAGGCTTTCGGTCGTCGTGGTCTGCTCGCGGATCACCAGGTTGCGGATGATGTACCCCAGCGCCTCGGGCGTAACCTGCTGCGCCTTGTCGCTCCAGGCCACGTCGGGCGTGCAGTGCGCCTCGACGATCAGTCCGTCGAATCCGAGGTCCATGGCCTGCTGCGAGAGGGGGGCCACCAGCTCGCGCTTGCCGCCGATGTGGCTCGGGTCGCAGAAGATCGGCAGTGCCGGGAGGCGGCGGTGCAGCTCGATCGGAATGGCCCACATGGGGTGGTTGCGGTAGAGGCTGCGGTCGATCGAGGTGAAGCCCCGGTGGACGGCCGCCAGACGCCGGACGCCGGCGTTGTGGATGCGCTCGATGGCGCCGATCCACAGCTCGAGGTCCGGGCTCACGGGATTCTTCACCAGCACGGGAACGTCCTGCCCGCGCAACGCGTCGGCGATCTCCTGCATGGCGAAGGGATTGGCCGCCGTGCGGGCGCCGATCCACAGCAGATCGATGCCTCCGTCGAGAGCCGCGGCGACATGCTCGCGCGTGGCGATCTCCGTGGCGACGTACATGCCCGTCTCGCGCTTGACGCGCTGCAGCCAGGGAATTCCCGCGGCGCCCACGCCTTCGAAGCCTCCCGGCTTGGTCCGGGGCTTCCACAGCCCGGCGCGGAAGATGCGGAATCCCTCGGCGGCAAGGGCCCGGGCCGTGTTGAGTGTCTGTTCTTCGGTTTCGGCGCTGCACGGTCCTGCAATGACCAGCGGCCTCCGGGGATCGACCCCGGGCAATACGATGGGTTGAATGTCGTTCATGGCTATTGTCGTTTTTTTGTCGTTTCGGTATTCGGTTCCCGGGCGGATCATACCGCCGGAGTGGTGCAGGCGGCGTATTGGCCGAGGATGCGGAAGTCGCTCGTGAGCGGCCGCACGGCGTCGATCGCCTGCCGGAAGCGGAGCGGGTCGTCGAAGGCCACGTCCACATAGAAGCGGTACTCCCACTCGCGGCCGATGATCGGCAGCGACTGGATCTTCGTCAGGTTGATGTCGTAGAACGACAGCACGGTGAGCACCTTCGAGAGGCTTCCCTGCGTATGGGCCAGCGTGAACAGGAGCGAGGCCTTGTCGATGCGCTCCGCATCGACGTACGACGGGGCGAGGCGTTCGTCGGCCAGGATGAGGAAGCGCGTGAAGTTGTGTTTGTTGGTCTCGATGCCCCGTTCGAGGATCTCGAGTCCGTAGAGCTCCGCGGCATCGGCGCCGCAGATCGCCGCCGTACTCTCCAGCCGGCATTCGGCGATCTCCTGGGCGCTGCCGGCCGTGTCGTCGCGTTCGACGACCTTCAGTTGCGGGTGCCCCTTCAGGAACTCCCCGCACTGCATCAGGGCGATGGGGTGCGAGTGGATTTCGCGGATCCGGTCGAGCCCCTGCCCCGGGAGGGCCGCTGCGACATGCGAGATGCGGAGCTTCTCCTCGCCGATGACCTGCGTGCGGCTGCACCGCAGCAGTTCGTGGTTCGGGAGCAGGCTTCCCGCGATGGTGTTCTCGATGGCCGCGATGCCCAGCAGCGCCGGGTCTTCGGCCATGCGGCCGAAGAGTTCGTCGAAGCTCCGGCAGGGGATGATTTCGAGCTCCTCGCCCGGGAAGTGGCGGCGGGCGGCCGTTTCATGGAAGCATCCTGCGATGCCCTGTATGGCGATTCGTTTCATGGGGTTGTGGTTGTCATTAAAAAATCCCGCTCTTTGGGGAGCGGGATTTTCGTGTTCTACCGTATTTTCTGATCGTTTCATCCGGTTACATGCATGACCTCCCGCTTTTTCTCTCGGCGTAAAAGAAAAAGGAATAAAAGAAGTATGCAAATCCGTATGAACGCATCGTTCGTCGTGTTGCTTGTTGCAAATGTAGCGAATTATTCCGGAAAATCAAATTTTCGGCGGCATTTTCCGTGTCGGGCGGCGAAAAAACGACCTTTCGGAGGACTCGGAACCGGGTTCCCGGAACTTCGCAGTTCCCGGAATCCCTTCCCCGGGCTGTAGACAAAAAGGGATACCCGAAGGTATCCCTTTTTCGCTGTTCCGCAGTCGGGATGCGGCTATTCTTCCGCCGCAGCGCCGGTGATCTCGCCGGGTATCGCGTCGCAGCGCTTATACACCGAGACGATCGTCGGGTCGTCCTGGGCCGTCCAGACCATCGTATCCTCGTAGAGGTCCGAGACGATGTAGCGGTGTCCCCAGTCGCCGATGCCGTAGTCGTAGGCACCCATGATGATGGCGCCGAGCTCGACGTCGGTCGTGATGTCGTAGCGTCCCGTGAGCTTGCGCGCCGAGAAGCTGTCCAGATTCTGGTACATCGTGAAGAGCTGGTCCTTGCGCGTGAACTCGATGTAGACATAGCTGCCTTCGGCGAGCGTCGTGCCGTTCCATTCGGCAAGCTGCCAGGTCCCGGAGATGTTGTGAGGCGTAACCTCCAGGCCGGGATCCTCGTAGGTCTTGTCTTCGTCGCAGGCGCCCAGACAGAGTGCGGCAGCCGCGAGGAGGGTCAGTTTCAGAAGTTTTTTCATGCTGTATCGTTACTTTTTGTCAAATTCTTGTTTGTGGATTCGTCAGCGCGATGTGCCGAAGCGGATGCGTACGGTGCTTTGCCGCGGCGTGAGCCCGACGCCCTGCAGGATGACGGGCAGCTGCTCGGGCAGGCGCTCCGGGGCTTTCGAAGGGTCGAAGCGGATGACCAGGTCGCCCGTCGCTCCGGGCTCCAGCCGCTGCGGGTCGCATTCGAAGCGGATGTAGGGCGGGAGCAGCAGGCTGTCTGCCGTGATGCGCAGCGGCTCCTCGCCGGCATTCAGGCACTCGATGCGCTCGGTCTGCGCTCGGTCTCCGGCGATATGCACCTCCTGCTGCTTGAGCCGCAGGGCGTTCATCGCATAGGGATAGTCCGCCGTCGGCAATGCCGCGGGGATAACCCGTCCGGTGAGTTCGAGAATCGCCGTGGGGAGTTTCTCCGAGAGCTGCGTGAAGACGAAGATCCGCCGCCGGAAATAACCCGGATGCCGCTTCGGGTGGTACGTTACCGTAATGCTCCCCTCGCCGCCCGGAAGCACCGGCCGCCGGTCGTACGAGGCCGCGGCGCATCCGCAGGTGGTCTCCACGCGGGTGATGACGAGCGGCCGTTCGCCGGCGTTCGTCCAGCGGTAGGTGAAACTCGGCGGCGTGGCCTCCTCGCGGATCTCGCCCGTCTCAATGCGCATGCGCTCGAAACGCATCGCCTCGCGGCCTTCGGCCTGGGGCGGATGGGCCAGACTGTCACGCAGCGCCTGCGGAATATGCGGCACCTGTGCCCGGAGGGGCATGGCGAGGAACATCGCACACGCCCATCCGGCACAAAGCATCGCTATCGTTCCGCCGCGCCGCATCCTAAAGCCATCCGTTTCCGTTTGCCGACTTGCGGACGGTGATATTGAACGACTGCGTCTGGCTGCCGGCCGAGATCGACGCATGCGTCGAGCCCTCCTTGAGGCCCTTGACGGTGAGCAGGCCGTTTTCGAGCGTTGCCGTAGCAATGCTCCCGTCGTCGATCTGCACGGTGTAGGTCAGCTGTTCGCCGTCGAGGAAGTAAACGGCCGGACGCTCCGTTACCGAACCCTCAAGCGGAATGTAGAGGTTCGGGAAGCGCATCTGCACGCCGCCTTGCGCGACGGCGTCAAGCAGCTGCCGGGCATTGACCTGTCCGGTACCCATCTTTCCCGTATAGTTCGTGAGCATCATCTGCGTGGGGTTGGTGAGCCCCATGTCGTAGGCGTAACGGTAGTAGAACTTCGTGCTGGTGATGTAGGAGTCGATCGGCGTGGCGGTCCGGTAGAGCAGTTCGCGGAACTCCTCGGCCGTGAAGTGGCGGCGCATCTGGGCGGCATACGAAAGGCCCAGAGCCACGACGCCCGAGACGTGCGGGCAGGCCATCGAGGTGCCCTCCATGTAGCCGTAGCCGGTTTCGCTGACGTTGTAGGGAAGCGTCGAGAGCACGCAGCCCGTTTCACCGCGCAGGGCGCCTTCGCCGTAATCCCAGTAGTAGTCGCGGTCGCCGCCCGGGGCCGAGATCTTCGTGCCGCCGCCGTAATTGGTGTAGGTGGCGGGCGTGTAGTCGGCGGCCGTGGCGGCTACCGAAACGCACATGCTGGCCGCACCGGGAAATCCTGCCGTATTGGCGTACTCGTTGCCCGAGGCGAAGACGGCGATACCGCCGTCGATGGGGCCGTTGGGCGATCCGGCGTTGTGGGTGAAGTAATCGATGGCGTCCTTTTCGAGCGGAGCGAGGGTTTCCCACTGCTCCTCGTTGGCGTAGCCCGGCGAACCCCACTCATAGCTGTTGGCCGTACCGGAGGTATAACCCCAGCTGCACTGGAGGATGACCGCACCGTTGTCGGCGGCGTATTTGATCGCCTTGACCGACGACATGGAGTTGCCTCCGGTGTTTCCGGCGAAAATCTGGCATGACATGATCTTCACGCCCGGCTGCGAGGGCGTGCCTCCCGCGATCGAGCAGATACCCTCGTTGTTGCCGTTCATGGCGGCAATGACGCCGGCGACATGCGTGCCGTGGCCCGTGTCGTTCAGATCGTCCCAGGTGATGATACCGGTGTTGGTTACGAAGTTGTATCCGTGGATGTCGCCGGCATATCCGTTGCCGTCGTTGTCCTTTTTCGAACCGTCGATTTCATCTTCGTTGGTCCAGATGTTCGCGGCCAGCTCGGGGTGTGTCAGGCAGACACCCTCGTCCAGCACGGCGACGATGATCGACGGATCGCCCGTCGAGGCGCTCCAGGCCTCCTGGCACCGAACGTCGGCGCCGGCGATCGATTTCGCCTGCGGGCAGGCCTCCGTGCCGGTGAACATCGTGCCGTCGTTGACCAGATTCCACTGCATCGGAAGCAGCGGGTCGCTGAAGGAGGCTCCGGCACGCGTGCCGGCTGTGCGGCGCTTGAGCATTTCGAGCGTCTCGCGCGTCAGGGGCGTGGCCTTGCGTTCGCTGCTGTAGGCACGCTGGATCTTGCGGTTGGGGTTGGCATACTGTACCTCTCCGAGTTGCGAAAGGCGGGCGATGACCTCCTCGACGCTGTACTCCTTGTTGAAACGCACCACATACCAGAGGTTGAGTCCCGCTTCGCGCGTGCGCTCTTCGGTGCGGGCATCGACCGGGAAGATGCGCTCGATTTCATAGCCGCCGATAAGGTCCAGGACTTCGTCCACGGAGAGGATTCCCGAACGGGTAGCCGGAGCGCCGCTGCGGGTCCGGGCCTCCATTTGGTCGAGCATGTCGCTGACGTAGCTCTGGAACTTTACGAGCACCTCGCCCGAGACGGGCTCGTTCTGCTCCGGCGTTTCGAGCCGCGGTTCCGAAGGCGTCGGAAGCTCGTCGGTCGCGCAGGCGCCGAAAGCAAGCAGGGCTGCGATACAAATGCCGTATATCTCTTTTTTCATCTTTCGTTGTCTGTTTTATGCGTTGAATAATCCGATGGCTACTCTTTCCGGTTGGGATCGAGATACTTCTTTCCCTCGTAGAATTCGTAGTAGTCGTTCAGGTTGATCGGCTCGTTGGTGAATCCTGCCGTCTTGCCCTCCTTGTCCTTGCCCTCCTGGGTGAAGACCAGCGTGAAGGGGTCCCACCAGTCGAGTGCCGGGTGGCGGAGCAGCCATTCGGGGAGCTCTCCGGTCAGACGGTTCAGGTTGATCGAGAAGCGCTTGATGTTGGGAAGCACCTTCGGAATGCCCACCAGCGCCTGTGGCAGCGAGTCTGCGGCGTTGATGTCGGCCTGCGTGTAGGTCGTGTAGTCCTTCATGTCGGGAATGCGGCCCTGGAGGTAGTTCACCGAGAGCACCAGCGTATCGAGCTTGTCCCATTCGAGCAGGCGGCGCGGAAATTCACGCGTTTCGCTCGTCTCCTGGAACAGACCGCCGAAATTGGTGGTCGTCGAGTTGTAAAGGTCGTAGATGATGATGCGCTGGTTGGTATTCAGCCGCAGGGCATGCAGATTCGGGAAATTCTCCTTGGTGAGTACCGACGGAATATTCTCGAAGTTGTTGCCCGAGAGATTGAGGTATTCGAGGCTCTTGAGCTCCTTGAACGAAGGATCCAGTTCGGTAAGTCCGTATGCGCCGATGGTCAGCCGTTTGAGTTGCTTGAGCTTCGAAATGTGCTCTCCCGTGGAGAGGTTGTAGAGGGTGGAGTTGGTATTCGAATAGAAGACCAGTTCGTTGGCGGCCGTGAGGTACTGAACCTCGAACGGAATACCCTCCTTGGTGCTGAACATGTAGAAACGGGCGTATTTTACGCGGCCGACCATGTCGTCCGTACATCCTTCCATATCCTTTTCCCAGAGTTCCACGTTGTCCCAGTTCGCCATGCTCTCGGAGGTTTCCCACGACTGCCACATGTCGAGGGCGCGGGCGATCGAGAGCAGCGCTACGGAGTCTCCGGCGCGCGTCCCGACGTCGATCGGCTCGGATGCGTTCTGTCGTACGGTCAGGCCGTCCTGCGTGGCAAGCTGCACCTCCTTGCGGGGTTTGAAAACGATGGAGGCGTTGCGTTCCGTGTCGCGCGAATTGATCTCCCAGTTGAAGCGCAGGGTTACCTCGCGGGGACGCACACCCCGGTCGAGATTGACCTGATACTCCTCGGAGCGGAGCCAGGACTGGGCCTCTTCGGGAATCTCGATGTCGAAATCGACGTTGGTCTTCACGCGTACGTCGAACGTACGAGCGCCCAGTGCGGCGTAGTTGGCGATGTTGACCTGCGGGCTCTCAAGCGTAATGGCGTAGTCGAAACCCTGCTGCGAGATGGAGATGTCGCGGCGCTCCTCCCAGTTGTTCTGGTTCTGGATGCGCACCATGCCCTGGCGGGGTTCGTTGAGCAGGGCCGAGTCGATGATGATCTGGCAGACGGCCGAGCCGCGGCCGTTGGCCGGCGAGATGGTGATCCAGGGATCGTTCGTCAAGGCGACCCACTGGTCGTCGGCCGTGATCCGGATGTTCCGGGTTCCGCCCTCGGCACCGATCTCGATCGTGTCGTTGTCGATCTTCACGCCGACCTTCTTGTCGTCCGTACAACCGACGGCGACGAGTGCGCAGAGAAAAATCGCTATATAGGTTTTTGCGTTCATGATTTGCGTACGTTCTTAAAGGTTATTCGAGCATCGCTTCGCAGTTGGTGATGTTCTGCGTCTTGTCGTAAATGAGGATATAGGCTCCGTTCTCCCAGGCGTAGCAGACATCCGAAGCATCGAACGTGATGTTGGGGTTGTCGCTGATGTCGAGCGTCCAGATGGCCGTCGAGATCGTGTCGTCGATCTTGCGCAGGTCGTTCGAACCGATGTAGAAGCCGCGCAGACCGGTGTGCTGGTAGACGCCCGTGGGCCACTCCCTCAGGCAGCGTTCGCCCTGCTCGTCGCGCTGGCCGCGGATGGCGAAGACCGTCAGCCCCTTGCAGGTCATCGGCTCGTAGGGGAACTTCGCGAAGGCGTTCTGCGACAGGTCGAGACCGTAGAGGTAGGGGAGCGTGTCGGCCGAGAAGTCGTCGGGAAGATCCGTGAGGCGGTTGTACGTCAGGTCGAACGAGATCAGACGGCTCGAATACTTGCCCTCGAAGCACCCTTCGGGGAACTCCGTGAGGCCGCAGCCGCGCAGGATGATGTACGACACCTCCGAGTCGGAGTCGCCGAGCCACTTGGGATATTTCGTCAGTCCCGGGTTGCCGGCCAGGGTGAGCGTCTGGACATAGATGCCCTTGAAGGCGGCAGCCTCCTCGTCGGTATAGTCCTGCAGGTCGTTGTAGGAGAAGTCGACGTTCGAGATGGCGGAGATCATCTCCGAGCTGAAGATGTTGGGGAACTTCTTCAGCTTGTTGAACGAGAAGGAGAACTCGGTCAGATCGTCCATGTTGCAGAACCGGCCGTTCTCGTCGACGGGGATCTCCTCGATCTGGTTGTGGCTGAAGACCAGCTCCACGGGAGCAACCTCCTCGCCCAGCGGATGGAGCGTGTGGATGTTGTTGCGCGTCAGGTCGAGCAGACCCAGACGCTTGAAGTTCCGGAAGGAGGCGGGCAGCTCCTCGAGGCTGTTGTCCGTCAGGTAGAGCATCTGCAGGGTCTCCTTCGAGGGACCTTCGGCCAGTTCGGTCAGTCCGTCGTGGAGATCCTGGGCCTCCCACTGCTTGTTGTTCGAGAGGTTCGCGGCAACGAGCTTCGGCATCTTGGCGATAGCGCGCGGGAACTTCTTCATGTTCGGGCAGTTGTACACCTCGAAATCGGTGCAGGCTGCCAGTCCCGACATGCCCTCGCGGCCTTCGCCCTCGTAGTCGGGAAGCGACTCGATGGCGCTGTTGGCGATATAGAGGTACTCGAGCTTCTTGAGGTTGCCGATCTCGGCGGGCAGCGACCGGAGCCCGTTGCAGAGCTTGCCGTGCGAGGTGTCCATCGGACGGATGTCGCGCTGGCGGCCCGTCGAGGCCTCGAAGATCTGATCCTCGGTGTAGCCCTGGTCGTAGAGCTCCGTGGCGCGGATGTGGATGCCGTGCTCGCGCAGCGCAAAGGCGCAGGGCCAGGACATCTGCGTGGCCGGGTGCATGGCGTGCAGCAGGGCGCGATGGTTCTCCATGCGGTTGCGCGAACGCTCGGTGAGGCTCTGGTCGGGATCGAGCGTCGGATCCTTGAAGCCGACGTTCGTGTCGTTGTGCGTGCCCAGATAGAGCTCTACGAGCTCGGTGAGCTGTCCGAGCTCCTTGGGCATGTCGCCCGAGAAGCCGAAGCCGCTGATGTCGATCATGGCGATACGTCCGTTGGTATGGACCTCGACACCCGGCTGGTAGCTCCACAGGTCGGGGTCCTTGTTGAAGTCCCAGTTCGATCCGACGGGGTAGTTCTCGCCCTGGTAGGACCACTCATCGCCGTGCAGCGCTTTCCAGATCGCGTAGAGCGCATAGTGGTCCTTCATGTATTCGTCGGCCTCGTAGAGCGTAACGGCGACGTCGCTGTCGGTCGTACGGTTGTCCTCGACCGTGAAGGGCGACTCGGCCGGAGCGGTATTGGTCTCGAGCAGGGTGCCGTCGCTGTCGTAGGTAACATATTTGATGACCGCATAGTTTCCGGCCGGAAGCGAGAGCAGCGAGTCGCAGGCGCAGGTCGAGGTCTGATATCCCGGAGCGGTTTCCGTATTTTCGGGATCGTCGAAATGGATCGAGAAGGTTACGGGCAGTTTTTCGAACGATACGAGGTTGTTCGTTTCGGTATCCTTGACCGTAATGTCGAACGATCCGATCTCCTCGAAGATGTACTGGCGGGAGACTCCGCTGCGGCTCTTCGGCGGATTGAATCCGGACATGTCCTTCGTGAGGGTGAAGCGCACCTTGCCGCGCGGCTGGACATTTACCGTAAGGTCGTGAACAGTGAGTCCTCCGGCGACGACCGTCAGATCGGGATCGACGGCATTGCCGTTGTAGAGTTCCCCGTCCTCGGCATCGAAAAGCGTGAAGCGGGTGATCGTGTAGTTGCCCGTAAGGAGCTTGAGTTTGGCACTCCGCATGCCGTATTCGGCGCTTTCGGCATCGGCGGCCGAAAGCGTGAGCGTCTGGACGATCGTCTCTTCGCCGCTGGAGAGCGTTACCTGGACCTTGCTGGCTTCCGCAAGGTAATCCAGCTGGGGCTTGACGGCCCGGGATTGTGTCTGAGTCGCATCGTCCTGGGGGGCTTCATAGGAGGCCTCCTTGTACAACTTGAACTGAACGTACCCGTAATCCAGATCGCGGTTGTCGATTCCGTCGTCGTCCGTGCATCCTGCGAAGAACCCGAGCGCCAGCCCGACGATCAGCATTACGGCGGTTTTGAATAGTTTCATGTATGAATTTGCGCTAATTTACGGTGAATGATGTTGGTAAACCGGCACCCCCGACAAGCGGGGGTACCGTATTGCGGCGTGTTACGGCAGCGGTACGCAGTAGATGATGCCCGATGCGTAGTCCGCTCCCTCGTAGAAGTTGATCGTAGCGTATTTGGTCGAACCCTGCGGGGTATCCATCTTGATGTTGAGCGTCGTCTCGCTGGTTACCTCGGCATTCAGCCATTCGGTGTCCACATACGGGATGATCTGCAGGTAGTTGGGGTTGAACGGAGTGGTCGTTACCGTAATGGCTTCTCCCGGGACGGAAGTGAGCAGGTAAATGACCGAACCGACGGCGAGTTTCTCCTCGAATTCGCTCTTCAGATCCTTTCCGATGGCATCCTTGAGCATGGAGGCCATTTCTGCAAAATTGGTGTTCGTGATGGGCTCCAGATAGCTGTTGGGACTGTCGGAGGTGATTTCGGCCTGGAACGAGCCGGCGCTGCTGCCCGAGTCGGTCTTGCAGCAGATGGCGGCCTTCGGTCGGTTATCCACATAGAGAACGGCATATCCGGTCTTGTTCTCCGAAACGTTCTCCATGAGGATGTCGAAGCTCTGTGCCGTTACGGCATTGCCCTCCGAGTCTACGAAAGCGTCGTCTTTGCGGATGCTGAGCCATCCGGACGCCGACTGCATCGGCATGAACTGCTCGTCGAAGAATCTTACGGTAAATCCGTCCAGACTCTGATCGTAGATGACCGATGCATAGGAGTTTTCGCTCGTATAGGTCATCAGGTAGTTCTGTTCGTTCGGTGTGCCGAAAATGCTGGCCATGTCTTCGGGGAGCGCACCGTCTTCGGCATAGGTAAGCTGCCGGAACGTGGTGTTCGAGCTCTCCATGCCCTGCAGGTCGCGTACCGAGAAGAGCGAGCTGATCGGGGCATCCTGGGTGATCGTAGCCAGCTCGTAGGGACGGTATGCCTCCTTGAGCGACGGGATGTAGGTATTGGGATCGGGTTCGATCAGATCCTGTGCCGAAGTTACGTCCTTGGCCAGTTCGGCGGGAAGCAGCACGACGGATGCCGAGCGTGCTGCCGGGCGGAACCTTCCCGGATTGGCATCGGCCGTCAGCCGGTATTCCGTGGTAACGAGAACGTCGTTGCCCGAAAGGAGGGTCTCGTGGATTTCCACCCAGTTACAGATGCCGTACTGATAGAAGCCCTCGAAGAGTTCCTTTTTCTCGAGGACGTAAAGCTGGTATCCGAAGGTTCCCGATTCGGTCGTGAGTTTGGCGGCCGTAGTCTGGAACGTGGGGCCGTAAAGGGTCCAGCTCGTGCTGCCGATGCCGCCCTTTCCATACTCTCCGGCGGCATTGAACGTATAGGTCATACCCTGGTTGATGGTCGTCAGTTCCTTGTCCTTGCATCCGGGGATCGAGATCCGGAACGAGTATTTGACGTCGTTGTTGTTGTAGTCGCAGAAGACGAGTTCGCTTTCGGTATCCTCGAGCGGATAGGCTTCGGGATCTCCCGAAAGCAGGATCTCTACCGTCTCGCCGGCCTTGCCCTCCGAGGGGGCGATTTCGGCGATCCATTCGGGCTTCGTGTCGAGACGCCACGGGAAGTTCGCTGCGATCTTGATGGGGAGGTTTTCGGGTTCCATGACATTCTCCTTCCACGGAATGACGAGCGTCGTCTGCGCCGCATCGACGGGCTGCTCCTCGTAGGTGATCTCGCCGAATCCCGACTGCTCGCCGGCGTAGAGATCGAACTGGCGCTCCACGGTGCCGCGGACAACGGTGGCGATAATCTGTGTCTGTCCGCCCATGGTCATCGAAACGTCGATGCTGCGGTCCGTATCGTACTCCTCCTTGTCGGAAACACAGACGGTGATGGTGTGCTGTCCGGCCTTGCCGCGCAGGGTGTAGGCCGTCAGACCGTCGTCGTCGAGCCAGAACCATTCGCCGGCTTCATTCTGGTCGATGCTCACCGACCACTCCTGATTGGGCTCGATGGGAATCGTGCACGTCCCTCCGATTTCGATGCCGAGGGTCGTTTTGACCGGGAAATTGGGTTCCGGCAACTTTTCCTCCGAATCACTGTCGGCACATGCGCTCTGCAGGAGAGCCGCCCCGGCAAACATTGCCAGAAAGAGATGCTGCAAATACTTTTTTTTCATAGTCGTATCGTTTTTATTTTATTTTCATTTTTTTATTCGTTGGCGGGGCCTCCGTGCTTTTGCATGCCGTCCTCGCGCACCAGGCGGTCGGCCTCCTCGTCGCTTACCCACTCCATGATGTTGTAGAAGGTTCCGACGGTGCCTACGGGCGTGCCCATGTCATAGACATAGACATAGCTCCAGAGTTTCACGTTCCCGGCGCAGGTATCGAAGAACGAGTAGTAGTTGGGGCTGTTCGTTACGAGAATCTTGTTGTCTCCGTTGATCTGTCCGAATACCGAGAGCTCGTCGCTCAATATCTGGTCTCCGGGCATGGATACCAGCGGCAGGGAGAGATCCTCCGCGTCGAACGAGATTTTCACGTCGTAGCCCGTGAAGAGCCAGTCGTGCAGGATGATCGTCGTCGGATCGGCGGGATCCTGTTCGGAGTAGATCAGCCGCTGTACGCTGGTGTTCTCGACACCGGGATAGCTCTGCAGGAAATTCGAGGTTACCACGCACCAGCCGGTGAAGTCCTCGATGTGGAACGTGCAGCCCTTGAGCATCCGCACGCGGGTCTGATCCTGATAGAGGTCCCATTTCAGCTGCTCGGGCATCACCAACTTGAGTGTGAACTGCAGCGTGTCGGAGGGTTCGAAGTTTTCATAGTTTCCGTGTACGAGCACCTCGGTCGAACGCTTGCCGGCCGGAATGGTGATCGTGTTGGATGCCAGGCGGTAGTGCAGGCCTTCGATGGCCGTGCTGCCCTGGTCGATGACCTCCACGCCGAACGTGCGGTCGTAGTCGCAGGCGAGGGTCGTGGAGACGGGAACCGGGAAGTACTCCTGGTTCTCGAGTACCATGTTGAGCGAAACGGAGTCCGGGAACATGACATACTCCCCTTCGGAATAGGTCTTGTACTCCTCCTGACAACCCGTGGCGAGCAGCCCGGAGAGCCCCGTCGCAAAGAGGAACGTTATGATTCGTTTCATGATCGATCTGCTATGTGGTTACTATTTGTTGCTTTCGTTGGGGGTAATCTCCGATCCCGGGGACTCCAGTTCGTGCTGGGGAATGGGCCATACGAAGAGCGGGTCGCCGGCTTCGATGCGGAGGTTGTTGCCCTCGTCCTGGGTGCAGGACTGCGGCGTACGCTCGAATCCCAGGCCCCAGCGCTTGAGGTCCTGCAGGCGGAAGCCCTCCATGTAGAGCTCGCGCACGCGCTCCTCGGAGAAGGTCTTCACGTCGGTCTGCCAGTTGCCCGAGAGGTTGATCATGCCGCCCGACAGGAACCGGGTGGCACGCAGCGTCTCGAGGTCCTTCTGAGCCAGATCCGCGCGCGGGCTTGCCTGCCGGCAATAGGCCTCGGCACGGATCAGATACTGCTCGGCCAGGCGCAGCGGCTTGGGCATCGAAACCTGGAAGATACGCTGCGGGATGAAGATCGAGCGGTTGCCGTAGTACTTGACCAGCAGCGGCCACTCCAGGCCGTTCGTGTAGCCGATGGTGATGCCGTCGTCCGAGTCGGCGAAGTAGCTCTCGCCGCGCAGGTCGTTGTCCTCGTAGGCGTCGAGCACCCACTGGGCCGGAACATAATCGGGGTAGAAGTAGGTATAGTCGCGGTTGAAATTGAGGAAAACGGTGCCCAGGGCGCCTCCGTAGGAGGTGCTCGTAAAACCGATGCGCCAGATCACCTCCGAGCCCAGGTCATAGGCCCACATGTAGTCGAACGTGGTGGCGCCGTCGGGAGCCGTATCCTGGAACGAGGTGAGTTCGAACGTATCCTTCTTGTCGTCGAGCAGGATGCTCGAGTACTTGATGGCCTCCTCCCAGTTCTGCATGTAGAGAGCCACGCGGGCGCGGATGGCCTGCACGGCGGCCTGCGACATGTAGTAGTTGTTGGGCGTATCCTCGTCCTCGTCCATGAGCTCCTCGGCAACGGTCAGATCGTCGAGCACGAAGCGGTAGGAATCGTAAAGCGAGGCGCGTTTGACGGGCTCCTTCTCGAAATATTTCGTGCGCAGCACGACGCCCTGCTGCTGTTCGGCGCGGGAGGGGTCATAGGCCTCGCAGAAGCACTTGATGAGTTCCGAATAGCAGAGGGCGCGGATGGCATGCACCTCGCCGGTGTACTGGTCGAGCGTTTCGAGGTTCGTGTCGCTCGTCTCCCGGGCCACGACGTCGTCGATGCGGTCGAGGTAGAAGTTGCAGGCGCCGATTACGGCGTAGAGCTGGGCGTAGACATCCTGGATGAGGAGGTCCGTCGGGCGCACCTTCCAGAGCCAGAAGTCGCCGTAGGTGTTCGAGTTGCCCTCGACGGCATAGGCCAGGTCGCACTGGATATCGGGCAGCAGGGTGAGGTACCCGCTGTACAGTGCGCCGCTCATGAGCTGTGCGTAGATGCCGATCAGATGCTGCTCGGCGTCGGCAAAGGTTTGCATGGCATCCTTCTCGGGAATGGCGCTGCCGGGATACTTGTCCAGACAGGAGCTCATGCCGACGAGCGCCGTGAGCGCGAGGATGCCGAGTTTGATATTGCGTAAGAACTTGTTCATGGCTGTTGATTAGAAGGTTAAGTCGAGACCGAACGTATACTGGCGGGTCATCGGGTACTCCGCGGCGTAGCGGTTGCTGTTGCCCTCCGGGTCAAGTCCGGAGAACTTCGTGAAGGTCAGCAGGTTCTGGGCCTGGGCGTAGATTCTCACGCCGCTGATGAAACGGGTCTTGCCGAGCAGCTCCTTGGGGAAGGTGTAGCTGAGCATGAGGTTTTTCAGACGCAGGAACGAGGCATCCTCGAGCAGACGGCTGTCGAACTCGGTGTAGACGCCGTGGCGCGGGATGTCGGTGATGTCGCCGGGTTCCTTCCAGCGGTTGAGCAGACGCTTCGACTGGTTGTAGGAGGCGAAACGTCCGTTCGACTCGTCGAAGTAGCGGTCGTTGTTGATCATCCAGCGGTCGGCCACCCACGAGAACTGGGCCGAGAGGGCGATGCCCTTCCAGCTGAGGTTCGTGCCGAAGCCGCCCTGCCAGGGGGCGATGAAGCTCTTGCCGACCATCACCTTGTCCTCGTCGCGCAGTTCGTTGGTCAGCTCTCCGTCCTTCGTGTACCAGAGGGCGTCGCCGTTGGCGGGGTTTACGCCGGCGAAACGGTTGATGTAGAACTCGCCGATGCTGTGTCCGACGACATACTTCAGGTCGGACGAGGCGATCTCGTACTCCTGAACGCCGTGGTAGAGCTCCGTGATTTCGTTCTGGTTGTAGGAGACGTTGGCGTTGAGCGACCAGTTGAAGTTGTCGGTGGCGATGACCGTTCCGGTGAGGTTGATCTCGACGCCGCGATTGGCCATCGCGCCGATGTTGTCCCAGCGGAAGCCGAATCCGTTGTCCGTGTAGGACTGGGGTACGGACATCAGCATGTCGCTCGTCTTCTTGTTGTAGAACTCCAGGTCCACGTTCAGACGGTTCCAGAAGCCGAAGTGCAGGCCGAGGTTGGTCGTCCAGGTCGATTCCCAGCTGAGTTCCTCGTTGCCCTGCGAGTAAGGAGCGATGCCGGCCGTGCCGACATAGTCCAGACCGCCCGATACCAGAGCCAGGTGCTCGTAATTGGGGATCGAGGAGTTACCCGAGGTACCCGTCGAAAGGGAGATCTGGGCGTTGGTGAGCCAGTTGCCGGCATCCTTGAGGAAGGCTTCGTTGCGCATGTTCCACATGAAGCCCACCGACCAGAAGACACCCCAGCGGTTCGAAGCGCCGAAACGCGACGCGGCATCCGTACGGATCGAGAAGTCGGTGTAGTAGCGGTTGGCATAGTTGTATTCGCCGCGGCCGAAGAACGAAAGGAAGCCGTAGTCGTTGTCCAGTTCGTCCTCCCACGATACGGCGCGCGTACCGGTCGAGATGCTGGTCAGCTTGTCGTTGTTCTGGCCCTGCGTCGTAACGCCGAACGATTCGTAATGGTAGTCGATGCCCTCCTGACCGACGAGGAAGTTGAAGTCGTGGTCCTGACCGACGCGGAAACGGTAGTTCACCGTGTTGGTTACCGAAAGGGTCAGACCGTCGGAAGAGTTGCGCGAGGCGGTTCCCACGCCCAGGTTGGGCATGTACTCCGGATAGGAGACGCCGAAGCCCGTGGCATGCGAGTAATCGACGTTGAACTGCGACTTGATCGTCAGACCCTCGATTGGGGTGGCCTCGGCGAAGAGTGCCGAGATGAGTTTGTATTTCTTGTAGCTTACGGGATTGTTCTCGATCCACTCCAGCGGGTTCTGGCCTTCGCCCTTCCAGCTGCCGTCCTCGATCGAGGCGATCGAGCCGTCGGGACGGCGCGGATTCCAGTAGGGCATCATGAAGCGAGCGGCCGAGATCGGCGTTACGATCGTGTAGTCTCCCGACTGGGCGAGCGCCATCTCCTGGTAGTTGAGCAGCGTGTTGGTGCCCACCTTGAGCCATTTGGCGGCGCGCTGCTCGACGTTCGCACGCAGCGAGTAGCGGTTGAAGTCCGATCCGGGAGCGATACCCTCCTGATCGTAGTAGCCGCCCGAGACGTAGTAGTTCGTCTTCTCGTTGGCGCCCGAGACGGAGAGCTCGTAGCTCTGGAGCAGGGCGGCGTCGTTGAAGACCTCGTCGAGCCAGTTCACGTCGGTCTTGCTCAACAGGGCGTAGTTTTTGCCCTCGGTCATGCCGATCTCCTTTTCATACTGGATACGCTCGGCGGTGTTCATCTGGTCCCAGTTGCCGTAGGCGAGCTGCGAGAAACCGAGCTGCATGCGGTAGTTGATGACCGGATGGTCGGCCATGCGTCCGCGCTTGGTCGTGATGACCACCACGCCGTTGGCGGCACGGGCTCCGTAGATCGAGGTCGAGGAGGCGTCCTTCAGCACCGAGAGGCTTTCGATGTCGGCCGGGTTGATGGCGTTGAAGTCCGAGGCCGAGATGACGATGCCGTCGAGTACGAAGAGCGGGTCGGTGCCGGCGTTGATCGAGTTGGTGCCTCGGATCGTCAGTTCGGCCGACTCGCTGGGCTCGCCCGAGCTGGAGAGGACCGTAAGTCCCGGGACCTGACCCTGGAGGGCCTGGTCGAAGGCGGCCGTCGGGGTGCTTTCGATCTTTTCGGCCTTGACGGTCGAAACCGAGCCGGCGATGGTGCCCTTCTTGCGGACGCCATAGGCGATGACCACCACATCTTCGAGGGCCTGCGTGTCGCTCTGCATCTCGAGGTTGTAGGTTACCTTCGACGCTCCGTCGGGGACCGTGTACTCCACGGCCTTGTAACCGATGTACTGGAACAGAAGTTTGGTTCCGGGGGCCACCTCGATGGAGTAGCTTCCGTCGGCGAGCGTCGAGACGCCCGACGTGGCTCCGGAGATCACGTTCACCCCGATCAGGGGCTGTTTGTCCTCTGCCGAAGTAACGATACCGCTGACGGTAACGAGACCTCCCCCTCCTGACGGGGATGCAACGGACATGGCACACACGAAGAGTGTGAGAAGTAAGAGTAGAATTTTTCTTTGCATAGGAAAAAAAGGACTTTCTTGCGGCGCAAATATAGGAAATATTATCATACGGGGGACGCCAGTCGCAAGTCCCGGATTATAAGCAAAAAAGGCTCTTATGGTGCGATTTTGACACTCCGAAAACCGATCCCCGGCGAATTTTTTCAATATAATTCGCAGAAAATAAGCGGAGTTATCGTCTGTTTCAAATTTATTGCATTTTCTTGAAAAATAGGCAAGGTTTATTATGAAAAATATGAAAAAAGACCCCTTTTTTTCATTGTGTATAATATATTCTGGTTATAAAATATGATTATTTAGTATATGCTTTTCGTAAATCCGATCTTTGTTTTTATGGCAGGGGCGATAATCGGATGTTGTATTTAAAATATGCCGTTACGGTGGAATTTGTTGGTTAAAAATATAAAAACGATGAAAAAAATCGTTTTTTCGAATAGTTTTTACGTCTGTTTGGGCTATGTATTTGGATTCGAAATGAAAATTGGCGAATTTGGCGATGTTTTATTAATATATTGTCTACCAGTGTATTGCAATCGGAAGCGAAGGGGATTCAGTGTAAGGAAGCCGTGAAATACGGATTTTCAGACCGTATCGGAGCGGAAAACAGAAACAAATTGTAAGCAAAATGCATGGCTTTTGTTTAATTGTGCGAAAACGACCGTTTTGCTTGGATTGCAGCCGTTCGGAGCCGGGTCTGTTCCAAAGTTGAATGGGGCGGACTCCGAAGCCGATCGGAGAGTTGTCCGAGGTTCGATTCGGGTTTTTGTTCTCCCGAGCGGCGGGCCTTCTCCGGATGCCGGGCCTGAAACACGAAACGGTGCCATCCTTCCGGATAGCACCGCTTCTTCGAAGATCGAGCTGTTGACGAGGCTTGAACTCGTGACCTCTTCCTTACCAAGGAAGTGCTCTACCACTGAGCTACAACAGCAGTTTTCTGTTCGAGTGGTGCAAAAGTACATAAGAAAAATGAAATGACCAAAAAAATGTGCGCTTTTCACAATTATTTTCTATCTTTACTACGCAATTACAACCACAAACAGATGAAACGTATTCTGATAGTAGGCGCCGGAGGCCAGATCGGTTCCGAGCTGACAGTTTATCTGCGCAAGATCTACGGTGGGGCGAACGTCGTGGCCACCGACATGCGCGAATGCAAATCTTTGGGAGAAGACGGCCCCTTCGAGGTGCTCAACGCCCTTGATGCCACGGCTATGGCATCGGTGGTGGCAAGGTACCACGTCGATACGATCTTCAACCTCGTGGCGCTGCTCTCCGCCGTGGGCGAGCGGAATCCCCAGATGGCCTGGAACGTCAATATGGGAGCGCTGAACAATTCGCTTGAGGTGGCCCGCCAGCACCACTGCGCCCTCTTTACGCCTTCGTCGATCGGAGCCTTCGGCCCCACGTCGCCCAAGGACAAGACCCCGCAGGATACGATCATGCAGCCGACGACCATCTACGGCGTCTGCAAGGTTACGGGCGAGATGCTGGGCAACTATTACCACCACAAGTTCGGTGTCGATACCCGTTCGGTGCGTTTCCCGGGCATCATCTCGAACGTTACGCTTCCCGGAGGCGGCACGACGGACTACGCCGTCGAGATCTACTATGAGGCGATCCGCAGCGGGCATTTCACCTGTCCCGTGCCGGCCGACGTCTACATGGACATGATCTACATGCCCGATGCCCTGCGCGCCTGCGTGGAGCTCATGGAGGCCGATCCTTCGAAACTCGTGCACCGCAACAGCTTCAACATCGCGTCGATGAGCTTCACGCCCGAGATCATCTATGCCGAGATCCGCAAGCGGCTGCCGGACTTCAAGATGAACTACGACATCGATCCCGTGAAGCGCGAGATTGCCGAGAGCTGGCCCAATTCGCTGGACGACACCTGCGCCCGCGAGGAGTGGGGCTGGAAACCCGAATGGGACCTCTCGCGCATGACCGACGACATGCTCGCACATATCCGCACCAAGCTGGGCAAGAACTGATCCTTGACCCGGCAGGTGAAAACGAGAACGGCCGTCGGGGCAGGATTTTTGCTCCGACGGCTGTTTTGTATGCATAAAACCGGAAAATCATGAAACGGATTGTTCGAATCGCTGCCGTTGTCGTGCTGGTCGTAGCGGCGGCCCTTTTGGGAGGCAGCTTCTACCTGCTCTCCTATGCCCTGCGGCCCGATGCGGTGATGGCGGAGAAGGAGGCCTCCTCCTATAAATATATGTGTGAGGAATATCCCTTCCTCGAGGGATGGATCGACAGCCTCCGCACGACGGGGGCCCTGCGCGATACGGTCATTACGGGAGCGGAGGGCGAGCGGCTGCATGCGATCTATGCCGCGGCGCCGCAGCCGACGGACCGGACGGCGGTGATCGTCCACGGCTATACGGACAATGCCGTGCGGATGCTGATGATCGGCTACCTCTACAACCACGACCTGGGTTTCAACATCCTGCTGCCCGACCTGCATTACCACGGAGCGAGCGAAGGCCGGGCCATCCGGATGGGGTGGCGCGACCGGCTCGACGTCCTGCAGTGGATGGAGGTGGCGAACGCGATCTTCGGCGGGAATACGCGGATGGTCGTGCACGGCATCTCGATGGGGGCCGCCACGACGATGATGGTTTCGGGAGAGGCGCAGCAGCCCTATGTGAAGTGCTTCGTCGAGGATTGCGGCTATACGAGCGTCTGGGACCAGTTCTCGAAGGAGCTCCGCGAGCAGTTCTCGCTGCCGGCTTTCCCGCTGCTGCATGTGGCCAGCTGGCTCTGCGACCTGCGCTATGGCTGGAATTTCCGCGAGGCTTCGGCCCTCCGGCAGGTGGCGCGCTGCGACCGTCCGATGCTCTTCATCCACGGAGATGCCGACGATTTCGTCCCCACGCGCATGGTCTATCCGCTCTACGAGGCCAAGCCGGGCGAAAAGGAGTTGTGGGTCGTTCCGGGTGCCGCGCATGCCATGTCCTACCGCGACAACCGCGAGGAGTATACGCGGCGCGTGGGCGCGTTTGTCGAAAAATACATTCCCGACAACCGGCAATAGGCGGCAAGAATGTAATAGTACAATTGAAACGATGCGTTATTTATCGGCATCCTTGAATGCTTGACTCATACAGCCGAGAAATCCAAATACGAAAATAAATAGCCACATTTTTGTCTTATTATGATATGCAAATATAGCAAGTTTTTATGAGTTTCTTATATATTAGAATTAATAAAAAACCGGGGGTTCTTTGCGAACCTCCGGTTTTTCGTTTTCGGGAACCGATCCTTACTCGGCCTTGCCGTCCGAACCGAGAACCTCCTTGATCTTGTGGATGTAGAGCTTCTTCATGTTGTCGCGGGCCGGACCCAGGTACTTGCGCGGGTCGAACTCGGCGGGCTTCGTGGCGAAGACCTCGCGGATGGCGGCCGTCATGGCAAGACGCGAGTCGGAGTCGATGTTGATCTTGCAGACAGCGCTCTTGGCAGCCTGGCGCAGCTCCTCCTCGGGAATACCTACGGCAGCCTTCAGCGCACCGCCGTACTTGTTGATCGTATCGACCTCCTCCTGGGGTACCGACGACGATCCGTGGAGCACGATGGGGAAGCCCGGAAGCTCCTTCTCGATGGCTGCGAGCACGTCGAATGCCAGGGGGGGCGGAACCAGACGGCCCGTCTTGGGATCCACGGTGCACTGCTCGGGCGTGAACTTGTAGGCTCCGTGCGAAGTGCCGATCGAGATGGCCAGCGAATCCACGCCGGTCTTCGTTACGAAATCAACGACCTCCTCGGGCTTGGTGTAGTGGCTCTCCTCGGCGGCTACCTCGTCCTCGACGCCGGCCAGCACGCCCAGCTCGCCTTCGACCGTTACGTCGAACTGGTGGGCATACTCCACGACCTTCTTCGTCAGGGCGACGTTCTCGTCATAGGGCAGCGACGAACCGTCGATCATCACCGACGAGAAGCCCATGTCCACGCAGCTCTTGCAGAGTTCGAACGAATCTCCGTGGTCGAGGTGCAGGACGATCTGGGGCTTTGCCCAGCCCAGCTCCTTGGCATACTCCACGGCACCTTCGGCCATGTAGCGCAGCAGGGTCTGGTTGGCGTAGTTGCGGGCGCCCTTCGAAACCTGGAGGATCACCGGCGACTTGGTCTCGGCAGCAGCCTGGATGATGGCCTGGAGCTGCTCCATGTTGTTGAAGTTGAAAGCCGGAACGGCGTAGCCGCCCTTGATGGCCTTGGCGAACATCTCGCGGGTGTTCACGAGGCCCAGATCTTTGTACGATACCATACTATTGAGTGTTTAAGTGAATCTTGTCGTTTTTCGGCGATGCAAATTTACTAAAAAATCTAAATAAAGCCTCCGTTTCGTGAAAAAATAACGGGCGGCCCCGCACTTCGGTGCCACATGCGTTTTTGGGGATGGGGGCTGCGGTCGCCCGGAGGTATCCCGTGTGCCCTTCGGATCCCTTTTTCAGTGCCTTTCCGGGTGGTCTGCTGCGTTTTGCGGGGTAGCGGCAGGCGATGGAAAAACACACCCGATCATTGCAAATTTAGGGAAAAATCCGGACAATGCATTTTTTTTGTGAAAAAAATAACAGTCCACCGAAAATAGTTGTGCAAAACGGATTGTTTTTTGTAAATTTGCACGGAGTTTCCGGAGCGGGGGACAGGTCCCGGGCGGGGCTTTTGCCTTGAGTGGGACCCGTTTGGCGCACCGGAGCACCCTTCGGAGAGAGGAACGCCCTGCGTGCCGCTTCCGGAGGCCCGCCGCGGAGAGATGCTGCGCGGCGTACGGTTCCGATCATACACGAACATTAATAATAAGTACTGGAATTATGGCAGACTTCATTTATCAGGAGCCCTTCCCGATTCAGGAGGACAAAACGAAGTACCGTCTTTTGACGAAGGATTATGTGAAGGTCGTCGAGTGCGACGGACGCAAGATCTTGAAGGTGGACCCCGCAGGTCTCGAACTGCTTTCGAAGGCGGCCTACTCGGACGTCTCGTTCTACCTGCGCTCGGCGCATCTGCAGAAGCTGCGCAACATCCTCGATGATCCCGAGGCTACCGACAACGACAAGTTCGTGGCCTACACGATGCTGCTCAACCAGTGCGTGGCCGCCGAGGGCGAGCTCCCGACCTGCCAGGATACCGGTACGGCCATCTGCATCGGCCACAAGGGCGAGGATGTCTGGACCGGCGCCGACGATGCCGAGTGCATCGCAAAGGGTGTCTATGAGACCTATAAGGAGCGCAACCTCCGCTATTCGCAGGTCGTACCCTTCACGATGATCGACGAGAAGAACTCGGGCACGAACCTTCCGGCGCAGATCGACATCTACGGCGGCAAGCCCGGCATGGAGTACGAGTTCCTCTTCATCACCAAGGGTGGCGGCTCGGCCAACAAGACCTTCCTCTACCAGCAGACCAAGGCGCTGCTCAACGAGGAGTCGCTCACGAAATTCATCCAGCAGCATATCTTCGACCTCGGCACGTCGGCCTGCCCGCCCTACCACCTGGCCATCTGCATCGGCGGCACGTCGGCCGAGATGTGCCTCTCGACGGTGAAGAAGGCTTCGGCCGGCTACCTCGACGAGCTTCCGACCTCGGGCAACGAGGGCGGCCGCTGCTTCCGCGATCTGGAGTGGGAGGAGAAGGTGCTCAAGATCTGCCGCGAGAGCGGTGTGGGCGCCCAGTTCGGCGGCAAGTACCTCGTGCATGACGTGCGCGTGATCCGCGCGCCGCGCCACGCCGCCTCGTGCCCCGTGGCCATCGGCGTCAGCTGCTCGGCCGACCGCAACATCAAGGCGAAGATCACGCCCGAGGGCATCTTCCTCGAGGAGCTCGAGAAGAACCCTGCCCGCTTCCTGCCGAAGGAGGCTCCGGCCATGTCGCCCGCGGTGGACATCGATCTGGACGAGGGTATGGACAAGGTGCGCGAGATCCTGACGAAGTATCCGATCAAGACGCGTCTGAACCTGCGCGGCACGCTCATCGTGGCCCGCGACATCGCCCACGCCCGCATCAAGCAGATGCTCGACGAGGGCAAGCCGATGCCCGAGTACTTCAAGAAGCACCCGGTTTACTACGCCGGTCCGGCAAAGACTCCTGCCGGCATGGCTTCGGGATCGTTCGGCCCGACGACGGCAGGACGTATGGACCCCTATGTCGATCTGTTCCAGAAGCACGGCGGCTCGATGGTGATGGTGGCCAAGGGCAACCGCTCGCAGGCCGTAACGGACGCCTGCAAGGCCAACGGCGGCTTCTACCTGGGTTCGATCGGCGGTCCGGCGGCGATCCTGGCCAAGAACTCCATCAAGTCGGTCGAGGTCGTGGACTTCCCCGAACTGGGCATGGAGGCCGTGCGCAAGATCTACGTCGAGAACTTCCCCGCCTTCATCATCGTCGATGACAAGGGCAACGACTTTTTCGCCGATTTCAAACACTAAAAACCCGGCGGCCCGGATACTAACCGGTCTGGGCCGTACGTTGTAAAATCGATGAAAGGTTTTATTGCGAAAATAGTGGGTGCGGCACTCCTCGTCGCGGTGGCTTTCAGGGCGTTCGGCGCCGAGAAGGTTACCTTCGAGGCCCATTCGCCGCTGACGGTTGCCGTAGGGGAGGCCTTCCGCGTGGAGTTCGCGCTGAACGCCTCGCCCGACGACGGAAGTTTCAGGGCCCCCTCCTTCGAAGGGTTCGACGTGATCGCCGGTCCTGCCGAGTCGCGCGGGCAGTCCGTACAGATCGTGGGTAGTACGATGACCAAAAGCATCAACTACACGATCACCTATGTACTGCTGCCGCAGAGTGCCGGCAACGTAACGATCGGTGCGGCGGAGATCGCCGTGGACGGTACGACCTACCGGACACAGCCCCTGCCCGTCGAGATCGTGAACGAAGGGGATGCCTCGCGGTCGCAGCAGCGTCCTGCGGGCGGTGGCGGCGATTCCGACGAGAGTGCCCGTCAGCAGAGCGTGCAGCAGCAGATCGGCAAGGACGACATTCTGTTGCGGGCCGTCGTGTCGCAGACGTCGGTTTACAAGAACGAGCCGCTGCATGTGGCCTTCAAGCTCTATACGCGCGTTCCCTATGTGAACATCGTTCCCGAGTCGGCTCCGTCGTTCAACGGCTTCTGGTCGCAGGACCTTACGGACCCCAATGCGGCGCGCGTGGGACGCGAGACCTACAACGGCAAGGTTTACGAGACGCGCGTGCTGTTCGAGTACCTGCTCTATCCGCAGCAGGTCGGCACGCTGTCGGTCGATCCCGTGGACATCACCGTCGTGGCACAGGTCGTGGTGCAGAGCCGCCGCAACATGGATCCTTTCTTCGGCAGCGGGCGCGAGGTTTACAACGTACCCCGCAAGGTGCAGAGCCAGCGTACATCGATCGAGGTAAAACCGCTTCCCGAGGGCGCGCCCTCGAGCTTCAGCGGCGCCGTGGGCTCGTTCCGCATGGATACCGACCTGCCGACGGACCATTTCGCGGCCAATTCGGGAGCCACCTGCACGGTGAAGATCTCCGGAACGGGTAACCTGACCTTCGTGCAGGCCCCGAAACTCACGCTGCCCGGCTCCTTCGAACAGTATAACGTCAAGACCACCGAGTCGATCAATACTTCGGCGTCGGGCATCTCCGGATACCGGCAATTCGAGTATCCCTTCATCGCCCGTGCCGAGGGAACCTACGAAATCGCCCCGATCGAGTTCACCTATTTCGATCTGAAGCGGCGCCAGTACGTTACGCTCCGGTCGCGTCCGATGACCTTCGAGATCACGCCCGATGCGAAGGGCGGCGGCGGTGATGCCGTGGTCATGCAGGGCCGCGGCATGTCGAAGGAGGAGGTGAAGATGCTCGGCGAGGATATCCGCTTCATCCGGCTGGGAGCTCCGCAGCTGCGTGCGGCGGGCAGGCCGTTCCTCTTCAGCGGAGGCTACTGGATTGCCCTGTGTGCCGTTCTTGTCTGCTTTGCCGTGGCCTATGTCGCCCTGCGCAAGCGGATCCGCGAGTCGCAGAATGTCGCCCTGATGCGGGGCCGGCGGGCCAACAAGGTCGCCGTGCAGCGCTTCCGCGCCGCCAGGTCCTATATGGAGGCGCAGGACCGCCACGCCTTCTACGAGGAGATGCTGCGGGCGCTGTGGGGCTACATGAGCGACAAGTTCAACATCCCGGTGGCCAACCTTACGAAGGAGAACGTCCGCGAGGAGCTCTCCAAACGGGGCGTTTCGGCCGAGGAAGCCCACCGTTTCACGGCGATCATCTCCCAGTGCGACGAGGCGCAGTATTCGCCCGCGGCTTCGGTGCAGATGAGCGACATCTATTCCGAAGGCGTGGACCTGATCTCCCGGATCGAGTCGGTAATAAAACGTTGATGCCATGAAGCGCTTGCTGTTTGTTATGATTCTGCTCGGAAGCCTGGCTTCCGCCTATGCCCGGGAGGCGACGCCCGCGACGGGTGAGGTGGCCTCCGAAGTGGTGCAGCCTGCGGATTCGGCGGCTGCCTCGCCGGCGGTCGCCGCAGGGGAGCAGACCGCTCCGGAGACGTTGTGGGACCAGGCCAATACGGCCTATATCAATGCGGATTACCACGCGGCCATCGAACTTTACGGGGAGCTGCTCTCCCGAAACCTGCGTTCGGCGAAACTCTATTACAACCTGGCCAACGCCTGCTTCAAGGACGGACAGACGGGTCGCGCAATCCTCTACTACCACAAGGCGCTGCGGCTTGCTCCGGGCAACGACGATATCCGCTACAACCTTTCGGTGGCCGAGGCGCGTGCCAAGGACCGCATCGAGGCGATTCCCGACTTCTTCCTGACGGAGTGGGTGCGGGCCGTACGCCGCACGATGAGCTGCACGGCCTGGAGCCTCCTTTCGTTGGCGGCGCTTGTGCTGGCGCTGGGGCTTTTCCTGCTCTACCTGCTTGCCACGCGGCTCTCGCTGCGGAAGGCCGGGTTTTACGGAACGATCCTCGCCGGCGTGCTCTTCGTGCTGACGACCAGTTTCGCGGCGGGCGAACGCCGGGAGATGCTCGACGACACGCAGGCCGTTGTCATGGCGGCCTCGACGGCCGTGAAGAGTTCTCCGGACAAGTCCTCGACGGACCTTTTCGTGCTGCACGAGGGAACGCTCGTGTCGATTACGGATCGCCTGGACGGCTGGTGCGAGATTACGATCGCCGACGGCAAGAAGGGCTGGCTGGAGGCGAAAACGATCGAAACGATCTAAAGGCATGTCGCGGCTTTTGCAGGATGTCGTCGGCGAGTTGTCGAAACTTCCGGGTGTGGGGCGCCGCACGGCTTTGCGGCTGGCAATCCACATCCTGCGGATGGAACCCGAGTCGGTGCACGACATGACGCGCAGCATCGACCGCTTCCGCAACGGGATCCGGTACTGCTCGCAGTGCAACAACCTCTCGGACGAGGAGATCTGTCCGATCTGCGCCGACCGGGAGCGCGACCATACGACGATCTGCGTCGTCGAGCAGGTGGCCGACGTGCTGTCGATCGAGAATACGCGCCAGTACCGGGGCCTGTACCATGTGCTGGGTGGCGTGATCTCCCCGATGCAGGGCATCGCGCCGTCGGATCTGAAGATCGACCTGCTCTGCGAGCGGGTTGCGCGGGGCGGGGTGCAGGAGGTCATCATCGCCATCTCGACCTCGGTCGAGGGGGAGACGACGCTCTTTTACCTGATGAACCGCCTCAGGCAGTTCCCCGGGCTGCGGATCACCTCCATCGCGCGGGGCATCGGCTTCGGCGACGAACTGGAATATGTGGATGAACTGACGATTACGCATGCACTGCGCAACCGTCGGGAGATAGAATAAAATAAACAAACCCTTTAAAAATAAAAGTTATGGAATTCGTAACCAATGAGAAACTCACGATCGTGGGTGCAGCCGGAATGATCGGCTCGAACATGGCACAGACGGCTCTTATGATGCATCTGACGCCCAACATCTGTCTTTACGATCCTTTCGGCCCGGCACTCGAGGGTGTCGCCGAGGAGCTCTACCACTGCGGTTTCGAGGGTGTGAACATCACCTGGACGACCGATGTCAAGGAGGCTCTTACGGGCGCTTCGTATGTCGTATCGTCGGGCGGTGCCGCCCGCAAGGCCGGCATGACGCGTGAGGACCTGCTCAAGGGCAACGCACAGATCGCCGAGGAGTTCGGCAAGAACCTCAAGGCCTACTGCCCCGATGTGAAGCATGTGGTCGTGATCTTCAACCCGGCCGACATTACGGGTCTGATTACGTTGATCTACAGCGGTCTGAAGCCTTCGCAGGTAACGACGCTGGCAGCGCTCGACTCGACGCGTCTGCGTTCGGAGCTGGCCAAGTACTTCAAGATCTCGCCCGACGAGGTGAAGAACTGCCGTACCTACGGCGGCCACGGCGAGCAGATGGCCGTATTCGCTTCGACGACGCTCGTGGACGGCAAGCCCCTTTCGGAGCTTATCGGCACGAAGATGCCCGTTGAGGACTGGCATGCCCTCCAGCAGCGTGTCATCCAGGGCGGCAAGCACATCATCGACCTGCGCGGCCGTTCGTCGTTCCAGAGCCCGGCCTACGTTTCGATCTGCATGATCGCTGCGGCCATGGGCGGCAAGCCGTTCGAGTATCCCGCCGGCGTCTATGTGCACAACGATGAGTTCGACCACATCCTGATGGCCATGGAGACCGAGATCACGAAGAACGGCGCGACCTACAAGAGCGTCAAGGGCACACCCGAGGAGCACAACGCCCTCAAGGAGAGCTACGCGCACCTCTGCAAGCTGCGCGACGAGGTGATCGAGATGGGTGTGCTGCCCGCCATCGACAAGTGGGGCGAGCTGAACCCGAACCTGAAGTAATTACCCGCGCGAGCATATAATGAAGCCCTCTTCCCCGAACGGGGAGGAGGGCTTTTCGTGTGCGGCTATCCGGTGTATCGTGTGGTGGTCCGGAGCGCGATGCGGCTCGATGGCCCGATGTAGTGGCCCGGTGCGCAATGCGGCCGGTTATGGCTGACGGCGGGAATACAGCGGAAGAAGGATTTCGACCGGGATTGTCCGGCCGCCCGACAGCCCCGGTTTCCAACGGGGCGATTGTTCCAGGATGCGGATGGCCTTGTCGGTGAGCGACCGGTCGGGATTCTGGAGCACCTGAATCTGCGTAAGCCTTCCCGTCGTGTCGATCACGAACGAGACAACTATCCGTCCCGCGATATCGGATTCGTGTGCCAATCGGGGGTATATTTTTTCGATCTTTCGGTCGATCCATCTTTCGAAACGGCGGATATCGCCTCCGCGAAAGCGGGGCGGGGTGTCGCAGCGTTCGAGGCGGATGGAGTCCCGGAATACCACAATCCGGGCTCCGGGCCGTTCCGGGGCTGCCGTTCCCTGCCCGAGTGCGTATCCTGTCGTGGCGGTCAGCAGCAACAGTGCCGCGCAGAGTCTTCGGTGCGGGCTCATGGCTGTGCCTGGAAGATGGCCTTCAGCTCCCCGTTCGAGAGCAGCAGCAGCATCGGACCGTCCATGTCGTAGTGGGTCGTGGCCTCGAGTGCCGCAGTGAACTGCCGTTCGAGAGCCGCATCGGTGGGGCACATCATCTTCGTGGAGGCCAGCGGGCCGATCTTCAGGGCACGCCTCTCTCCCTCGGTGTAGGGACCGAAGATCCGGTTGCAGGCTCCCATGCCGCTGATCCGGCTGTCGTCGGCCTGGAGCGTAATGGTGAAACGACCCGCCTCGGGCTGCACGCTGCGGCCGTTGAGCTGGACGAGCTGCCACTCGGTACCCGTCAGCGGGCGCCGGGTCTTCTTCTGATAGGAGCGGCAGGGGCAGCAGGCTCCCGCAAACATGGCGACGGCCGCGAGGACCGCCATTTTCGAAAGAATGCGCATCGGTTTTCCGGTTTTGTCGTGTGGCAAATATACGAATAAATCGTATCTTTGTATCCCGGCGCGGGAAGTGTGTGTGTCGGTAGGTGATCGGCTTTCCCGCGGCAGGTTCCGCATCCGGGCTCCGAGGCCTTCGGCCCGTAGCGGATCGAAAGTGCGAAAACAGTTGAAAACCATACGGATTATGAAAAAGATCATTGCTTCGCCCGCGGCTCCGAAGGCCGTAGGGCCCTATTCGCAGGCCGTCGAAACCGGCGGAACGATTTATGTTTCGGGCCAGCTGCCCGTGGACGCCGCTACGGGCCGCATGCCCGAGGGCATCGAGGCGCAGACGCGCCAGTCGCTTCAGAATCTGGGGCATATCCTCCGCGAGGCGGGTTACGATTACGCGAATGTGGTGAAAACGACCGTGCTGCTCTCGTCGATCGGCGATTTCGCCGCCATGAACGGCATCTATGCGGAGTTCTTCACCGCCGAGATGCCGGCCCGCGTCTGCTATGAGGTGGCGGCGCTGCCGATGGGCGCCTTGGTCGAGATCGACGCCGTTGCGGTGAAGTGATCCGGCGCCCGGAAGGTTGAGGCGCGCCCCGCAGCTGCGGGGCGCGCCTTTTGGACTTTTGTAGATAATTTGTGGATAAGTTTGATTCCCGACGCTGGTTTTTCCGGTGGAAAAGTCCCAATTTTGTAGAACAGGCCCCAGCCTGTCCGACTGTAAAAATCTGAAAAATAGATACGAATATGTCAAAAAACTCCCAGCAGCAGGCCCCGCAGAAGGTCGAATACAACGATGCGGTCGCCGAGTCGAAAAAGTATTTCGACGGGGACGATCTTGCCGCCACGGTGTGGGTCAGCAAGTATGCCCTGAAGGACTCTTTCGGCAACATTTACGAGCGGTCGCCCCGTGAGATGCACGAGCGCATCGCCGCCGAGATCGAGCGCATCGAGCGCAAGTACCCCAATCCGCTGTCGAAGGAGGATGCCTTCGCCCTGCTCGACCATTTCCGCTATGTCATTCCGCAGGGCGGTCCCATGACCGGTATCGGCAACAACTTCCAGGTGGCCTCGCTCTCGAACTGCTTCGTCATCGGCCACAAGCATCCGGCCGACTCCTACGGCGGCATCTTCCGCATGGACGAGGAGCAGGTGCAGCTGATGAAGCGCCGCGGCGGTGTGGGTCATGACCTTTCGCACATCCGTCCCACGGGCAGCCCGGTGCTCAACTCGGCCCTCACCTCGACGGGTATTGTCCCCTTCATGGAGCGTTATTCGAACTCCACGCGCGAGGTGGCGCAGGACGGTCGCCGCGGAGCCCTGATGCTCTCGCTCTCGATCAAGCATCCCGATGCCGAGCGCTTCATCGACGCCAAGGTCGATACGGGCAAGGTTACGGGCGCCAATGTCTCGATCAAGATCGACGACGAGTTCATGCGGGCGGCCAAGGCCGGCAAGAAGTACCACCAGCAGTTCCCCATCGACTCGGACCACCCGAAGTACGAGCAGGACATCGACGCGAAGAAACTCTGGGAGAAGATCATCCACAACGCCTGGAAGTCGGCCGAGCCCGGCGTGCTGTTCTGGGATACGATCCTGCGCGAGAGCGTTCCCGACTGCTATGCCGACGAGGGCTTCCGCACGGTTTCGACCAATCCGTGCGGTGAGATTCCGCTCTGCCCCTACGATTCGTGCCGCCTGCTGGCGCTCAACCTCTTCAGTTATGTGGACAACCCCTTCAAGGCCGACGCGTCGTTCAATTTCGAGCGTTTCCGCGACCATGTGGGCAAGGCCATGCACATGATGGACGACATCATCGACCTGGAGCTGGAGAAGGTCGAGCAGATCATCGCGAAGATCGAGGCGGATCCCGAGGACGAGGATGTGCGCCGCGTCGAGCTGGAGCTCTGGAAGAAGATCCGCACGATGGCCCTCAAGGGACGCCGTACGGGTCTGGGCATCACGGCCGAGGGCGACATGCTCGCGGCGCTGGGCCTGCGTTACGGCACGTCGGAGGCGATCGATTTTGCCGTCGAGGTGCAGAAGACGCTGGCCGTCGAGGCCTACCGGGCTTCGGTGAAGATGGCTGCCGAGCGCGGCGCCTTCCCGATCTACGACGCCGCCAAGGAGGCCAACAACCCGATGATCGCCCGTATCCGCGAGGCCGATCCGGCCCTCTACGAGGAGATGTGCAAGGTCGGACGCCGCAACATCGCCATGCTGACGATCGCCCCGACGGGTACCACGTCGCTCATGTCGCAGACCACCTCGGGCATCGAGCCCGTCTTCCGCACGGTCTACAAGCGCCGCCGCAAGATCAACCCCTCGGACCACGACACGCATGTCGATTTCGAGGACGAGACGGGCGAGAAGTTCCAGGAGTACAACGTCTACCACCACAACTTCGTCAAGTGGCTCGAAGCGAACGGATACGACACGTCGAAACTCGAGACGATCTCCGATGCGGAGCTCGACAAGTGGGTCAAGGCGTCGCCCTACTACGGCGCTACGGCCAACGACATCGACTGGGTGGCGAAGGTCAAGATGCAGGGTGCGATCCAGAAGTGGGTCGATCACTCGATCTCGGTTACGGTGAACCTCCCGAACAACGTTTCGGAGGCGCTCGTGGCCGAAGTTTACCGCACGGCCTGGGAGTGCGGCTGCAAGGGTGTTACGGTTTACCGCGACGGCTGCCGCGACGGCGTACTGCTGGAGAAGAACTCCAAGAAGAAACGGTGCGAGGAGCATCCGGGACAGGTTCCCAAGCGCCCGAAGTCCATTCCGGCGGACATCGTACGTTTCAAGAACGGCGCGGAGGACTGGATCGCCTTTGTGGGCCTGCAGGACGGGCGTCCCTATGAGGTCTTCACCGGAAAGATCGAGGAGGATGCCATGTATATTCCCCGGAAGATCACCAAGGGCTATATTATCAAGGTACGCGAGGAGGACGGCTCGAAGCGTTATGACTTCCAGTATACCGACCGCTACGGATACACGAATACGATCGGCGGCATCTCGCGCCTGTTCAACGAGGAGTTCTGGAACTATGCGAAGCTCATCTCGGGTGTGCTGCGCTACGGCATGCCCATCGAGAAGACTGTGTCGCTCATCGAGTCGCTGCATCTCGACAGCGAGTCGATCAACACCTGGAAGACGGGTGTCTGCCGTGCCCTGAAGCAGTATATCGTGGACGGCACGCAGGCCAAAGGCAAATGCCCGAGCTGCGGCCAGGAGAACATGGCTTACCAGAACGGCTGTCTGACCTGTATGTCGTGCGGCTACTCCAAGTGCGGATGATTCCTGTCGCTTTTCCCTGAAAAGAGGCCTGAAATGTTCATTTCAGGCCTCTTTTCGTTGCATGCGGCCACAATGCGATTTTTCGGACAAATGAGAACGGAATTTGCTGAAAGCAGGGTAACGTATTTTTTATACACAACAATTATGAAAAAAATTTACTCTACGATCCTGCTCCTGGCGCTTGCATCTGCCGCCTGGGCACAAGAAACTCCGAAGAAGCCGAGCTGGTCGGGCTTCGTTTCCAATGGATTCTGGGACAACTGGGAAATCTCGGTCGGCGCCGGTACCGGCACGGCCCTTTCGAACGGCAAGAACTACGGGTCGTTCGGCGACCGTCTCGGATTCGAGGGCAACGTCTCGCTGTTGAAGTGGATTCATCCCGTAGCCGGTGTCCGCGGGCAGCTGCAGGGCGGATGGTCCGCCAACTACGATGCCGCGGACCGCAAGACGACGTGGCCCTATATGTTCGCACACGTCGATTTCATGTTGAATGCCTCCAACTGGTTCGGCGGATACCGTGCCGACCGTGCGTGGTATGCCGTGCCGTTTGCCGGCTTCGGATACGCCGCCTCGAACTTCACGGACAAGAGCAAGGAGGACAACGGTACGGGCGCCCGTCAGAGCTTCGCCTTCACCTGCGGTCTGCTGAACAAGTTCCGCGTGTCGCCGTCGATCGACATCCAGCTCGAACTCAAGGGCATGGTGGCCAAGTCGAGCCTGGTACCCGCGGCGATGAGCGGCAGTTATCTTTTCGGAATGAGCGCGACGGCGGGTATTGCCTACCGTTTCAACAACCGGGGCTGGGTGCGCGGCCTTCCCGGATATACGGCCGAGGATATCGAGGCCTTCCAGGATCTCGTGGCGGCCGGTACGGCGGCATTGGTTGCGGCCGAGGCGGAGAATGAGGCCCTTGCCGGCCAGCTGCAGAAGGCGCGTGCCGAGGCGAAGGCTGCCAAGGCGGCAGCTGCAGCCGCCGAAGCCAAGGTATCCGCAACGACAACTGCCGGAAGCGAGGAGGAGGCAGCGTTTGTCTCGAATTCGATCATCCTCTACAACTACAGCATGTCCACGCTGACGCCGCAGGAGATGACGCGTCTGGACCTGATTGCCGAGCAGATCAAGGCCGGCCCGCGCGACCGCGTCTACACGATCCAGGGCCATGCCGACCAGCAGACCGGAACGAAGGCCGGCAACAAGCGGGTGGCCGAGAACCGTGCAAAGCGGGTTTACGACTACCTCGTGCAGAAGGGTGTAAATCCCAAGCAGCTTACCTACCAGGGTCTGGGCGACGAGAAGGACCTCTTCAACGTGCAGAAGGCCAACCGTGCCGCCATCATCAAGTAGGCCGTACGTCGGATTTGACCGAAAAACCCCGGATGCGACAACCGTATCCGGGGTTTCCGTATTTCGGGGGCGGAGTGTTTCAGCGGATGATTACGGCACGGACCAACTGAAGGCCCGAGCGGCGGTTGATCTCCTCGCAGAGGGCGTCGCGCCGGCAGAAGAGCTCCGAGCGCAGGACGCTCGAGCGGATGCGGACCTGGAGGATGTGGCGCTCGAGACGCAGCTCCGTGGTCTCGTCCGCGGCACGGTCGCCGACGACCGCCCGCCACGTCTCGGGCAGGCGCCCTTCGGCCACCTTTGCGGCGACGTAGGGGCGTTTGAAGAACTCGTCGAGCAGTTCGCCCATAAGCATGGTTTTCGTGCGTCTCATCGCAGTACCTCTCCGTTTTCGATGGTGTAGAGGCGGTATTCGCCGCCCGTTTTGTCGAGAATCGTTTGCAGACGCGTGGGGTTGCAGTCCGTGATGAGGATCTGCCCGAAGTCGTCGTTCGCCACCAGGCGGATGAGCCGCTCGACACGGCTCGCGTCGAGCTTGTCGAACAGGTCGTCGAGCAGCAGCAGCGGCCGTTCGTGCTTGTTGCGGGCGACGATGGCGTACTGCGCGAGCTTGAGGGCGATGAGAAAGGATTTCTGCTGCCCCTGCGAGCCGTATTTGCGCAAGGGGTAGCCGCCGATGCGCAGCACCAGGTCGTCGCGGTGGATGCCCGAGGTGGTGAATTCGTTCACCAGATCCTTCGTCCGCGCGGCGCGCAGCACCTCCTCGAACGGCCGGTCGTTGAGTTCCGAGCGGTAGAGCAGCTCGACCTGCTCGCGGTCGTCGGAGAGCTGCCGGTAGTATTCCGCTACAACGGGGCGCAGCTCCTCGACGGCCTGCTGCCGCCGGGCGTGGATCTCCTCGCCGTGGCGGACGAGTTGCCGGTCGTAGATCCCGAGCATCTCCTCGTCGGGGTGGCTCTTCAGCAGACGGTTGCGTTCGGCCAGCACGGCGTTGTAGCGCACGACGGAGGCCAGATAAGCGTGGTCGAGTTGTGAGATGAAGGCGTTGAGGTAGCGGCGCCGCTCGTCCGCGGCGTCGGAGATCAGCGCGCTGTCGGCCGGGGAGACAATGACTGCGGGGATCAGCCCGACATGGTCCGAAAGACGGTCGTACTCCTTGCCGTTGCGCTTGAGGACCTTCCCGCCCTTGCGCGAGAAGGTGCAGACGACCTGCTCGTTCTTCCCCTCGTCGGAGGTGTAGGCCCCCTCGATGAGGAAGAAATCGGCATCGTGGCGGATGCTCTGTCCGTCGGTCATCTGCAGCGACGACTTGCACATCGACAGGTAGTAGACCGCATCGACGATGTTGGTCTTTCCGGCGCCGTTGTCGCCGACCAGCCCGTTGATGCCCGGACAGAACGTGAGCTCCTCGCGGGCGACGTTCTTGAAATTCAGCAGCGTGATTTTCTTCAGAAACATAGGACAAAATTACAAAAAATCCGGACACGACATTGTACATTGTGAATAGTTTTGTATCTTTGCTGCCTATTGTGTGGAAATATAAACTAAAAACATCGAAACAATATGACGAAGCAGAACGTTGCCGAAACGGTAGGTCTCGGCCAAGCGATGAACCGGACGGAAGCTTTCTTCGAGCAGAACGGTCGTAAATTCATCTACATTTTTCTCGGGTTGCTGATTCTCGCAGCACTCGTGTTCGGTTACCGGTCCCTGATCGTGGCTCCGCGCGCCGAGAAGGCTGCCGAGATGATCGCCGAGGCACAGGCGCGCTTCGAGGCGGAGACGCCCGACTTTACGCTGGCTCTCGAGGGCGATGCCAACGGCGCCGGTTTCCTCGATGTGATCGAGCAATACGGTTCGACCCCGTCGGGTAACCTGGCCAAGCACTATGCCGGCATCTGCTACCTGCGTACGGGCGATCTGGCCAATGCCGCCGCCTATCTGGCCAAGTACAAGCCGGTGAAGGGCCTTCCCGGAGCCATCGTCAATGCCCAGAACTACGGACTGCAGGGCGATGTGGCCGTCGAGCAGCAGAACTATGCACAGGCCGTCTCCTTCTACAAGAAGGCCGTGGAGGCTGCCGACAACAACTGGACGGCTCCGATGTACCTGCGCAAGGCGGGTCTCGCCGAGCAGGCCCAGGGCAACAACGCTGCTGCCGCTGCCCTCTACGAACGGATTATCAACAGCTATCCCGCATCTGTCGAGGCCCGTGAGGCCGAGAAACTGCTCGGCGGCGTAAACAACAAGTAAACCGGACACGGATATGGCGACGCGGAATCACAATCTTTCCCACTTCGACGGACCGCTTCCTTCGGCTGCCGACATGCGCTTCGGCATCGTGGTGGCCGAGTGGAACCGCGAGGTTACGGAGGCGTTGCTGGAGGGTGCCGTGCGGACCCTGCGTGCCGCGGGGTGTCCCGACATGAACATCCAGATCAAGTATGTTCCCGGAACCTTCGAGCTGGCGCTCGGCGCCCAGTTCTTCGCCGAATATACCGATGTGGATGCCGTGATCGCACTCGGATGCGTCATCCAGGGCGATACGCGCCATTTCGACTTCATCTGCCAGGGGGTTACGCAGGGCATCACGCAGCTGCAGATCCAGTGGAACATGCCCATAGCGTTCGGTATCCTGACCGTAAACGACATGCAGCAGGCATTGGACCGTTGCGGAGGCCGCCTCGGCAACAAGGGCGATGAGGCCGCCGCTGCCGCGATCAACATGGTCAAGCTGCAGATCGACATGGAGGCCGCCTCTCCCGACCACGAACCCGACCGCCGGAACATCAACTGATCCGGGGGGCCGCAGAAAGGGGCAGGAGAAGGACAGAAGAAGGACAGGAGAAGGACAGGAGAGGGGCAGAAGATCCCGGGTGGCAGTATGACACAGACGCTCCGCATGCAGACAGCATGGTCGGCCGTCGCATAAAAAAGTACGACTCCATACGGAGCCGTACTTTTTTTGTGCCGTGCCGTGAAGATCGAAGAGACGGGCTCCGGCCGCCCGAAAACCCGGATCAGAAGACCCCCAGATTGTCGAGGAATACGAGCAGCAGCACGGCCGGACAGAAGTAGCGGAGCAGCAGGATGAAGACCCGGTAGATCCGGAAGGGGAGCGTCCCGTTGTTGGTCATCTGGGCGTGGAGCACTTCCCGGTCGAGCCGCCAGCCGACAAACAGGCAGGTGAGCAGCGCCCCGACGGGCAGCATGATGTTGGCCGTTACGAAGTCGAGCGAGTCGAAGAGGTTCATGCCGCAGATCGACCAGCCGCTCCATACGCCCATCGAAAGCGAGGCGGCGGCGCCCAGGACGATGGTCGAGAGGGTCGTGGCCCAGGCGGCGGCGCGGCGGCTCATGTGCCACTCCTCATGCAGGTAGACCGTGATGACCTCGTGGAGCGAGATCGTCGAGGTGAGGGCCGCCACGACCAGCAGCAGGAAGAAGATCGTGGACCATACCATGCTCAACGGCATGCCGTTGAAGATGCTCGGCAGGGTGATGAAAACCAGCGAGGGCCCCGACGAGGGCTCGATGCCGACGCTGAAAACCGCCGGGAAGATCACCACGCCGGCCAGTACGGCCACGAGCGTGTCGAGGATCGTAACGTTCAGGGCCGTATGCCGCAGGTTGGTCTCCGGCTTGAAGTAGGAGGCGTAGGTAATCATCGTGCCGATGCCGATCGAAAGCGAGAAGAAGGCCTGTCCCATGGCTACGAGCAGGGTCGAAGGGGTAACTTTCGAGAAGTCGGGCTGGAAGAAGAAGCGCAGTCCCTCGCCGCTGCCGGGCATGAGCAGCGAGTGGATCGAGAGGAGGATGAGTACGACGAAGAGCAGCGGCATGAGCACCTTGGCCGAGCGTTCGATGCCCTTCTGTACGCCCAGGGCGATGATGAAATGCGTTGCCAGGGCGAAAATTACCGTGTAGAGCAGCGGTCGCCAGGGGTTGGCGATGAAGTTCGTGAAGATCTGCTCGTATTCCGCGGCCGTGGAGTAGTGGGCCAGGTCGCCCGTCAGCGAGTGGACCATGTATTCGGCCGTCCAGCCCGAGACCACGAGGTAGAAACCCAGGATGAGGAAGGCCGACAGCACCCCGATGTATCCCAAAAGGCCCCATTTCGGGTCGAGGGCGCGGAAGGCGCCCACGGCGTTGCGGTGCGAGGCGCGGCCCACGGTGAACTCCGCGAGCATCAGGGGCAGCCCGAGCAGCAGGACGCAGAGGATATAGATGACCAGAAAGGCGCCGCCGCCGTTGTCTCCGGCGACATAGGGGAAACGCCAGATGTTTCCCAGACCTACCGAACTGCCGGCTGCCACCAGCACGGCGCTCAACTTCCCGCCCAGCGTGGCGCGGGGATGGGGGTGTGTATGTTTCATGGTTCGATCGTTTTATCCCGGCAAACCGATAAAAGGACGGCAGACAGGCTGCGGGAGCCTGCCTGCCGCTCCGCTATTTTTCGAGAACGACGCTGACCCGGTCGAGCTTGCCGCCCAACGGGGGCGCCAGCTTGGATACCTTGCATTTCGCGTGCCGCAACTGCGGGAACGCGGCATGGAGCGCGTCGAGGATGTTCATGGCCACACGTTCGATCGTCCGCTGCGTGATGCGCATCTGTCCGCGGACGATCTCATACACGGTGAGGTAGTTGATCGCCAGTTCCACGCTGTCTTCCGCAGCCACGTCGCCCAGTTCGGCCGTGAGTTCCAGATCGACCGTGAAACGGTTGCCCACCTTGCGTTCGAGTTCGTAGCAGCCGTGCAGCGCCCGGAACTCCATACGCTCGAGAATGATCCGGTACTCCATCCTATTCGGCGATGACCAGGTAGTAGTTCTTCTTGCCGCGCTGCACGAGGAGGTACTTTCCGGCGATGAGGTCCCCCCCGATAACCGGACGCATCGGGTCGGTAACCTTCTCCTTGTTGAGCGACACGCCGCCGCCCTGGACCATCTTGCGGCACTCACCCTTCGAGGGGAATACCTGCGTCTTCTCGGCGGCGAGCTCCACGAAGGGCATGCCGAGCTCCGTGCGGGCGATGCGGTACTGCGGCACGCCCTCGAAGACCTGCAGCAGCGTCTGCTCGTCGAGGCGGTGCAGCGCCTCGGAGGTGGCCCCTCCGAAGAGAATTGCCGAAGCCTCGACGGCCTTCTCGTACTCCTCGCGCGAGTGGATCATCGTGGTAACCTCCTGCGCCAGCCGCTTCTGGAGCACGCGCAGGTGCGGGGCTGCCTCATGCTCGGCGATCAGCGCCTCGATCGTCTCGCGGTCGAGCAGCGTGAAGATCTTGATGTAGCGCTTGGCGTCCTCGTCGCTGACGTTGAGCCAGAACTGGTAAAACTTGTAGGGCGAGGTGTAGCGCGGGTCGAGCCAGACGTTGCCGCTCTCGGTTTTGCCGAACTTCGTGCCGTCGGCCTTGGTGATCAGCGGGCAGGTGATGGCGAACGCCTCGGCCTCGGGACCCAGCTTGCGGCGGATGAGCTCGGTGCCGGTGGTGATGTTGCCCCACTGGTCGGCGCCTCCGAGCTGGATCTTGCAGTTCATCGTCTCGTAAAGGTGCAGGAAGTCGTAACCCTGCACGAGCTGGTAGGTGAACTCGGTGAACGACATGCCGTCGCCCTCGCCGTTGAAGCGCTTCTTGACCGAATCCTTCGCCATCATGTAATTGACCGTGATGCACTTGCCGATGTCGCGGATAAATTCGAGGAACGTGAACTCCTTCATCCAGTCGTAGTTGTTCACCAGACGGGCGGCATTCGGCGCGTCGGAATCGAAGTCGAGCAGCTTGGCCAGCTGGGCCTTGATCGCCTCCTGGTTGTGGCGGAGGGTCTGCTCGTCGAGCAGATTGCGCTCCTGCGACTTGCCCGAGGGGTCGCCGATCATGCCCGTGGCACCTCCGACGAGCGCCAGCGGACGGTGGCCGCACATCTGGAAGTGCTTGAGGATCATTACGCCCACCAGGTGGCCGATGTGCAGCGAGTCGGCCGTGGGATCGATGCCCAGGTAGGCCGTCGTCATCTCCTTTTCGAGTTGTTCCTTTGCGCCGGGCATGATCGTGTGGATCATCCCGCGCCATTCGAGTTCTTCGATAAAGTTTTTCATATTTCTTGTTGTTTTTGTTTTCTGTTTTGTCTTCCGGGCGGAGGATCACTCCACCTCGAGGTCCAGCGCCCGCCGGAGCTCCGCAATCTGCGGGTTCTTCTCCGTCAGGTATTTCACCCGGTCCTCAAGCCGGATCGGGCGTTTGGCCCGGATCTGCTCATCGACGGTAACCTCCAGCTCGATGCGTCCGGTAATCCCCGCCATCTCGGCGATCCGCAGGAGCATCGCGGTGCGGCTGCGCAGGATCTCGTCATGCAGGTCCTGCGTCGGTACCCGTACCTCGATCGTCTGGTCGCGGAAGGTCATCTGCTCGAAAACTGCCACGAAACGCGGGCGTCGCGAGCGGATCAGTTCGAGGATCTGCTCCCGGCACTCCTCCAGCTTAGCTGCGCACTCGGGGTCGATCTCCATCGCGGTCTGCTCCTGTTTCTCCGGCTCTTCGGCGACGGCTGCCGGGGCGGTTGCCGAGGCGAGCAGCTCCGAAAGCGAGGCGCCGGAGATCAGCGGCCGCCGGGCCGTCGTCCGTTGCGGCGCCGGGCCGGAGGGCGTTGCCGGTTTTTCCGCAGCGGGCTTTCCCGGTTCGGCCTCGGCACGGGGGCTGTCAGGGTTTCCGGCCGGCTGCGCTTCGGAATCCCCGGCTGCCGGGGCGGCGGCTGCCGCCGTTGTTGCCGGGACCGGCGCAACTGAAGTTGCCGGTGCAGCCGGAGTTGCCGCCGCAGCCGGGACCGGGGCTGCCGGAGCCGTCGCGGATGGCGCCGTAACGCTTCCGCCGTTTCCCGGAGCAATACGTTCAGTGGTCGCTGCGGAGACGCGGGGAGCATCCAGATCGGGAAGCGCGCCGGCGTCGGAAGATGTCAGGGGATTATTTTTTTTTTGGCCGAGACCGGCGATTTTCATCAGTCCCAGCTCGACGAGCAATCGTTGGTTGGACGATTGTCGTATCTTTCCGTCGAGTTCCGTCAGCAGGGCGATCGCCCCGAACAGAAACTCGACACTGCAGGCGCCCGCCTGCGTCCGGTATCGCTCCAGCAGCGTACCGGTCATCTCGATGAGCCGCAGCGTCTCGGGGCGCTTGGCCATGAGCAGGTCGCGCATGTGGCGGTTGAGGCCCGCCATGAAGGTCTGGCCCGAGAAGCCGTTGGAGAGCACCTCGTCGAAGGCGACGAGCGCCTCGATGTAGTTACCGGCCCACAGCAGGTCGGTCATCCGGAAATAGGTGTCGTAATCCAGAACGTTGAGCGTGCGGGCGACGTTGCGGTAGTCGAGCGTCGTGCCGCAGAACGAGACGGCCTTGTCGAACATCGACAGGGCGTCGAGCATGCCGCCGTCGGCCTTCTGCGCGATGAGGTTCAGCGACTCCTCGTCGGCGGTGATGCCCTCCTCGGAGGCGATGTACTTGAGGTAATCGACGGCGTCCTCGACGCGGATGCGGTTGAAGTCGTAGATCTGGCAGCGCGAGAGGATCGTCGGGAGGATCTTGTGTTTTTCGGTGGTTGCGAGGATGAAGATCGCGTGGGCGGGCGGCTCCTCGAGGGTCTTCAGGAAGGCGTTGAAGGCCGCCGCCGAGAGCATGTGCACCTCGTCGATGATGAAGACCGAGTAGCGTCCCACCTGGGGAATGATCCGCACCTGCTCGATGAGCGTGCGGATGTCCTCCACGGAGTTGTTCGACGCGGCGTCGAGTTCGTGGATGTTCAGGGAGCGACCCTCGTTGAACGAGCGGCACGATTCGCATTCGTTGCAGGCCTCGGCGCCGTGGGGCGCGAGGCAGTTGATCGCCTTGGCGAAGATGCGGGCGCAGGTGGTCTTGCCCACGCCGCGGGGTCCGCAGAAGAGGTAGGCATGGGCCAGCTGGCCGCGCTCGATGGCGTTCTGAAGCGTCGAGGTGATGTGCTTCTGTCCGACGACCGAGCGGAACGTCGCAGGGCGGTATTTGCGTGCGCTGACGATGAAATCACTCATGATGACGCAAAGATAGGAAAATATTTTTGCATATTCCGGACGTGCGGCCTATATTTGTCGAAACTCCTTTCGGGGGAGTGTGTGATACGGATTCCCCGGGCGCCCGCGCCCGAGGTCCGTTCCTGCAGGGCGATGTGGAGGATGGATTTCCGGCGGAGGGGCGCAGGCGGGGTATTCGGATATGTGTAACCCGTAAAACGTACAGTTATGAGAAGATGGATTCTGGCGGGAGCCCTGCTGCTCCTTGCCCTCGGTTTCGCCGGCACGGCGCCGGCACAGGAACCCTCCTGTCAGTTGAGTACGCACATGCTCGATACGTCGCGCGGAGTGCCGGCTGCGGATGTCCGCGTAACGCTTTCGCGGCTTGCGGAGGATGGCTCATGGCAGCCGGTTGCCGAGCGGCGCACCGACCGCAACGGCCGCATAGCCGACCTGCTGCCCCTCGGCGGGCAGCCCAACGACGGGGTCTATCGGCTCCGTTTCGAGACGGCGCCCTATTTCGAGGCCCTCGGCGAGCGGTCGATCTATCCCTGGGTCGAGGTGGTCTTCCGCATCGAGGAGCGCGGCCATTACCACATCCCGATCACCATGTCGGCAAACGGATATGCGACCTACCGCGGCAACTGACCGCCGCGTGCCGATCGTGTTCTTCGGGGAGGCTTCGGCCTCCCTTTTTTCTGCCGAAATGACGGGGCGTGTCAGCGCGGGACTGTCAATTAATGACATTTTTGCGATAAAAAGTGCCGAAATGTCCCGCTGCCGGATGTGGCAGGCGTTTTGCGGAGAAGATGTTCGAAAACCGAAACGAAAACAAGTAAAAACAAACGGATATGAACATCAACACATTAACCATCAAGGCACAGGAGGCGCTGCAGGCCGCGCTCACCCTGGCGCAGGAGCGCGGACAGCAGGCTGTCGATCCGCTCCATCTGTTGAGCGTCCTCATCCGCGAGGACGACTCGCTCGGAACGTTCCTTTTGGGGCGTGTCGGCGTGAATGTGCGCGGTTTGCGCGAAGAGGTGAACCGGGCCGTGGGTACGCTGCCGCGTGTCGAAGGGGCCGGTGAGCAGTATTTTTCGCAGGACGCATCGCGTGTGATCCAGCGTGCGGTCGATTTCACCAAGACCTTCGGCGACAAGTACGCTTCGGTCGAGCACCTGCTGCTGGGTCTTCTGGCCGAGCGCGGACAGGCCGCCGATCTGCTCAAGCGGGCCGGAGCCACCGAAAAGGAGCTCATCGAGGCGATCCGCACCTTCCGCAAGGGGGCGACGGTCGATTCGCAGACCTCCTCGCAGGAGTTCGACGCGCTGGGCAAGTATGCCATCAACCTCAACGAGCAGGCACGGTCGGGCAAACTTGACCCGGTGATCGGCCGCGACGAGGAGATCCGCCGGGTGCTGCAGATCCTTTCGCGGCGTACGAAGAACAACCCGATTCTGGTCGGTGAGGCCGGAGTGGGCAAGACGGCCATCGCCGAGGGCATCGCGCGGCGGATCATCGACGGCGACGTTCCGGAGAACCTGAAGTCGAAGGTCATCTACTCGCTCGACATGGGTGCGTTGATCGCCGGAGCGAAGTATC
>DWWQ01000032.1 GCA_019119615.1 Candidatus Alistipes stercoravium | reverse complement strand
CGGAGATCTCCATGCCGGGATACTCCTTTTCGAGGCGCCCGGTCAGCGCGGCGATGTTCTCCTTCGTGATGCGCCCGTACTCCTCCTGCGAGGCGATCGAGGGGACGTTGCCCACGATCTCGGGCGTTACGTCCATGATGCGGCGCACGAAACGCACCTCAAGACCGTCCACGGGCAGCTCCTCGGCCTGCGACATGGCCCAGAAACCGTTTTTGAGGTAGTCGTGCTCGACGCTCGACAGCTGCTGGATCGAGCCGTAGCCGCAATGGTGGTTCGTGAAGAGCAGACCCTCGGGCGAGACGATCTCGCCGGTGCATCCGCCGCCGAAGATGACGATGGCATCCTTGAGCGACGAGCGGTCGGCGCTGTAGATCTCCTCGGCGGAGATCTTGCAGCCGCGCTCCTTCATTACCTTGATGTTCATCTTCTGAAGGTAGGGCAGCAGCCACATACCCTCGTCGGCGCGTGCCGCCAGCGTCAGCGAAACGGCCGTCAGGAGCAAAAAAATTTTTTTCTTCATATACAAGTCGTTTATCGGTTTTTGATGAATTTTTTCTGTTTGAGTCCGTTTGAGTTTGAGGCGCTCCCGGCTAATCGCTCACCCGCTTGCACTTGCCGCTTGCGGCGAGGATTTCGAGCCGGATGATCTGCGTGCGGTGGAACGACTTTTCGGCATACAGGCGCCCCGTTTCGACATGCCCGGGGGAGTACTTGCGCAGCAGCAGGTCGAGGGCCTTCCAGCGCTCCTCCTCGTCCGGTCTCACGACGGCGCGGCAGCGCAGGATGACGCTTTCGTAGGCCGTCGTGAACTTGCGCCCGACGACATGCGTCGCCCCCACGACGCAGAACGTAACCTCGGGATGCCGCTCCAGGCAGCTCAGCTTGCGCCCCTCGGGGGCACAGTGGAGGTAGATGCACGACCCGCCGTCCCAGACGTAGCTGATCGGCACTCCGTAGGCGCCGCCCCCGGCGTCCTGCATGGCCAGAAAGCCGTACTCGCCCCGCCGGAGCACGCCGGCAGCCTCCTCCGCGGAGAGCAGGCGGTCGCGGCGACGCACGGAGGCGTTGTCGTAAAGCGCTTCGAAGCCCATGGCTACCGGATGGCGATCATGTTGCGGATCGAACGCTCGGCGGCACGGCGCGTTGCCTCGTCGAGCACGATCTCGGGCGCGAGGTTTTCGAGTGCCGCGGCGATGTTTTCGAGCGTTACCATCTTCATGTACTTGCAGTTGTTGCAGCCGCACGTCTCGTCGTCCGGGGGTGCCGGGATGAAGAGCTTGTCGGGATAGCGGCGGCGCATCTCGCTGAGGATGCCCGCCTCGGTTACGACGATGAATTCGCTCGCTTCGGAGCGTCCGCAGTAGGCGAGGATCCCGGCCGTCGAACCGACATAGTCGGCCACGGCGACGATGTAGTCGCGGCATTCGGGGTGCACGACGACCTTCGCCGCGGGGTGCTGCCGCCGCAGTTCGAGCAGGCGTTCGAGCGAGAACTCCTCATGGACATGGCAGGCCCCGTCCCAGAGGACCATGTTTTCGCGGCCGGTCATCTTGCGGATGTAGGAGCCCAGGTTGCGGTCGGGGCCGAAGAGTACGGGCACGTCGGAGGGTATCGACTCGACGACCTTCAGGGCGTTCGACGAGGTGCAGCAGACATCCGTGAGGGCCTTGACCCCGACGCTCGTATTGACATAGGAGACGACGCGGTGGCCGGGGTATTTGGCCTTGAAGGCGGCGAACTCCTCGGCGGGGCACGAGTCGGCGAGCGAGCACCCCGCCTCGGGGCAGGGGATCAGCACCCGCTTGTCGGGGCAGAGGACCTTGGCCGTCTCGGCCATGAAGTGCACGCCGGCGAAGAGGATGACCTCGGCCTCGACCTGCTGCGCCTCGACCGACAGGGCGAGCGAGTCGCCCAGGAAGTCGGCCACGGCCTGCACCTCGGGCGTCGTGTAGTAGTGGGCGAGGATCACGGCGTTCCGCTCGCGCTTGAGGCTGGCAATGCGGTCGCGGAGGGAGGAGGAGTTTTGCACACTCATTTTTTATTTTCTTTTTTACTTTTTTAATTAAAAAATAAAGAATAAGAATAAATAACGCTGTTGATACTGTTCACAACTTCGTCTGTTAGCGGACTATCAACAGGCGGAAAAACAACCTGTTGTTTTCCGGTTCCGCAAACGTCTGCCATTCAGTGGACGTTGCCGGTAATCCACAAATGTTGAAAAAAGTTTTCCACATTTAGACAGCCGGAAATTGTCCACATTCTGTTCCTGTTTCCGGGAGTACGGACGGACGATAAAAAGGAAAAACTTTTTTTGCATTTTCCCGAAAAGCGTATAGAGCGCCTTCGAACGGATTTTGCAACTTTTTGGAAAGAAAAGTTTTCAAAACATGATCCGGAGTTTTCAACACTTCGCCGCGGGGTTATCAACCGTTGCGGGCGTCGTTTCGGCCCCTTATCAACAGCCGGCATTCCCGGCTCTCCGTTCCGGAAAACACTTTCGGCACTCCGCCTGGGCTGTTTGTGCTGTCCGTTCATTGTGTCCGTGTGTTCTGTGCGTGTATCCGTCCCATCCGCTCCGGTTGCGTCCGCCTATTGCGCCTGCTTCATCACGCAGGCAACGATCCGCCCGGCGATTTCGCGGTAGCAGGCCTCGACCGCCGGCTGCGTCGCCACGGCCGGAAGCCCCTCGTCGCTGCTCTCCATGATCGACTGCACGATCGGGATCTCGCCGAGAAACTCCACGCCGCTTTGTTCGGCATAGGCCCTTGCGCCGCCGCGTCCGAAGAGGTAGTAGCGGTTTTCGGGTAGTTCGGCGGGGGTGAACCACGCCATGTTCTCGATGATGCCCGCTACGGGGATATGGACATTCTCGTTGCGGAACATCTCGACGCCCCGCACCACGTCGGCCACGGCGACCTGCTGGGGCGTGGAGACGATCACCGCGGCGTCGATCTTCAGTTCGCCGATGATCGACAGGTGGACGTCGCCCGTGCCGGGAGGCAGGTCCGCGAGCAGGAAGTCGAGCGTGCCCCAGCGCGTCTGGTGGATCATCTGCTTCAGGGCGCTGACGGCCATCGCACCGCGCCAGAGCAGCGCATCGGTGGGCTTGATGAAGAAGCCGATCGACATGAGGCGGATATCCTGCACCTCGGCCGGGAGGATGCGGTCCTCGTCGCCTTCGCGCACGGCCTCCGGGAGATAACCCTCACAGCCGAACATCTTGGGCTGCGAAGGCCCGTAGATGTCGGCGTCGAGCACCCCGACACGGTAGCCCATGTTGCGCAGCGTGAGGGCGAGGTTGGCCGTAACGGTCGATTTGCCCACGCCGCCCTTGCCCGAGGCGATGGCGATCACATGGGCGATGCCGCCCGTCGTCGTGTGGAGCTTCGGCTCGGGACGCGGCGCCGCACCCCCCTCCTTGACCACCACGAGCACCTCGGCGTCGGGAAAGGCTCCGCGCAGCAGCTCTTCGGTCTGGTTCTTGATCTTCACCGCAAAGGGGTCGCGGCTCTTGGCAAAGCGCAGCACGACGGTAACCTTGCCGCCGGCCGCCGCCGTGTGTTCGATAAAACCGCTCTCGACAAGGTTCTTCCCCGTCTCGGGGTGGACGATCGTGGAGAGCAGCTCCCTTATCTTCTCTTCCATACGTTTTCCGTATTAAAAGGTTTCGTCGCGGGATTGCTTCCCGCGCTTTTTTCCAATATCTCTACCCGGCCGCCGAACTTGCCGCTATTCCGGCCGTTATTCCGACTGCCAACCCGCTGTCCGTCCGGTCGCCGGCCTGGCTGTCCATCCGACTGCCGGCCCCGGGATCCACCCCGTGGTACGCCCTGCGGCCGCCCTGGTCGGACTCTGCGGACAAATATAACGCATATTTTAGATTTTATATATAGTAAAACAACTTTTTTTATCGAAAAACGATAAATTTTATTTGTTTTTCAAAAATATTTGTATCTTTGTACCAAAGAATGGCGGAATGATCCGCGAAAACACACACGGAATATGAATTTCTTCAAGACATTTCTGGCCAGCCTGCTCGCTGTCGTAGTGGGGGCCTTTCTCTTCTTTTTCTTCGGGTTTCTCCTGCTGGTGGGCATCGCGGGCACCTTCTCCATGAAGACGGCCGTCGAGGTACCCTCCGAGGCGATCCTCCGCATCGACCTTTCGGAGGTGATCACCGACGCCCCGTCGGACGATCCGCTGGCGGGTCTGGACCTGATGACGCTGCAGCGCACGCCGCAGTTGTCGCTTTTCGGCGCCCTGCGGGCCATCGAGGCGGCGCAGGACGACGACCGCATCCGCGGCATCTACCTGCGCATGAACGGCGGCGGCGGTGTGGCCGGCACGGCGGTTCTGGAGGAGTTGCGCGAGGCGCTGGCAGCCTTCAAGTCCAGCGGCAAGTTCATCGTCTCCTACAACGAGAGCTATTCGCAGGGGCAGTACTACCTGGCGTCGGTCGCCGACCGGATCTACATCCAGCCCGAAGGAGGCATGGACTGGTCGGGCCTCTCGGCGAGCGTGATGTTCTACAAGGGGCTCTTCGACAAGCTGGACCTCAAGGCCGAGGTCTTCCGTCCGACGGCCTGCCGCTACAAGAGCGCCGTGGAGCCCTACATCCTCGACCGCATGTCGGACGCCAACCGCGAGCAGATGCAGGAGCTGGTCAATTCGCTCTGGGGCACCATCTCGGGCGAGGTGGCCCGCGCCCGCGGCATCGACTCGGTGAAGATGCAGCGGCTGACCGACGCGCTGGCCGTTTCGCTTCCGGAGGATGCCCTGCGCGAGGGCTTCGTCGATGGGGTGGTCTATGAGGACCAGATGCGCGACGTCTTCGCCGAGCTGGGTGTCGAGACCGGCGACCGGGACGACGACACCTTCATCTCGCTGGGCGACTACGCGGCGATGGTGGGTCCCGATGTAAGCAACCTCGGGGCCGACCGCGTGGCGATCCTCTATGCCGACGGGCAGATCGTGGACGGCCACGGCTCGGGCGACGCCGTCTACGGCAATTCGCTGGCCGCGCAGCTGCGCGAGCTGCGCGAGGACGACGCCGTGAAGGCCGTTGTCGTGCGGGTCAATTCGCCGGGCGGCAGCGCCCTGGCCTCGGATGTCATCTGGCGCGAGATGGAGCTGCTGCGTGCGGAGAAGCCCGTCGTGGTGTCGATGGGCTCCTATGCGGCGAGCGGCGGCTACTACATTTCGTGCCCGGCCGACGTGATCGTCGCCGACCGTACGACGCTCACCGGCTCGATCGGCGTCTTCGGCATGTTCCTCAATCCGATCGACGCGCTGAAGAACAAGCTGGGCATCACGCTCGACGGCGTGCGGAGCAACACCTCGGCGGGCATGGGTTCCTATACGGCACTGACGCCGGCCGAGCGGGCCTCGATCATGCGGGGTGTGGACAAGGTCTACACGACCTTTACGGGCCACGTCGCAGAGGGCCGCAACCTCCCCGTGGAGCGGGTGCTGGAGATCGCCGGCGGCCGCGTCTGGTCGGGTGAGGATGCCCTCGGAATCGGGCTGGTCGATGCCCTGGGCGGCCTGAAGACGGCCATCGCCCTGGCCGTGGACAAGGCCGGGCTGACGGACTACCGTGTCGTGGAGGTGCGCGAGACCCCCTCGGGCCTGGCAGCCATGCTCACGGCGATGAACGTCAGCGTGCGCAAGCTCTTCACCCGTTCGGAGCTGGAGACCGTCATGGGCGAATACGAAAAGGTCCGCGAGGCAACGCGCCTGCAGGGCATCCTGATGTACACGCCCTGGAAGGTCGAGCTGCAGTAGGCTCCCGGCCCCGCAACGTAAAAAAATCCGGAAAATTTTTTCCGGATTTTTTGTTTTCCGGTACCGGTATCCCGGCCGGAAAAGCACCCCGGGAATCAAAATAAATGCGTATCTTTGCCCTATGGCAACAATCAGACTGACCAAGGAATTTTCGTTCGAGGCGGCACACGCCCTCGACGGATACGACGGGCCGTGCCGCGAGATCCATGGACACTCCTACCGGCTCTTCGTTACGGTCAAGGGGCACCCTTCGGAGGATTCCCGCGACCCGAAATACGGCATGGTGATGGACTTCGGCATCCTCAAGCGCATCGTGCAGGAGGAGGTGGTTTCGACATTCGACCACGCGCTCGTGCTGCGCGATTCGGAGGAGGGGCGCGCGCTGCGCGGGCAGCTTGCGGCGCGCTTCGGCAACATCGTCTGCGTACCCTACCAGCCGACGTGCGAGAACATGCTCGACGACTTTGCCCGCCGCATCGCCGCGCGCCTGCCCGAGGGGGTGCGGCTCCATGCCCTCAAGCTCCATGAGACGGCGACCTCGTTCGCCGAGTGGTTCGCCGAGGAGAACGGATTCTGACAACCGCCGCACAGAACGGCACCCATACCCCGCAAACGATGAAAAAACTCTTTCTGGTAGACGCCTACGCGCTGATCTTCAAATACTACTACGCCTTTCTGGGGCGTCCCATGCGCAACCGCAACGGCATGAACACCTCGGTGGTCTTCGGCTTCGTGAAGTTCCTGCGCGATATCCAGAAGCGCGAACACCCCGACCTGCTGGGCGTGGCGTTCGATCCTCCCGGCGGGAGCTTCCGCCGCGAGCTCTACCCCGAATACAAGGCCAACCGGACCGAAACGCCCGAGGACATCATCCTCTCGGTGCCCTACATCAAGCGGGTGCTCGAGGGGATGTGCATCCCGATCCTCGAGGTGGAGGGCTTCGAGGCCGACGACGTGATCGGCACCCTCTCGCAGCAGGGCGTCGCCGCGGGGTACGACGTCTACATGGTAACGCCCGACAAGGACTACGGGCAGCTCGTGCGCGACCGCTGCCGCATCTACAAGCAGAAGGGCTCCGACGGGGCGATCGAGCTCATCGGCCGCGAGGAGATCCGCGCGCGCTACGGCATCGACGACCCGGTGCTCGTGCGCGACATCCTGGCGCTGTGGGGCGACGCCTCGGACAACATCCCCGGCGTGCCGGGCATCGGCGAGAAGGGGGCCTGCAAGCTGGTTCAGCAGTGGGGCACCGTCGAGCAGATCCTTGCCGCGGCGCCGCAGATCAAGGGGCGCCAGGGCGAGAAGATCGCCGCCTGGGGCGACCGCCTGCTGCTGGCCAAGCAGCTCACGACGATCCGCCTCGACGTGCCGATCACCTTCAGCGAGGAGGAGCTCACGGTCTGCGCGCCGCACCTCGACGCGCTGCGGGCCCTCTTTGCCGAACTCGACTTTCGGGCCTTCCTCAACGACCTGGCGAACCTCGCACCCGCCGAGCCCCTGCCCGAGGGACCGCGGCAGGAGGATCAGCGGCAGCTGGCCGAGGTGGCCCGCGCGAAGTCCGCGGCGGCGCGCCGTGCGGCCCTCGCGGGGCAGGGCAGCCTCTTCGGCGATCCGGTCGAACCGGCCGCCCCGGCAGCAACTGCGGCCGCCGCGACAACCCCGGCCGCAACCGCCGCCGGTCCCGCGGCTCCGGAAGCCGCTTCCGACGAGCCGCAGGAGCCCCTCTTCCGCACGGCGCAGGACACGCCCCACGAGTATATCCTCGTCGAGAGTGCCGGGCAGCTGCGCGAGGTGGTCGCCGAGGTGGCCCGTTACGCGGAGTTCTGCTTCGATACGGAGACCACGGGCTTCGACCTCTTCAACGACCGCATCGTCGGCCTGTCGCTCGCCGTGGAGCCCCACCGCGCGTGGTACATCCCCTTCCCGGAGGCCGCGACGGCCGAATACGCCGACATCCTCCGGCCGCTGTTCGAGGATGAGCAAAAGGCGAAAATCGGCCAGAACATCAAGTTCGATCTGATGGTCCTGCGCCGCCTGGGCATCGCCGTGCGGGGCCCGAAATACGACACGATGATCCTCCACTACCTGCTCGACCCCGAGTCGCGCCACAACATGAACGCCCTCTCGGAACGCTACCTGGGCTATCGGCCCATCGAGATCGAGACGCTCATCGGCCGCGGGCAGAAGCAGCTGACGATGGATATGGTGAACGTCGAGCGCGTGAAGGAGTACGCCGCCGAGGATGCCGACATCACGCTGCAGCTCAAGCAGGTGCTCTATCCGATGGTTGAGCGGATCGGCCTGCGGGATCTCTACTTCGAGATCGAGGAGCCGATGATCGAGGTGCTGGCCGACATCGAGACGGCGGGCGTGCGCATCGACACGGCGGCGCTGGCCGAATATGCCGTGGAGCTGAACCGCCGTCTGGCCGAACTGGAGGCTGCGGTGCGTGCCGAGGCCGGGGAGCCGACGCTCAACATCAACTCCACGCGGCAGCTGGGCGAGGTGCTCTTCGCGAAGATGCGCATCGCCGAGAAGCCCAAGATGACGCGCACCAAGCAGTTCTGCACCGACGAGGAGTACCTACAGGGCTTCGCCCGCAAGCACCGCATCGTCGATCTGGTGCTCGAATACCGCGGCGTGAAGAAGCTCCTTTCGACCTATGTCGAGGCGCTGCCGCAGCTGGTGAACCGCCGCACGGGCCGGATCCACACGTCGTTCAACCAGGCCGTAACGGCTACGGGGCGCCTCTCCTCGACCAATCCCAACCTGCAGAACATCCCTGTGCGCGACGCCCTGGGGCGCCGCATCCGCGAGGCCTTCATCCCCTCGGACGACGACCACCTGCTGCTCTCGGCCGACTACAGCCAGGTCGAGCTGCGCCTGATGGCGCACCTCTCGGGCGACGAGGCGCTCATCGCGGCCTTCGAGCACGGCGAGGATATCCACGCCGCAACGGCCGCGCGGCTCTTCGGCAAATCCCTCGCGGAGGTAACGCCCGAGGAGCGGCGGCGGGCCAAGACGGCCAATTTCGGCATCATCTACGGCATCTCGGCCTTCGGGTTGAGCCAGCGGCTCGAAATCCCGCGCAAGGAGGCCCGTGAGCTGATCGACGGTTACTTCGCCTCCTACCCGAAGGTGAAGGAGTATATGGAGCGCGTCGTCGAGCAGGCGCGCCGCGACGGCTACGTCGCAACGATCTTCGGGCGGCGCCGCTACCTGAACGATATTACGTCGCACAACGCCGTGGCACGGGGCCTTGCCGAACGCAACGCCGTGAACGCCCCGATTCAGGGATCGGCGGCCGACATCATGAAGATCGCCATGATCCGCGTTCACCGGCGCTTCGCCGAGGAGGGCATCCGCTCGCGGGTGATCCTGCAGGTGCACGACGAACTGGTCGTCGATATGCTGCGCTCGGAGGAGGAGCAGGTGCGGTGCATCGTTACCGAGTGCATGGAGCAGGCCGCGCAGTTGAAGGTGCGCCTGATTGCCGAGGCGGGCGTCGGCCGCAACTGGCTCGAGGCCCACTGACGCGGCGCGGGGGGAGGCGGAAGGCCGCACCCTGCCCTACATCCATCGTCCCGCCGCCCTCATGTTCCTGCGGCACTCCTGCCTCTGCCCCACATCCCGCTGCATCTCGTCCCCGCCACACCCCGCACCCCGGCCGGTCTGCTCTACCCTTCCCTTCCCGTTGCCCCTCTCCGGTGGGGAACCGACTCCACAACCCTGTGGAGAAAATACCCGTTCTGCGGCCGGAACCGATTTTTGGCACGACCCGTCAAACTGCTGTATACAAGCGATTTGGCGGTTTTCCGCTGTTTTGGCGCAGGCTTTGAGCCTTGTCGATGTGAACCGACTCATGAGTTAGTACCGAAATAACCAAGTGTTGAACGAAACAGAAGTGGGATTATGAAAAAGTTGTTTTTGGTAGCGGCCCTTTTCCTCGCAGCGGGGACGGCCGCATGGGCAGCGCAGCGCGCAACGACGACGACGGCGGTTCAGGCCGTCGCGGACGGAGAGTTCACGCCGATCGACGTAAAGGATCTTCCGACAGCGGTCGTAGAGGCCGTGGAGAGCAATTTTCCGGGTTCGTCGATCTCCGAAGCCGCTGTCAGGACGGCTGCCGACGGGGTAAAGACCTTCCGGATCTCCCTGACCGACCGGGATGGTGCGGAGCGCACGGCTCTCTTCTCCGAGAGCGGCGAGCTGCTTCCGGCCGGAGCGCCGATGCCGGCTCCCGAGGAGGAGCAGGACCTGCCCTGCACGGATGAGGTCCTCGACTGATTGAAGTGGGTTTGTAAATTGTGGGTGAGGGGATGTTCCGCCGGCGCGGGGCATCCCCTCTTTTTGTGGCGTAACGGGTTATTGTACTTTTTTCCAGGTTCTGTCGGGTCTTCGCTGTGCGGTTGCGGGATCCTGCGAATAGGAGATGCGTTTGACTACGCCGATGATAAATTCTTCGGGAGCGAAGCCCCAGTAGCGGCTGTCTTTTGAATCGGGAGCGTTGTCGCCGCAGAAAAAGTAGTAGTTTTTGCGGAACGTATAGCCATTGATCGGAGTTCCGTCAAGACGGGCCTCTTTTTCGAAGGAGAGCGCCTTTCCCGTTTCGTATTCGATAACCTGCCTGTAGAGTTTGAAATGACGCAGATCGAGCGGGATGCTGTCGCCGGCCCGGGGGACATGGAGAGGTCCCATGTTTTTGATGGTCCATCCGAAGAGCGAGTCATCGAAGGGCATGGATCTCAACACATAGGGAGAGAACAGCGAATCGGGCATTCGGGCGAGTACCTGTTGTTGTACGGTATCTCCGATGGGGCCGCTCCAATGGTTATTCCGGAAGCGGCCGTTTCGGATCGAGACACTGTCTCCGGGGGTTCCGATGCAGCGTTTGGCATAGACGTAGTTGATACGGAATTCGATTTTGTCCCGGTCGTAGCCCTGCGGGACATTGAAGACCACAATGTCGTTGACGCGGACCTTTCTGAATCCGGGGAGACGGAACGAATGCAGGGCAGCACCTTCGGAGAAGTCGAATTTTTTGTAGATCCGTGCACCGACAATCAGTTTGTTGACCAGAATCCGGTCTCCGGGGGCGAGTGTCGGAAGCATCGATTCGGAAGGAACGACGAACTGGTCGCAGAAGAGTGCTCGGACGATGTAGGGCACCCAGAATGCCGCAATGGCGGCAAGCATCAGCATGCCGAGAATTTTGCCGAGGATGCGGAGCGTTTTGCGGATGTGCGGATTTCGGGTTTTCATATCAGGGTTTCGGGTCGGGGGCATGTGTCAGGGAATCGATCAACCGCTGCATTTCGGTTTGCAGGTTCCGGGTTTGCTGCGATTCGATTTTGGGTTTGTGGGCCACAATCTTTCGGGCCAGTGCGACGGCCTGCTCCCTCCGGTCGAGGTCCCGGTAGTGGCGAGCCAGCAGGTAGAGCGGATAGATCCGGTCGGGAATCCGCAGGTGGGCCTGCATGAAGGCATCTTCGGCCCGGGCATGGTCGCCGAGCGCCTCGAAGTTTTTGCCCATGATGTTCCAGAACATGGGGTCGCTGCTCATCGTTGCTCCTTGAGCGAGGATTTCATTGCTTTGGCGGAAGTTTCCGTTTTTGTGCAGGGCGTATCCGTAGTCGTAGAGGAAGCGGAAGTCGTAGCAGAGCCTGTCGTAGAGTTTCCCGCCATCTTCCACCAGATAGTCGCAGCGACCCGAGTTGATCCATATACGGGTGTCGTTCCAGGCTCTGCGTGCAGTAATGCGGGCTTTTGTCCGGTTGTAAATTCCCGGCCAGCAGGCGATACCGGCGGCCAGCAGGCCGAGAAGCGGAAGCCTGTATCGGAGTTGTCTGCGGGGATGTGCCGTCGCTGTTGTACGGTTCGGGAGGGCTGCGGCCAGCAGCACGACGAAGAGCAGGCGCAGCGGCAGAACACTCCAGGGATAGGAGAAGCAGGCGAACAGTGTTGCGGCGAGCAGTCCGTATCCAAGCGGATTACCCCGACGGAGCGACGAGTGGAGGGCACTCCCCACCGTCAGCAGCAGAAGCAGGAGACCCGGAATACCGGTTTCGGCACCGAACTGCAGAAACTCGTTGAATCCCGACTCCGGACATCCGGCAACCTGCTTTTCCAGCTCCGGACGCTCCTTTTCCGAGAAATAGCGGGCCTGCTCCGCGCCGAATGCTCCGGCAAAATTGCCGGGTCCCACGCCGCATAACGGATGCCGAAGGATGATGCGCGTATCCATCTTCCAGATCAGCAACCGGCCTTCGGCCGAGGGGCGTTTGATCCAGTAGGCGCCGAAGGCGGCGCCTGCGACCAGCAGCATTGCCGCGGCGGTTGTGATTCCGAAGCGCAGGGGATATTTTGCGGCGAGGTTCCGGAGGCGGGATCCCGCTCCCAGTTCCTTCAGAACGAAAACGGCACCTGCAACTGCGGCAGCGACACCTGCAGCCCGGCTCATGGTGGCCGGCAGGACAATGAGGATGGCAAGCACGGCACCCCAGCACATCAGACGGGGGATCACCATTCGGATCAGCCGGTTCGGAAGCAGGGAGCGCAGTCTCTGTTTCAGCGTATTCGCCTTCCGGAGCCGTTCGGCGGTTTGCCGGGTCCGAACGAGGAATGCGGCGGCGCAGACGAGTATCGGGGTTATGAATCCGGCATAGGGCCCCGGATTGAAAAGCGAGCCCGTAATCCTGAACAGCCCGTGGTTTGAGTAGGTGAATCCATAGATCTGGCGGAGGCCCGTCCAGGCTTCGAGTATTCCGAACAGCGACAGCAGGGTCAGCAAAACGGGAATGGCCCGTCGGTCGGTGGCGGTAAAGATGCGGACGGCGACGTAGAGCAGGACCGCCGGAAGCAGTTCGTCGTATCGGACCCAGGTTGCGGGATTCGTGCTGCCGTATCTGTATGCGGTCATGAGACCCCACAGCAGGAAGATGCCCAGATCGGTTGTATGAAGTTTGAAATGCAGCGGGGCGGTGCAGCAGGCGGCTGCGGCCAGAATGAGCAGCAGCAGTACCGCCTGCAGGCTTGTCAGAGCCTGTTCCCGCAACTCCTGGGCCGGCATGTCGAGCGAAGCGTCGAAGAGCATCCAGAAGCAGGCGGCCCACAGCAGCAGCCCGGCGTATTTCAACAAGGTTCCGGCGTGTTTCATCGGGATTCGGGGGTCGGGGTTTCTCGTTCGGCAGCAGACTCCTTCAGGGGGAGGAAGAGCGGCAGGTAGACCACCAGCGCCACCATCGAGAAGAGCGTGCCGGCGATGGCTGCCATGGCGAAGGCGAACCAGAAGACCTCCGACGGTCCGTCGTAGAGGAAGGGCACCAGTCCGAGCACCGTCGAGAGGATCGTCAGCCAGATGGGCACGATCTTGTGGTTGTAGGCCTTCAGGTAGAGGGCGATACCCCGTTTTCGGGTGGCGGTGCGGAGGTTCTGCGCCTCGTTGATGAGGTAGATGCCCGCATTGACGACGATGCCGCACAGCAGCACGAAGGCCGCGAACCCGCCCTGGTCGAAGACGAAGTCGGTCCACCCGAAGACGAGGAAGACGCCGATGAACGAAATCGGAATCATGAGGATGATGACCAGCGGTTTGAGCAGCGATTCGAAGAGGATGGCGCACATCGTGTAGATGATCGCCACGACGAGCAGGATGAGCCACACCTGCTCGTTTTTCTTGCCGAAGGCGAACTGGTAGGTCGGCGAGTCGGCCGTGAAGCCGATCGGGAGCGCCTCCTCGTTGAATTGTTTCAGGGTGCGTTCGATCAGGCGGCGGCTCAATTCGTAGGAGCCGATGAAGTCGAAGCCCACGAGGATGCTGTAGGACTGGTTCTCGCGGCGGATGGAGATGCCCGATCGTTGTTTCTCGATGCTGCCCACGGCCGCGAGCTTCGTCTGCAGCGAGTCGATGCGCACCTGGGCGTTGGTGATGTGCCAGCGGTCGAAGCGGTCGCGGTCGGCCGATTCGAGCACCACGGCCTGCATCTCGTTGTCGTTATAGACCGGAGAGAGGGAGCTGCGGTAGAGCATCGTATGCAGCAGGGCGTAGTAGTCGGCCACGTCGAGCCCGGCGGCGGCGATGCGCTCCTCGTCGTAGCGGATGTGGAATTCGGTGTGGGGCAGGCTCCAGGCGCTGCCGTCCATGATCTCGGGCTGCGCGACGCGGCGATTGGCCGCGAGTGTGTCGAGCAGCGCCTCGGCATAGGCCGTCAGCCGGTCGTAGTTGTAGCCCTGCAGGCGGATCGTGTTTGCGCGGTAGCTGCTGACGACGTTGTTGTTGAAGAAGTTATCGTCGATGCCGTAGATGCGCCATGTCGCCCCGCCGAAGTGCGTCGCCGCCGCCGTGAGTTCCTGCTTGAGCATCAGCGGTACGGGGCTGTTTTCGTATTCGGGCTTGAAGGTGATGAGTATCTGCGCGTTGTCGTACGAGTAGATGTTCGTGCGGAAGCTCTCCACCTCGTCGAAGCTGCTGATGTAGTTCTCCATCTGGCGGACGACCTCGTTGAGCTGCTGCACGGTGCATCCCTCGGCCATGCCGGCCTGGACGTAGAGCGTCTTGCGGGCCGGTTCGCGGAAGGAGTTGTAGCGGCTCGTGGCCGTGCGGAAACGGTAGAGCGACGAGCCGAGCAGGCGGTCGATCGTCTGGCGGTTGCGGCTCATGAAGCCGCTCTGCATGACGTGGTTGTACCAGCGGGCGAGGCGCGGCAGCTCCTCCTCCTGCGGTCGGGAGCCGGCCGGCGCCTGCTGTTCGGTGCGGGCCTTTTTCGGCGGCTCGATCTTGTCGGGGAGCAGGAAGGTGGGGATGCCGAAGCCCCAGACGAGGGCGAGGAGGAAGATCCAGCGGTGGCGGCGTCCCCAGGCGATGAAGCGTCCGTAGCGGTCGGTCAGGCGCACGATGCGGCGTCTCTTGCGCAGCGGCGTGTAGGTCATGCCGCGCCCCAGGGGGAAGCGGTCGAGCAGCGCCGGGATGAAGAGCAGCGCCACGATGAGCGAGACCGTGAGGTTGATGACCACCACGAGGGCGAAATCCGTCAGGTTGAGGCGCTGCTGCTCGGGCAGGAGCCAGACGATGGCCAGCGCCCCGATGGTCGTAAGCAGCGCGCCGAGGATCGAGGTGAAGACCCTCCGGTCGCGGTAGTAACTGTAGTGGTCGACCATGATGATCGACGTGTCGATGAGGATGCCGAGCGAGACGGTGATGCCGGCGAGCGTGTAGATGTGGATATCCAGCTGCAGGAGGTTGTAGAAGACCACCGCGACGAGGATGTTCACCACGAGCGTTCCGAAGATGATGAGCAGGTAGCGCATGTCGCGGCTCACGGCGTAGACGAACAGGAGGAGGATCGCGACGCAGAGCAGCGTGCGGAGGTAGATCTTGCGCAGTTCGGCGGAGACGTACTCCGTGGCGTCGTAGGTGAGCGTCGCGGAGATTTCGGCGGGGAACTGCTCGCCGAGGCGCGTCATCTCGGCCTTGACGCGGCGGGCGACCTCGAGCATGTTGGTGTGGGTCTCGGCCGAGACGGCGAGGTTCACCGTGTTGAGTCCGTTGATGCGGAAATAGGATGCCGGCAGCTGCTCCTGCCAGCGCACGGAGGCGAAATCCCCGAGGCGGTAGATGCGTCCGTGGCGCGTGGCCACGGGGATGCGGTCGAAGTCGAGCGTCGCGCGGTTGCGCAGGCGCAGGACGATGCTCTGCGGCGTTCCCGTCTCGTCGGGCTGGAGGGTGAGGCCGATGATGTCGTTGCGGAAGTAGTCGTTGAAGGCCGTGGCGAGGTCGTCGGCCGCAAGGCCGGCATGCTGCAGGGCGTAGGGATCGAAGCGGATGACCCATTCGTAGGGCGTGGTGCCCGAGAGCGAGACCTTCTCGACCCCTTCGATCTGCGTGAGGGGCATGGTGATGTGCGCCGTGATGAAGCGTTCGATCTGCTCCGAGGGCAGGTCGGCCTTGATCGTGTAAATGAGGATGTCGGCGCGGCGGCTGCCGCCCGAGGTGGCCAGCGAGATCGCGGGATAGCTCACCCCTTCGGGCAGGCGGGCGTAGAGGTTGCGGATGGCCGTGGCGACCTCGAAGCGGGCCGCGGCCATGTCGGTGCCCTCGGCGAAGAAGAGGTCGATGTACCCTGCGCCCTTCGACGAGGTCGAGCTGATGCCCGTATTTCCCGAGACGGTCGAGAGGGCCCCTTCGATGCGCGAGGTAACGTGCTGTTCGACCAGGCGGGCCGAGGCGTCGGGCCACGAGAACGAGACGCTGATCGTGCGCTGCGGCGTCGAGGGGGTGTACTGCACGTTGAGCCGCGGCAGAAGGGCCGCGCCGATCACCGCCAGTGCTGCCATGATGAGCAGCACGGAGAAGGCCGGGATGCCGCGGCGCCGGGTGGGTATGTTCCCGCGGGGGTTCATCGTCTCGGGCGGTAGATTTCATAATAGGCCAGCGGGATGAAGAGGACACTGACGAGTGTGCCGACGGTCATGCCGCTGATGATGACCAGCGACATGGGGAACTGCAGGTCGGAGCCCATGTCTCCGCGGACGAGGAAGGGTGCCACGGCGAGGATCGTCGTGAGCGAGGTCATGACGATGGCCTTCAGGCGTCGTTGTCCCGCCTCGAGGATGGCGTGGCGCAGCGAGAGGCCGTTGCGGCGCAGCGTGTTGATCGTGTCGATCTTGAGGATCGAGTCGTTGATGACGATGCCGCAGACGACCACCAGGCCGATCATCGACATGAGGTTGAGCGTCTGCCCGAAGCACCACAGCACGACGATGGCCCCGAAGAGGTCGATGACGATCTCCGAGAGGATGATCCACGGCTGCAGGAGCGACTCGAACTGTGCGGCGAGGATGAAGTAGAGCAGCAGCAGCGCCACGACGAGCACGCCGATGAGCTGGCGGACCATGCCGCGGTTGGAGAAGTAGCTGCCGCTGAAGCTCACCTCGAAACCCTCGTCTGCGGCGACGACGCGGCGGATCGTCGCCATGACCTGCGGGACGTCGGCTGCGCGCGGCGCCAGGTCGAGCGGGTAGTAGTTGCCCTCGGGACCGGCGACGATCTGTTTGAGGTCGCGCGTGCGGGTCTGCCGCATGAGAACCCGCAGGGGGATCTCCGCCTCGGGGGTGGTGATGAAGGTCTCCGCGAGCAGGCGCTCGAGGTCGCGTTGGTTGCTTCCCAGCACCACGGGGAGCGTCTCGTCGCCGCTGGCGATCGTGAAGAGCGTATTTTCGTTCAGGGCGTTGCGCAGCGCGGCGACCAGCTGCGCGTAGCCGATGCCGTAGAGGGCCATCCGCTCGGGCCGGGCGACGTAGAGCAGGTCCTCCTGCATCGGGGCGTCGGATATGGTCTGCCCGGGCAGCGCCTCGCGGATGCGGCCGATGAGCGCCTGCAGCGCCTCGGGATCGGGGCTGCGGCCCGAGGTGGCGCGCAGACGCGCCGTGAGGGGCGCCTCGCGCTCGGCGAAGATCATGTCGAAGACGTTGCCCGAGACACCGAACGAGCAGAGCGCCCCGGGGGCGCGGGCCGCCAGGTCGTCGCGGATCGCCCGCTGCACGGGCTCCACGTCGGCCGCGTCGCGGCACTTGAGGTAGACGACCGCCTCGGCGATGCCCGTCTGGTCGGTGTGCGAGAGGATGAACTGCTGCACGCCGGCCATGATGGTCGATTGCTCGATGCGGTCGCCCAGGCGGGCGACAAGCTCCGCCGTGCGGCGTCCGTTCTCCTCGGCGGAGATGCGGTCGTTCCAGTCGATGCGGACGAGCATGTCGCTGTAGGTCATGCGGGGCAGGCGCTCCTTGCCGACCGTGATGAAGAGTCCGACGAGCCCCGCCAGCGACGCGGCGTAGATGCCCCACATGAGCCAGCGGCGGCGGAAGAACCACGTCAGGACGCCTTCGTAGAGCCGCTCGACGCCTTCGAACGAGAAGCGTTCGAGCCATGCCGAGGGTCGGAAGGCCTCCTGGCGGCGGTACCACCAGCGGTAGTAGACCGGCAGGAGCGTTACCGAGACGCCGTAGGCGACGAAGAGCGTAATAGCGACGGCCATCGCCTGGTCGTAGAACAGCGCGCCGGCCATGCCGTTGAGGAAGATCAGCGGGATGAAGACCGCGCAGGTCGTGAGTACCGACGAGAGCATCGGCGTGAGCACCTCCTTCGTACCGCGGACGACGGCCGTGGCGAGCCGTTCGCCGCGGAGCCAGCGGGCGGTCATGTTGTCGATGACGATGATCGAGTTATCGACCATCATGCCGATGCCGAGCACCAGACCCGAGAGCGAGATGATGTTGATCGAGATGCCGACGAGGTAGAAGACCAGCACCGAGATGATAAGCGTTACGGGGATGGTGAGGATGACCAGCATCGGCGACTTCATGTCGCGCATGAAGAAGAGGATGACGACGCAGGCGAGCAGGGCGCCGACGATGATGTTGCTCACGAGGTTCGAGATCGAGTAGTCGAGCAGTTCGGTCTGGTCGCGCGTTACGGTGAACTCCACGTCGGGGTAGTCGAGGCGGAACTCTCCGAGCAGGCGGTCGAGCTCCCCCTTCAGGCGCGACATGCGGGCGTCGGACTGCTTGACGACGGCCAGCGTCAGGGCGTCGCGGCCGTCGGAGAGGACCATTCCCTGGCGCGGCCGGGGGTGTTCGATGACCTGTGCGAGGTCGCCCATGGTGTAGATGCGGCCGTGGATGCGGAGCAGGATGCGCTCGATGTCGGCGCGCGAGGTGATCACCGACTGGAACTTCACGTTGTACTGGTATTCGCCGTCGCGGATCGTGAGGCTGCCGATCTCGACGTCGGCGTTGCGGATGGCGGCCTCCAGCTCCGCGGCGGTGATGCCTGCCTGGCGGAGTTTGCCCGCGTCGGGGATGACGAGGATCTCGGGAGACACCGCACCGCTCATGTCCACCATCGCCACCTCGGGCAGCTGCTCGATGCGCTTGACGATGACCTGCGAGGCGAAGCGGCTCAACTCGGCGAAACGCTCCGAGACGGGATGCAGCCCGTCGTCGTTGCCGGCGCCCCGCGAGGGACTCTCGCCGCGCACCGTGAGGTTGATGTAGAAGGCCGGGATGTCCGTGGCGCTCGCCTTGATGACCTTCGGGCGCTCCAGGTCGCGGGGCAGCGCGGAGAGCGAGCGGTCGATCTTCTCGTTGGCCTCGATGAAGAGGTAGTCCAGGTCGGAGCCCTGCTCGAAGGTGAGGTGGATGACGCCGCTGCCCTCGCGGGATTCGCTGCGCAGCTCCCGAAGGCCCGGAAGCTGGATGAGCTGCTGCCGCAGGGGCGCGATGACCGTCTCGTCGATCTGGCGGGCCGGGAGCCCCTCGGCGGGAATCTGCACCGTGATGTAGGGTGCATCGACGTCGGGGACGAGCGACACGGGGAGCAGGCGGCTGCTCACGATGCCCAGGATGACCAGCACGACGGCGATCATCGTTACGGCGATGGGTCTGTCGATGAGTTTGCGCAACATGGCCTTCGGGGGTTTAGCGGGCGCCTTCGGCCGTAACCTCCGAACCGTCGGCCAGGTTGAGGTTGCCCGAGACGATAATCAGGTCGCCCGGGGCGAGTTCGGCGCCGCGGTCGCGGTTGGCCTCGACGACATATTCGCGGCTGTTGGCGAGCGACGTGCGGACATAGGTCCAGAGAGCCTTGCCGTCGCGGTAGCGGAAGAGCACCTCCTCGTTGTCGCGGATCACCACGGCGCTCTTCGGCACGACGAGCTTGCCGGCGATGCGTTCGCGCACGGCGACGCGGACGTTCATGCCGTCGAGCAGCGTGCCGTCGTTGCGCACTTCGGCCTCGACGGCGACCTGCCCGTTGTCGTTGATCGTGGGGTTGATCGTTACGATGTGTCCGGAGATTTCGCGGTCGGCATCGGCGTAGGGGCTCACGCCCACGGCCTGCCCGACATGCAGGCGTCCGACTTCGGATTCGAGCACCGTGAAGCGCACGCGCAGGCGGCTGTCGTCGAGCAGCGTGCAGAACGACCCGTCGGGGGTTTCGTGGACGCGGCGGACGATGTCGGCGACCTTCCCGGCGAAGGGTGCGCGCAGCGTGCAGGCGTCGAGCGCATGCTGCGCCTCGGCCAATGCCGTTTCGGCGTCGGCATATCCCGAGCGGATGCGGGCCAGGCGGAGCATCTCGACCGGGGGCGTGAGCGTGTCGCCCAGGGGATATCCCTGCCCGACGAGCTGGTCGAGGAACTCCATGCGGGCCTTTTCGAGCGTGAGGCGGGCGCGCCGCAGCTGCAGGGCGGGCTGCACCGTGTCGAGGCGGGCGATCACCCCGCCGTGGGCGATGCGCGTGCCGTTTGCGGCGTCGATGCGGGCGATGACGCCCTGGGTCTGGAACCGCAGTTCGCTGCGCTGCGCCGCTTCGAGGCGTCCGTTGCTGATCAGCTCGTAGGTGAAGTCGCCGCGTCGCAGCGTGTCGATCCTGACGGCATTGTATTCGATCCGGTGGCGGATGCGGTTGTCGCTGTCGTCGCTCTCGGGAGCGTTGTTTTTCGGGCCGCAGCCGCCGAGCAGCACGGCGGCGAACAGGCCCGCAGCAAAGGTTCGGTTCATGGGTTCTGGTCTTGGATAAGGTTGTCGAATGCGGCGCTGATGTCCGTATGGGTGATGAAGTCGTAGAGGGTCTTGGCCCGCAGCGAGTAGTAGCAGTTCCAGAAGTCGGAGAGGGCCGTGATGAAGGTCTGGTTGGCCTGGTCCTTCTCGCTCTGGGCGATGTTCATGTCGCTGACCGAGATTTTCGACTCCCGGAAGTTCTCCATGGCGACGCTGTAGCGGCGTTCGGCCACCTCGAGGGCGCGTTCGGCCACGGCACACTGGTTGCGCTGGTTGTGGAACTGTTCGAGGAGCGTGTAAATCTCGCGGCGGAAATCGACCTCCTCCTGTTCGATCTGGCTGCGCACCAGTTCCGAGCGGGCGCGGGCCATGCGTACGCGTCCCTTGCCCATGCCCCAGTCGAAGATCGGGATCGAGAACGACAGTCCGATGACCTCCTGATCGAGCAGGTTCGAGTAGGCCGTGCGGAACTTGTCGCCCGTCTGCGAGAGTCCGAAGCGGGCGTTGAACGAGGCCGTGGCGCCGCGTTCGGCGCGGGCGCGGGCCACATCCGATTCGGCCGTGAGCATCTGGATCTCGTTGTCGATGGTGAACGAGGAGTTTTCCAGGGCCTTCTCGATGACCATGACGTAGTCGATATCTACGACGGGGATGCGGCGGTCGAGCAGCGGCTCGACATCCACGCGGTCGTTGTAGCGCAGGTAGGAGTTGAAGAGGATATGCTGTTCGCGCAGCTGGAGCGACGAGGTGTTGATCGTGAGGCTGTCGTTGAGCATCCGCAGCTGAAGTTGGAGCAACTCGTCCTGGGTGATGGTGCCGAGCTTGATGCGTTCCTGGGCGATGGCGTAGAGGGTGCAGGTGTTGTCGTAGTTCTTCAGGGCGATTTCGTAGCTGGTCTTGCTGAGCAGCAGCGAGAAGTAGTAACTTACGGCCTTGGCCGTTACCTGCTCCATGGCTTCGATGTAGACGCGCTTGGCGCGTTCGAACTCCTTGGGGGCGATCTTCTTGTCCCACTTGAACTGGTTGTAGGCGAACAGCGGCTGGGTGTAGGAGAGCGTCAGGGGCTGCGAGTAGTAGGAGGTGGCGTCCTGCGGGGCGAACTGGTCGAGGCGGTTGAGCGACGAGTAGAGCTGGAGCGTACCGCCCGTGAGGGCGATGTTCTGGCTGATCGACAGTCCGATGCTGTTCTGGAGGTTGTAGTTTTCGATATAGCGCAGTTCGCCCGAGTCGTAATCCTGGATGAGGCCCATCGAGCGGTCGAGCGCAAAGAGGTTTCCGGAGATGTTGAGCGACGGCAGGCGGCTGGCGCGGAACGAGCGGAACGACCAGTAGGAGGAGAGGAAGGAGTATTTGGCCATCATGGCGTCGAGCGACTGCTCCTGAGCGGCGCGTATGGTCTCCTCGAGCGTCAGGGGCAGGCGGATGCGGGCGCTGTCGGCCGGCGCGGGCGAGGCGTGCTGGGCATGGGCGGGCTGGGCGGCAAGCAGCACTCCGAGCAGCACTCCGAGCCGGAGGATCCGGCGGCAGTTCTGAAAGATTTCCCGGGTCATGGGTTCATTGCGGGTTAACAAGGTCGGTTTTCAGGGGTGCCGTAAGGTTTTCCGTTCCGGGGTTTCCACAGGGTTTCCACAGGGTCTCCACGGGTGTTCCACAAGGATTTTCCACGGGGGATTCCACAAGGGTTCCACAGGGGGCTTCCACGGGCTTCCCACAGGGTGTTCCACGAGGGGCCGCGGGGATTTCGCCGGGCGGATTTGCGACATCTACCCAAAGATACGCACTTTTTTCCGCCCGAGGGTTATACGAGGGTTATAATTTTCGGCATTACGGGCGGATTCGGGCTATTTTCGGAGGATTCCGGCGGGTTGCCGGGCGATTACGGAGGTTTCCGGACAGCGGGAACGGCGGGCGGCGGCATTTCGGCGGTCGCGGAGGGTTTCCGGCTTCGGGCGGCGGCGTTATGCCGGATCGACCAGTCCGCGCAGATCCAGCGCGGCGAACTGCACGGCGTCGTCGAGGGCCAGAATCAGCCGGCGGTTCTCCGCATCGAGGCAGAAGTCGCTGATCCGGCGCCCGGTCTCCCAGCTTTCGAGGTAGTTCCCCTCGAGGTCGAAGAGCAGCATAGTCGTAGGGGCGCTCTCCGCGGAGTCGTTCGCCCGGCCGCTGTACGAGACGATGATCCGGTCGCCGCAGAAGAGTGGCTTGCCGTAGTGCAGGACGGCGTTCGACGGGGTGGCATCCCATCGGGGTCCGTAGACGTTGCAGCACAGCGTGCCGTCCAGCCGGCCGATCGTCATCAGATCGTGATGGTGGTACACCTCGGCGTAGAGCCCCTTTTCGACCGACACGGCGAAGTCGATGCGCCGCCGCTCGATCTGCGGATGCTCGTAGGGCATCGGGGTGATCTCCGCATCGGTGAGGCTCCAGCGCGCCAGCGACTCCCGGAAGGAGTTCGTGCCGACGGGCTCGATCAGGATGCCCATCAGATGGTCGTCGTCGATGAAGTAGGAGTCGGCGGGAAAGGCGGCCGTCTGCATCTGCATGGCAGCCTGCGGCTGGCAGTCGGGTCGGTGGAGGAATTCGTCGAGCGGGAAGGCATAGATGGCCTGTTTGCCGTAGTCGGGGATGAGGAAGCGGTGCCGGGCCCCGTCGATGATGAGGCCTCCCGGATTGACCAGCTCGCCGGGGCCGCGGCCGCGCCGGATGCCGCTGCGCAGGGGAGCGAACGTCTTTTTATCGACGGCGTGCAGCAGGTTGTCCCAGGAGCGCGGGTCGAGGATCAGCAGACAGTCGTCCATGACGAACAGCCGGGGCATGGCGCCGATGAGGATTCCGTCGCCGAGGTCGATCTCCCGGATCCTGTCGCTGACATCCACGATTCGGTCGCGGCTTTTCTGGTGTTTTTCCGTAGGGTCGGCCTTCCCGCATCCCGCGAGGAGCAGCACCGACAGCAGTACGCTTACAATTCGCATGATTCCGAAGGTGTTTTGCCGCAAAATCCGCGGCATCTACCCAAAATTACGCACTTTTTCCCGCCCGAAGGTTATGCGAGGGTTATAATTTCGGGCGGTCGCGGCTGCCGGGGCGGATTTTTGCACCGGGGAGGTGGTTTCGGGCGGTCGCGGGCGCCGGAGACGGTGGATTTGGGCTCGGGGCTCCGCCCCGCCGGGCGGATATTATCCCCTCTTTCCGGCCGGCTGCACGGTGAGCATCACCCCCGCAAAGCGGCGGGTGGTGATCTGCAGCTGCGGATCCTCCTCAAGCAGGTGGCGCAGGCGGACGATGGCCTGATTCAGATAAACTTCGCCGTTGATGGACTTCCCGCCCCAGATCGCGGCGATCAGCGTATCCCGCGGGCAGAGGCTGTTGCGCCGCTCGTCGAGCAGCAGCAGCAGGCGGATGATGCGCGTCCCGGCCTTGTGCCGGATGCCGTTCACGACGATTGTCTGGTCGCGGCGATCGACCGCACAGCGCTCCGTGAGGCGGATCATGCCGTCGTGGCGTCCGCAGCGGGCGAGGACCCCCCGGATGCGGGCATCGATCTCCTCGATGGAGGCATCCTTGCGGATGTAGTCGCAGGCCCCGGCCTCCAGCCCCTCGACGGCGTGGCGCCCCTCGGCGAGCGACGTGAGAAAGATGACCTGCAGCCCGGGGTTCCGCTGTTGCAGGCGCCGGCAGAGTTCGAAGCCCTCCATGTCGGGCAGCACGACATCGAGCAGTGCCAGGTCAGGGAGCGTTTCGTCGCAGCGGGCGAGGGCCTCGGTGCCGGTCGGGGCGTGGACCACGCGGTAGCCCCGGTCGGTGAGCCACCCGATGTTGAGTTCCGCGAAGTCGACGTCATCTTCGACGTAGAGCAGCGTATGTCGGCTATTGGTCATCGCAGGGTGTATAGGGGATTCGGAGGGTGAAGCGGCAGCCGGGACGGCAGGCCGTGAGGGAGACCTTTCCGCCATGGGCCTCGGCGACCATGCGGACGTAGCTCAATCCGAGGCCGAAGCCCGTGGCACCGGTCGAGCGGTGCGCCGGAACGCGGAAGTAGCGGTCGAAGACCAGCGGGCGGAACTCCCCCGGAATACCGACGCCCCAGTCGCGGACGTCGATGCAGAGCATCCCCGACTGCCGGTAGCAGCGGATGGCGACGCGCTTCCGCTCGGGCGAGTATTTCACGGCGTTGTCCACCAGGTTGTAGAGCGCATTGGACAGATGTACCGGATCGGCCCGGAAGGCGGTGATGCCCTCTTCGATCTCGACATCCAGCTCCGCGTCGGGGTATGACGCGCGGATATCGTCGAGCAAGCGGCGGATATCGACCTCCCGGAGCTCGATATCGAGCCGTTCGGAGGAGGCAGAGAGGAGTTTCTCGATCAGCAGGTCGATACGGCGGATCTTCGCCTCGGCGATTGGGATCCGCCGGGGAAACTCCGCGTCGTCGGGTTTTGCGAGTACCCGCTTCAGATAGACGATCGGGTTGCGGATCTCGTGGATCAGGTGGTGTACGAACTCCTCGCGGAACTCCGACTGGCGCTGCTGGCCGATGAGAATCCGTATGAGGAGGACGAGCAGGATGGCGATGAACAGCGTGATAACGATCGACGTGAGGAGGATCGCCCGCAGCCGGGCAAGCAATCCCGAGAGCGAGCCGTCGAAGCGCACGACAAGCCCCTCCTTGTCGTCGATTCCGAGCGGAAGGGTGTCGCAGCGGATCGTGAAGCGCCGGTCGTCGCCTTTGCGGGCCGTAGTCCGGAGCACGGCGCCGGTGAGCCGGTCGACCGTCTCGACCACATGGGGCGTGCGGATGCCGTTGCGGCGGAAGAGGCTGTCGAGCATCCGGTCGAACCGTTCGGGATCCACGCCGCAGACATGGTACAGGACGGAATTGGGGTCGGCATTTGTCGCAAACTCCGCCTGGGAGTCGTATTTTTTCTCGATCCGCCTGTAGTCGCCGCTTTGCGGGTCGTATATCTTCACCGAGAGTTTCTGCCCCGGATAGTCGATGCCGCCGCTATAGTATTGTTGACCGTCGCCATATCGTGTTCGCATGGAGTCGTACCAGGAGAAGGCATTTATATATAGATATCCGGCGACTGCCCGGTCGGTCAGGATGGCGGCCTTTTGCGTGAGTGTCCGGCACTCCGACCGATAGGCGGACGAGACCCACAGGGCCTGCAGTCCCAGCAGGGCGACAAGCCCGACGAGGAGGATCAGGATGGCCGTGCGGATCCGTTTATTCATGCTTCCGGAAGTGAAAAAGTTTACCAAAGATACAAAAAAATCGAAGATTCGGACCGTTCTACTTCATTTTTATAACCCTCGTATAACCCTCGTGGAGTTAAAACATTGTAATTTTAATGCGAGAATCAAGGAACCACCATGAAAAAAATCAAGATCCTTTTGGGGGTATTGCTTGTCTGTGTCGCCGTTCTATGCTGTTTGCTGATCAGAGTTGGGAGAACGACCACGGAGCTGCTCGATTGGAATATTGAGGCTTTAAGCCAAAGCGAGTCTGAAGGTTTGGATTGTGTGGGTATTCCTGGAGGGTGCGTCATGCAAGATGGTAAAATAAATATGGGTATGAAATTAACCGATTGAGCGGATGAAAATCTGGTGGTCGATCCTTTTGGTGTGTTTGGTAGCCTGTGGCAGCGGCTCCTCGGAGCGGAATCCGCTGGCCGATCTCGATCGTGCGATGGCTGCTCCAATGGTTGAGGTCGTGGATCTGGACTCGATCGGCCTCTACGGCGTTACCGATTTTGCCCGGAAAGGATCCGATCTGTGGCTGTTGTTCCAATACCCCGGCAGTGAGGATGTGTTGGCTCGCTACGATCTGATAAGCGGCACCTGTGTCGGTGTCATCAAACGGGGACGGGGACCCCGGGAACTGATCACGGTAACTCCGCTGGATGACAACGGTGCCATTGCGGTGGCCGATTGCAACCTGAACCGGGTGGCGATAGCCGACCGGGATACGGTCTGTTTCCGACAGCTCCCTTCCGGCGGTCTGGTCTCCTGCCTTGTGCGGGGTCGGAAGGTTGTCTCTACGGGTCTCTATTTCGAAGGCCGATATCGACTTGCCGCATTCGGATCCGAGCGCACGGCCTGTTTCGGGGCCTATCCGCAGGGAGACCCGGAGATCGATGCGGAGCTGCTGCCAACGGCCTATGTAAACAGCCGTCTTGCCATGAAACCCGACTCCTCCCGTTTTGTCTGCGTGAACAGCAACTGCGGCATCCTTGAGATCAATGCAATAAGCGAAGATTCGATTGTCCGGGTCGCACAAGTCGCATACCACTATCCGGATGTTGTGGGAAAACGGTCCGGGAACATGGCGGTTGCAGCCATCCGGAAATCAAATGTCAATGGATTTTTCGATGTCGCATGCACCGATGATCGTATCTATGCGCTCTATTCGGGCCGATCGTATGACGAGGCGGGGTTGAATATCGAGAATTGCGACTTTCTGATTGCATTCGACTGGTCGGGAAATTTTATCGGGGCATTGCATCTTTCACCGGCCTTGCGGACAATCTGTATCGATCGGGAAAGCGGCATGTTGTACGGTCTGGCGTATACCGATACCCGATCGGTGATTTACAGCGTGGATCCGACGCGGATCGGCCAACCGGAATGAGAAAGCCATGAACAACACATATGGCCAATTGTTTAACCACCTAAAACTCACAACTATGAAGAAGAAATGGTTTTTTGCAGGAGCAGTTCTCTTGATGGCTGCAGCGACTGTGACCGTTCATCTGACCCGGGAGCAGAGTGTTTCGTTTGATCTGTTGAGCGCTAATGTCGAGGCTTTGACAAATGGAGAAATTTTAAATGGTAAGATATGCCATTATTATGGAACTGAAATATATGGTGATTATATACCTTGTAAAGCACAATATCCCAATATAGGTCCATGTGGTGAAAGAGAACATACTTTTTATTCAAATAATACAGGCCAGTGTTATGTAATGTAATATTAACGATTGGTTCATACATATTGTATGAACCAATCTAAATGAAAAATCAATATGAAATCTGTACGTCTTCTTTCCCTCTTTGTTGTGAGCCTGCTGATTGTTAACTGCAGTGATGTTGATGCGGATTATTTCAACGGCGAAATCCGCTTTTTCAATGACCGGGGCGTTGCCGTGCAGCACCTGGAAAGCCATTCGGTCGATCAGGACAGCGCTCCCATGGGCATTGTTTCCGCATATGACTCCCTGATCCTTTGCTGGACTCCGCAGCTGCCCGATTTTTTTTACAACATTTATCACGCCGATACGGGCAGAAAGCTGGGCTCTTTCGTCCGCAAGGGGCGGGGACCCCGGGAGGCCGTTTCGTTGAATTGTGCGTACCAGCTTGTCCGCCGGGGCGATGATCTGACGACGTGGCTCTATGCGCCCAATGAAGAGCGGCTGTTCCAATGGAACATCAGCCGCTCGCTCCGCGAGGGAACGACCGTTTACGATACGATCATGCCCTATAAAATCGACCGGATCGGATTCCTCTATCAACTCGCCCAGGATACGCTGCTTGTTTCCAGACTCTCTTCCGGCTGGCCGGGCGAAGCATCGGCCCCGTATTACGAGAAACGGATCCTTTCCACGAATGAGCCGGTTTGCGAATACCGCCCTTACCGGGTTGCGGTAGATTCGGATTTAGCCTTCTATACCTGGGATGCCATCAAACCCGACGGCAGCCGGGTCGTGCAGGCCATGCGGTTCCTGCCTCAGATCAACGTGCTGGACCTGCGCACGGGCAACCTGTTCGGCAGCCGGTTGAAGGGCGCCCCGGGATTTTCGCTCATGCAGGATGTGGAGCGTCTGACGGAGACGGTCTACTATACGGGTGTGTGCGCGGACGACCGTTACATTTATGCCGTCTTTCGGGAGGGGGGCGATTCGACCGAATTCGGCCGGCTGCACGATCATATCATCCATATCTTCGACTGGGAGGGGCGCCTGTGCGCCCGGATCGAGACCGACCGGCCGTACGAGCGCTGCTGGCTCGATCCGGTGCGGAACCGCCTCTATGCGATGGACATGGCTACGAACAAAATTTACTACCTGGAACTTTCACAGTTAAGATTATGCTGAATTATCAGTTCCCAATTTAGGGCTGAAGTTGATTGTTGATTATTTTGAAATCGCAAATATGGTTGTGAAAAGATTGAG
>DWWQ01000031.1 GCA_019119615.1 Candidatus Alistipes stercoravium | reverse complement strand
AGAGCACCTGGACGGCATAGAAGAGCACACCCGAGACGAAGAGGTGCCTTTCGTTGCGGGCCGTAAAGGCGCCTGCGGCAATCAGTATGCTGATTATTAAATAGATGAGCATAATGTCAGTCCTTTACGTTGGTGAGTGAATCGGCATCGTCGGCGTGGATCTTGCCGTCGATCTTGGTGAAGAAGACGCCGAGCATCAGCACCGAGATGAGGATGTCGAGCAGGATGGCGACGTTGATGACCAGCGGCATCTCCACGCCGATGGCCGTCGAGAAGAGGAACACGCCGTTCTCGATGACGAGGAATCCCACCATGTGGGCGAAGATCCGCTGGCGCAGCGTGATGAGGATCAGCCCGCTGAGCAGGGCGTAGAGGGCGACGCCGAAGAAGACGAGATCGACGGTCGTGTCGGCGACATAATAGGTGATCGAGGCGCTGGCGACGAGGGCCGTGAGCGAGAGCAGGAGGGCTCCCGACTGCGAGGATCCCGAGCGGCGCACGCGGTTGATTTTCGTGCGGCGGATCACGGCGAAGAGCAGCCACGGTACGAGGATCCCCTTGAAGAGCAGCGTTTCGATGGCGATGAAGGCGAGCTCCGCGGGGTTGATGGTGTGCAGGCGTATCAGGGCGATGATGAAGAGTAGCCAACCCTGCAGCCCAATCAGCGAGGCGAAGTTGCGGAAACGCTCCGTGATCGAGAGATAGACGAGCGTTACGACGTAGAGTATGATGAGCGGCAGTATCATTGGATCGAGATGTTGCGTTGGAGCAGGAAGGCGGTAAAGTAGACCAGAGCCGCCAGCACGCCGACGGTGAGGATGAAGGTGGTGTTGCGGACGAGTTTGTTACGGGCCTGCGTCGATTCGACGACGCCGATCGAGATACCCGTGAGAAGCACGGCCAGCGGGGCTGCGACCCACCAGTGGAAGGCGCATATGGCGGCCACGGCATCGGCTGCGAGGATCGACAGGACGGCGGTCTTGATCCATCCGGCGATCTTGATGAAGGCCAGATCGACGCCGCAGTAGTCGAGGCACATGACCTCGTGGATCATCGTGAGCTCGAGGTGCGTGCGGGGGTCGTCCACCGGAATGCGTCCGCTTTCGGTGATGGTGATTTTCATGAGGATGTAGGCCGCCAGCAGCAGGACGACGGCCATCTGCACCTCTTCGGTCATGTCGCTGGCGAAGATCTCCTCAAAGGAGGTGAATCCCATGAGCAGGGCGAAGGTCCCGAAGGTAAGCATCAGGGCCGGCTCCACGAGCGCTCCGTAGAGGGCTTCGCGGCTGGCGCCCATCCCTTCGAACGAACTGCCGGTATCCATGGCCGCCAGGATGAGGGCCATGCGGCCCAGTGCCAGCAGGTAGGCAAAGGCGACCAGATCGCCGTCGAACGAGATCAGCGGCCAGAGGTCGCCCACGGGAATGAGCAGTGCGGCGATGATCGCCGAGGCCAGGTAGACGGAGGGGGCGGCGCGGAAAAGCGTCGAGGTCGTCGTCGAATAGACGGCGCCTTTGTTCAGCAGCAGCCGTACGTTGTGGAGGTGCTGCGTGAAGCGGATGCCTTTGCGTCCGGCCAGCCGGGCCCGCGTGCGGTTGATGAGCCCGGGGATGGCGAGGGCGACGAGCAGCAGCAGCAGGGTATTGAAGAGTGCCATCGTCAGATCAGCTTAAGCAGCGAAAGAAGGAATACGAGAACCAGGAAGGCCAGCGCGAAGAGGACGTAGTGGTTGATCTTGCCCGTGCGGAGCCGCATGACGCGGGCGTTGATGCGCCGCAGCAGCTCCACCCACCAGGCTGCGAAGAGCCGTCCGATGCGGTCGCGGTGCCCGATATCGAAGCGGTGCGCCGAGGGGAAGATCTCTCCCTTCTGCACGGGAGCTCCCTCGCCACTGTTCTGGGTCAGCGAGGTGGCGATGGACTGCAGCCCTTCGGAGAAGGATTCGCCCGTATACTGCATCCGCACGTTCGGCGCCGTGAATCCGCAGCCCCAGGTCGGGCCTTCCGAGACGGGGCGGTTGCACAGCAGTCTGCGGCGCAGCCAGTAGAGCCCTCCGGCCACGAACAGCAGCAGCCATACCGTGCGCCCCGCGGTCCGGAGCGCCGGTGCGAGCAGCCAGTCGGCCGTGTCGGTCGGCGTCGGGAGGAAGAATCCGGCGGCGCGGGTTACGATTCCCGTTGCCACGCCCGGGAAGAGTCCCACGAAGAGGATGCCGGCCAGCGGGAGCGCCATGGCGGCGATGCGGCCGTTGTCCACCTCCCGGGATTCGGCTACCTCGTGGGTGCGGGGCGCTCCGAGGAACACCGTACCGTAGAGCTTCGTGAAGGCGAGGAGTGCGATGCCGCCGATCAGGGCCAGCGCCGCGAGCCCGGCGGCTGCGGCCAGCGTGTCGCATCCCGAGGCGACGCTGTCGAACAGACCGAGATAAATCAGCAGCTCCGAGACGAATCCGTTCAGGGGCGGCAGGGCGCAGATGGCTACCGTACCCGTCAGGAAGAGCAGGGCGGTCATCGGCATGTGCCGGGCCACGCCTCCGAGGTTGTCGAGCGAGGTGGTCCGCAGGGCCGTGAGGAGATTGCCGGCCCCGAAGAAGAGCAGCGACTTGAAAAACGAGTGGTTTACGGTGTGGAGCAGGGCCCCGGCGATGCCGGCCATTGCCACGACCTGATTTCCCGAGGCTTTGCCGAGGGCCGCCACGCCGATGCCGATGAGGATGACCCCGATGTTCTCGATCGAGGAGTAGGCCAGCAGCCGTTTGACGTCGTTCTGCGTGGCCGCGAGGATGATGCCCCAGAGACCCGTAACGATGCCTGCCGCGAGGAGGATCATCCCGGCGGTGTGCAGCGACGTCTGCCCGCCCACGGCGGCCGTGGTGCGCAGGATGCCGTAGATGCCGGTCTTGATCATCACGCCCGACATCAGCGCCGAGACGTGCGACGGGGCTGCGGGGTGTGCTTCCGGAAGCCAGACATGCATCGGGAACAGTCCCGCCTTCATGCCGAATCCCGCCAGGAAGAGGATGAACAGCGGCAGGCCGGGCCGCGTGTGCAGGTATCCGGCCAGCGCGCCGAACGAGCCCGAACCGGCCTCGGTGGCGACCCATACGAATCCGGCGAGCAGCAGGACGAAGCCGATGTGCATCATGATGAGGTACGAGAGTGCCGCGCGGCGCACCTCGCGGCGCTCGGCCTCGAAGAGGATGAGCAGGAACGACGCCACGGTCATCAGCTCCCAGAAGAAGAGGAACGAGTAGCCTCCGTCGGAGAGCACGACGCCCAGCATGGCGTAATACATAACCGTGAGCGCGGTGTAGTGCAGCGAGACATGTGCCGGAGACTTGTGGGTGAGTTCTGCGGCGAGGTATCCCCGTGAATAGGCCGTTGCGGCGACCGATCCGATGCCGATAATCAGGACGAAGAGGGCCGAGAGGGTGTTCATCGAGCCGGTGTCGCCGTGGAAGAGGACGTTCGGCCCGCTCCACAGCTGCGTCGGCACTCCTCCGATCAGTGTCCGGACGGCCAGCGCACAGCTTCCGAGTGCTCCGATTCCGATGAGGATGAGTGCCGTGAGCCCTTTCCTGCGGAGCGGCACGGCAAAGAGCAGGGCCGTGATTGCGGCCAGTGCGATGAGTGAGTAGAGCGTAAACATCATTCCGTTGGTTTCAGGGTGTTGGCCACTGCGACCATCACCACGGCCGTCAGGGCTGCCGTTTCGGTGCGCAGCCGCTGGTCGCCGAGGGTGATCTCCACGAATCCGTGGGCCAGGGCGAGGTCGATCTCTTCGGACGAGAAATCCCCTTCGGGGCCGATGAACACCTCGACGTTCGAGCCGGCCCTGACGGCCTGCGGGAGATAGCGCTTCCCTTCGGGACGCCGGGCCGGTGCGCAGTGGGCCAGGAAGCGCTGTCCGTCAAAAGGTTGGAGCACCGCCTCGCGGAACGTCGTCAGCGGCCGCAGTTCCGGGCGGTAGGCCTTGAGCGACTGTTTCATCGCGGCCGTGATGACCTTCTCGCCCCGCTCGGCCCTGAACGTGCGGCGCTCGCTGTGCTCGGTTTCGAGGGGCAGGATGGATGAGATGCCCACCTCGGTAGCCTTCTCGAGAAACCACTCGAAGCGGTCGGCGTTTTTCGTCGGGGCCACGGCCACGGTCAGCCCGTAGGGCAGTTTTCCGTACCGGTTTTCCGTCGAGAGGATCCGTACGGTACAGTGTTTGGGGTGGTCGTCCGTGATCTCCGCCCGGTAGAGGTTTCCCCGTCCGTCGGTCAGATGGATCTCGTCGCCGCAGGAGAGGCGGAGCACCCGTATGCAGTGTTTCGATTCCTCCTCGCCGAGCGTATGGTACGGGACCTCGATGTCGGGGGCGTAAAATAGTTGCATACCTGTTATAATTTACTAACTTTGCAACGGCTTCCCTGCGGGCTTCTGCCGCTGCGGAAGTTTCCGAGCCGCAAAGTTATACAAATAAGACGACAGATGAAACCTATTGCTGGATTATTGACACTTTTTCTGATTATGAATTGTGTATCGTGCGAGTCCGAGAAAAAAAGCGGGGAGAACCCTTTCTTCGCGGAGTGGACGACGCCCTATGGGGTGCCACCCTTCGATGAGATCCGTCCCGAACACTTCCTGCCGGCTTTCGAGCGGGGCATGTCGCTGCACGACGCCGAGATCGACGCCATTGCGACGAACAACGACGATCCCACGTTCGAAAACGTCATCCTGGCCTACGACCGTTCCGGGGCGATGCTGGCGCAGACCGAGCTGGTTTTCGGCATGCTGTGCGCCGCGGAGAACAATGCCAAGCTGCAGGCCCTGCAGGAGGAGCTTATGCCGCGGCTTGCGGCCCATTACGACCGGATTCTGCTCGACGAGCGGCTCTTTGCGCGCATCCGCGACCTTTACGAGCGACGGGAGGCGCTCGGCCTCGACGCCGGGCAGCAACGGCTGCTGGAGAAGACCTACCGGCGTTTCGTGCGGGCCGGGGCCCTGCTTGACGGGGAGCAGAAGGCGCGCCTGAAGGAGATCAACGGCGAGCTGGCTCTTGCCGCGGTACGCTTCGGCAACAACCTCCTGGCCGAGAACAACCGTTTTGAGATGGTGGTTCCCAAGGAGCGGATGGGCGGCCTTCCGAACGATGTGCTGGAGGCGGCCCGTGAGGCGGCCCGCGAGCGGGGCAAGGGCGATGCGGCGCTCTTCACGCTCCACAAACCGAGCATGATCCCCTTCCTGACCTACTCCTCCGACCGGGAGCTGCGCGACAGCATCTATACGGCCTACCTGAACCGTTGCAACCACGGCGACGAGTACGACAACAAACAGCTCATCAACGACTTTATCCGCCTGCGTACGGAGAAGGCGCACCTGCTGGGCTATCCCTCCTATGCCGCCTATGTCGTCGATGACGAGATGGCCCGCACGACGGGTGCCGTCTATGAATTGCTGGACGGCATCTGGACGCCGGCGCTCGAGCGGGCGAAGGAGGAGCTGGCCGAGATGGAGGAACTTTTCCGCAAGGATTATCCCGACGGGGAATTCGCCGCATCGGACTGGTGGTACTACGCCGAAAAGCTCCGCCGGCAGAAATACGCGCTCGACGAGTCGATGCTGCGTCCCTATTTTTCGCTGGAGAATGTCCGGAGCGGCATATTCTTCCTGGCCAACCGGCTCTACGGCATTACCTTCCGGCCGCTGGTCGTCCCGGTCTATCACCCCGATGTGATGGCCTACGAGGTGCTCGATGCCGACGAGACGCACCTGGGTGTCCTCTACTTCGACTTCTTCCCGCGTGCGGGCAAGAGCCAGGGGGCGTGGTGCGGCAACTACGTCGAGCAGACCTACGAGGAGGGCGTGCGCAAGGCGCCCGTCGTGTCGATCGTCTGCAACTTCACCCCTCCGGTGGGCAATACGCCGGCCCTGCTGACGCTCGACGAGGCGGAGACGCTCTTCCACGAATTCGGCCATGCGCTCCATTTCCTCTTCCACGACGTGAAGTACCGCGGCCTTTCGGAGGTTGAGGGCGATTTTGTCGAGCTGCCCTCGCAGATCATGGAGAACTGGGCCTTCGCCCCCGAGCTGCTGCGCCAGTATGCCGTGCACTACCGTACGGGCGAGGTGATTCCCCAGTCGATGATCGACAAGATCCGCCGCAGCGAACTTTTCAACCAGGGCTTCATGACCACCGAACTTGTCGCCGCGGCCCTCTCCGACATGGACATCCACTCGATCGAAGCGTACGAGGCTTTCGATCCGATGGCCTTCGAGCGGGAGGCGCTCACCGAAAAACGGGGCCTGATCCCGCAGATCGAGCCGCGCTACCGCTATCCCTATTTCAGCCATATTTTCGACGGCGGCTACTCGGCCGGATATTACTTCTATATCTGGGCCGAGGTGCTCGACAAGGATGCCTTCGAGGCGTTCCGCGAGAGCGGAGACCTGTTCAACAAGCGAGTTGCCGACGATTTCCGCCGCAAGGTGCTCGCCCGCGGCGGCTCGGAGGACGGCATGAGCCTCTACCGCGATTTCCGCGGCAAGGATCCCGACCGGATCCCGATGCTGCGCGGCCGCGGCCTGTGGGACGAGCCCGAACCGGCCGACTCGCTTCCGGCGCCGCAGCCGGCGCTGCGTCCTTTGCCCGGCGATGCGCAGGTCGTGCAGGTGGCCATCGACGAGGTGGTTCGCCGCGAGGAGTAGCCCTGAAACCGAATGAAGAAACCCAGAAACCTTATACGATGAAAAAAGCACTGCTCATCATGACCTTTTCGACACTTGCGGCCGGATGTGCCGACAATTCGATTCCCCGGGCCGACCTGCCCGAACTGGACCTCACGAATCCGCTGCTGGCCGCATGGGATACGCCCCACGCCACGCCGCCCTTCTCGCGGATCGAACTCAAGGATTATGAACCGGCCTTCGACGCTGCGATCGCCTGCTCGCGGGCCGAGGTCGAGGCGATCGTCAGCAACCCGAAGAAGCCGACCTTTATGAACACGATCGTGGCGCTGGAGCGTCAGGGCGAACTGTTGAATCGCATCGCGGGCGTCTTCTTCAACCTCATGAGCGCCGACACCTCGGACGAGATGCAGCAGATCGCCATGCGCGTGCAGCCCAAGCTGACCGAGTTGTCGAACGACATCTCGCTCAATCCCGAGCTGTTCGCCCGTGTGAAGGCGGTCTACGAGCATCCGGGCCGCGGTCTTTCGACCGAGGACAAGCGCCTCGTGGAGAAGACCTACCGGAGCTTTGCCCGCAACGGCGCGGCGCTGTCGGATGCCGACAAGGAACTCTACCGCCAGTATACGACCGAGCTGTCGGCTCTTTCGCTGGAGTTCGACCGCAATTCGCTGGCGGCGACCAACGCCTTTACGCTTCACATCACCGATCCGGCGGTCGTGGCCGAACTTCCGGCCTTTGTGCGTGAAGGTATGGCCTCCGAGGCCAAGTCGCGCGGCGTGAAGGGCTGGGTCGTAACGCTGCAGTACCCGAGCTACCTGCCCTTCATGACCTATTCGTCGAATCGTGCGCTGAAGGAGAAGCTCTGGCGGGCGAACAGCTCCTGCTCGCTCGGCGGCGAGTTCGACAATACGCAGATCGTCAAGAAGATCGTCAATACGCGCCTGAAGCTGGCCCGCCTGCTCGGTTACGACTGTTATGCGGACTATGTGCTTGAGGAGCGCATGGCGAAGGATACGCCGACCGTACGGGCCTTCCTCGACGAGCTGCTCGACGCCACGAAGGAGTACGCCGATGCCGACTACCGCACGATCTCGGAGTATGCCGCCTCGCAGGGATTCAAGGGAACGTTGATGCCCTGGGACTGGTCCTACTATACCGAGAAATACAAGCACGAAAAGTATGCGCTCAACGCCGAGATGGTGAAGCCCTACTTCGAGCTGGAGCGGGTCAAGAAGGGTGTTTTCCTGCTGGCCAACAAACTCTACGGGCTGAATTTCACGCCGAATCCGGAGATCGAGGTCTACCATCCCGACGTAACGGCCTATGACGTAACCGACGCCGAAGGACGCTTCATGGCGGTGCTTTACCTCGACTTCTTTCCGCGGGCTTCGAAGAATTCGGGGGCGTGGATGACCGAGTTCCGCGGTGCGAAGTGCGTGGACGGCGTGGAGACGCGCCCGCTCGTTTCGCTGGTGATGAACTTCACGAAGCCCACCGAGACATCGCCTTCGCTGCTGACCTTCGACGAGGTGGAGACCTTCCTGCATGAGTTCGGACACTCGCTGCACGGTATGCTGGGCGAAGGTTCGTACGAGTCGCTCACAGGTACGAACGTCTACCGCGATTTCGTGGAGCTCCCTTCGCAGATCATGGAGAACTGGGCTACGGAGAAGGAGTTTCTCGACCTGTGGGCCGCACACTACCAGACCGGAGAGAAGATCCCTGCGGAGATCGTCGATCGCATCGTTGCCGCGCAGAACTACCTGGCGGCCTATGCCAACGTGCGGCAGTTGTCGTTCGGCCTGACCGACATGGCCTGGCATACGCTCACCGAGCCTTTCGAGGGCGATGTCGAGAGTTTCGAGCTGGAGGCGATGGCTCCGACGCAGGTGCTGCCCGCCGTCGAGGGTACGGCCATGTCGCCGGCCTTCGGACATATCTTCGCCGGAGGCTATGCCGCCGGTTACTACGGTTACAAGTGGGCCGAGGTGCTCGAGGCCGATGCCTTCTCGCTCTTCAAGGAGAAGGGGATCTTCAACCGGGAGGTTTCGACATCGTTCCGCGACAACATCCTTTCGAAGGGCGGCACGGAGGATCCCATGGAGCTCTACGTCCGCTTCCGCGGACACAAGCCCGAGACGCGGGCGCTGATCGAGAAGATGCAGCTGGGCAAATAGACCGGTCGTCGATCGGTTTTCATGCGGGGATCGGGGCCTTCGGGCACCCGGTCCCCGTTTTTTTCGGAAGCATTCGTCGCGGCGGGCGGAAACGGAAGGGGAGGGATCTTTGCGGATCCCTCCCCCGAAGTCGGATTGCATGACAATCAGTTGTTGCGTTACCGGTTTCAAACCTCTTCCTTCGAATCCGTCGCCGGATTCTCCTCTTTGCACCGTCGTTGCGCAGCGGTGGAGGCACGATGCCCAAACAGATCGAATTCTTCTTTCATCGTGGCCTGCAAATGTAGATCAAAAATACTGCCGCACCATGCATGAAATGCACAAAAAATGAAAGGAAGCGTCGTGTTGTTGTTCCGTTCGGAACGGTTGCCCCTGAAAGGAATGCGGTCCGCAACGGGGTGGGGCTGCGGACCGCATGTCGGATTCGGCCGTACGGAAACTATTTCCCGTTCCGGTAGGCCTCCAGACCGCTGCGGAGGAATGCGATGAATCCTTCGACCGAGAGGTCATACCCGCGGGGCTCGACCAGCGGTTGTCCGTCGGTACCCTGCAAGACGTAGTAGGGTTGGGCATTCACGCCGTAGGTCTTCAGGGCGTAGTAGGAGTTGATCTTGCCGAGGCTTTTGAGGACCTTCCCGGCGTCGGTTGTAACCCACTCCTCCTCGGGGAGCACCTTCTTGTCGTCCGAGTAGAGAGCGCAGATGACGTAGTCGTTGCGCAGGATTTCGAGCACCTCGGGATCGGACCATACGCGGGCCTCCATTTCGCGGCAGTTCACGCAGCCGTGGCCCGTGAAGTCGATGAAGAGGGGCTTGCCGACCTTTGCGGCGTATGCTTCGGCCTCCTCGAGGTCGAAGAACCCTTCGAGCCCGTGCGGAAGGTGGAGAAAATCGCTGTATTTGGGCTTGCCGACGGTTCCGTCCGACGTGGCGGCAGGCGCTGCCGTGGCGGTGTTGGCCCCGAGGACGAAATCCTGAGTCGTGAGCGGCGGAAGGTATCCCGAAAGGCCCTTGAGCGGAGCTCCCCACATGCCCGGGATCATATAGACGACGAACGAGAAGACGACGATGGAGAGCGCCAGGCGTCCGACACCGAGGTGCTGGACCTCATCGTCATGCGCAAAGCGGATCTTGCCCAGCAGGTAGAGCCCCAGCAGCGAGAAGACGACGATCCAGACGGCGAGGTAGATCTCGCGGTCGAGCAGTCCCCAGTGATAGGTCTGGTCGGCGACCGAGAGGAACTTCATGCCGAGGGCCACTTCGATGAATCCGATGACGACCTTCACGGAGTTGAGCCATCCGCCGCTCTTCGGAAGCTTCTTCAGCACCGAGGGGAACAGTGCGAAGAGGGTGAACGGCAGGGCGAAGGCTACGGAGAAGGCCAGCATGGTGATGATCGGCGTCCAGAACTCCCCGGAGGTCGATTTGATAAGCACCGATCCGACGATGGGACCCGTGCAGGAGAACGACACCAGCACGAGCGTCAGGGCGAGGAAGAAGATGCCTCCGAGGCCCTTCGTGTCGGCCTTCGAGTCGGTCTTGTTCACCATCCACGACGGCATGGTGATTTCGAACGCTCCGAAGAACGAGGCGGCGAAGACCATGAAGACGAGGAAGAAGATGACGTTCGGCAGCCAGTGTGTGGCGAGCCAGTTGAAGATGTCGGCCGTTACGGCGTCGCCGCCGACGATGCGCGTGATGAGGATGATGGCGGCGATGGGCACCGTGTACAAAAGGACGATAAAGAGGCCGTAAAGCGAGGCGCGAAGGCGTCCCAGGGCTGCACCTCCCTCGCCTTTGAGGAAGTACGATACGGTCATCGGCACCATCGGGAAAACGCAGGGCGTCAGCAGGGCGGCGAATCCCCAGAGGATCGCCTCGATAATCAGGGCCCAGAGCCCCTTGCTTCCGGCGGCATCCTTTGTGGCGGGCGCGGCGGTTTCGGGCGCCGGGGTTGTCGGGGCGGCTTCGATGGCTGCCGTTGCGGCCGCGCCTTCGGGCACGGTGATCGTCAGCTCCGTATCCTCGGGCGGCATGCAGCTCGTATCGTCGCAGATCATCCATTCGATCCGGGCCTTGAGCGTGGCTTCCGCGGCCGTGAGCGTTACGCCCTGGGCGAACTGCGCCTTGCCGGAGAAGGTGCCGATCTCCATCTGGAACATCTGGTCGAAATAGCGGTGGGGTGTCGAGAGCTGTTCGACACTGCCGTCAAGTGCGACCCCTTCGCCCGGGATGAAGGTGATGGCGGTCGCATTGGGTCCTCCTTCGTAGGGCCCCATATCATACATATGGTATCCGGCGGGGATTTTGGCCTCGAGTACGATCCGGTACCGGTTGCCTTCGAGGGGCTCTACCTGGCTGTTCCATCGGACGTTTTGTGCCGAGACCGCCAGCGAGGTCAGCATCAGCGCAAGGAGCGGCAGCAGCGAGCGTATTTTTCTGCACATGTTCATGTCGTTTTGATTTTGCGCAAAGATAGCGGTTTTTTGCGGATAAATCGTTATTTTCGTAGTATGATTCGCATCAGCCTCGTTATCCCCACCCACAACCGTGCCGTGCCGCTACTTGCGGCACTCGAATCCGTTGTGCGGCAGACGCTGCCGCCCGGGGAGTGGGAGTGCCTTGTCGTGGACAACAACTCCCCGGACGATACGGCGGAGCGTTTTGCCGCCTTTGCCGCCGCACATCCCGATGTGAATCTCCGGATGGTCCGGGAGACGGGCCCGGGCGTATCCTGTGCCCGCAACCGGGGCCTTGCGGAGGTCGCGGGCCCGATCGTCGCCTTTATCGATGACGACGAACGGGTGAACGAGTCGTTTCTGGAGGCCTATCTCGCTTTTTTCGATACGCATCCCGATGCCGTCGTGGCCGGTGGCCGGATTATTGCCGAGTATCCCGAAGGTCGCCCGTCGTGGATGTCGAAATGGACCGAGATGCCCATTGCCAATCCGATGGACTTCGGCGATGCGGTGCGCCCGTTCCCTGCGGGGCGGGTCCCGGGCGGAGGCAATATGGCTTTCCGTCGTACCGGACTGGCTCGTTACGGCGGTTTCGACCCGTCGCTGGGCCGCGTGAACGGCCGCCTGATCGGCGGTGAGGAGAATGACTTCTTCGAGCGGCTGCTGCGGGGCGGTGAGACGATCTGGTATGTTCCCGGGGCGGTGATGTGGCACATCATTCCGCCGTCGAAACTCACGGCGGACTATTTTCGCCGGTTGAGCTACAACGTCGGCGTCAGCCAGCGCCTGCGGGCCCGGATCCACCACCGGATGTTGAAAACCTGCCTGCTGGAGGTCGTCAAGTGGGGCGCTACGCTGTGTCTGGTCTTCACGATGTCCCCGCGCCGCTTCGTATGGCTGCTGCGTCTGCGCCTGGGGATCAGCCGCGGGCTGTTCCGGGGAAGCCGGTAGATCTTCGATTTCTTTCGTTTTTAATTTCGAATCATTTTGAATTAGCCCTTAATACCGGTATTTTTGCAGAAAATAGAGTAAAATGAAATAAAAATTCTTTCGTTTTATTTTGTTTTTGAAAAAAGTGTATTACCTTTGTATCGGATTAATCTACCCACCAACCTATGAACAATACCTACGATGTCATCATCATCGGCGGCGGAGCCACCGGAGCGGGCATTGCGCGGGACTGTTCGATGCGGGGTGTCAAGGCCCTGCTGCTCGAGCGCTCCGACATCGCCACCGGTGCTACGGGCCGCAACCACGGATTGCTGCACAGCGGTGCGCGCTATGCCGTAACGGACCGGGAATCGGCCGAGGAGTGCATCCGTGAAAACATGATTCTGCGCCGGATTGCCGCACACTGTGTCGAGGAGACCGACGGGCTGTTCATTACGCTTCCAGAGGACGGCCTGGAGTACCAGGCCCGTTTCGTCGAGGCGTGCCGTACCGCCGGAATCCGGGCCGACATCCTCGATCCCGAGGAGGCCCGGCGGTTGGAGCCTGCGGCCAACCCGGCTCTGATCGGTGCCGTGCGTGTTCCAGACGGTGCCGTGGATCCGTTCCGGCTCACGTCGTCGAATATTCTCGATGCCCGGGCGCACGGCGCCGAGATCCGCACCTATGCCGAGGTCCGGGAATTGCTCCGCGAGCAGAACCGCATCGTCGGCGTGCGGGTTTACGACCATCTCACGCACGGTGAGGAGAATTACTACGCCCAGGTGGTTGTCAATGCCGGAGGCATCTGGGGCCACGGCATCGCCGCCAAGGCGGGCATCGTGGTCAATATGCTTCCTGCGAAGGGGGCGCTGCTGATCTTCGGGCACCGCGTGAACCGCATGGTGCTCAACCGCTGCCGCAAGCCGGCCGATGCCGACATCCTGGTTCCGGGCGATACGATCTCGCTGATCGGCACCACATCGAGCAAGATTCCCTTCGACCAGATCGACAACATGAACATCACCCCCGACGAGGTGGACATCCTGCTGCGCGAGGGTGAGAAACTCGCGCCGCAACTGGCTACGACGCGTATTCTGCGCGCATATGCGGGCGTGCGGCCGCTGGTCGCTTCGGACGACGATCCGAGCGGCCGTACGGTCAGCCGCGGTATCGTGTTGCTGGACCACGCCACGCGCGACGGCATGGAGGGCTTCATCACCATCACGGGCGGCAAGCTGATGACCTACCGTCTGATGGCCGAGTGGGCCACGGATCTCATCTGCAAGAAGATCGGCAATCCCGAGAAGTGCCGCACGGCCGAAATTCCCCTTCCCGGCTCCACCGAGAAGCGCGAGGAGGTCGAGAAGAAGATCAGCCGCAAGCCGCTGGCACAGCGTCGTTCGGCCATTTCGCGCCACGGCGACCTGGCGACGCGCATCGACAGCGGCGATTCGCTCAAGAACAGCCTCGTCTGCGAATGCGAGGAGGTCTCGATCGGCGAGGTGGAGTATGCCATGGAACATCTCTCGGTGAACAACCTGGTCGATCTGCGTCGGCGTACGCGCATCGGCATGGGAACCTGTCAGGGCGAGCTGTGCGCCTGCCGGGCCGCGGGCCTCATGGGACGCAGGGACGCCGTTTGCGCCAGGAAAGCCAAGGCCGATCTGGTCAGCTTCCTCAACGAACGCTGGAAGGGCATGCAACCCATCGCCTGGGGCGATACGCTGCGTGAAAGCGAGTACACGACCTGGATTTACGAGAGCGTGTGCGGATTGTCGGACGAAAAAACTGCTGCAAAATGAGATTCGATACCGTAATCATCGGCGGAGGCCTTGCAGGCATGGCCTGCGGCATCCGGCTGGCCGAGGCGGGCAGGCGCTGCGCCATCATCTCGCAGGGACAGAGTGCCCTGCACTTCTCTTCGGGTTCGTTCGACCTGCTCGGGAAGATGCCCGACGGGTCCGATGTGGAGGATCCGCTGGCGGGTATCGCCGCACTCGAACGCACCGATCCCGGGCACCCCTATGCCGTTATGGGCGCGAAACGTTGTGAGAAATATGCCCTTGCGGCTCCGGAGCTGCTGCGTGCCGCGGGCATCCCGGTGTCGGGCGATTGCCGGCGCAACCACTTCCGCATTACTCCGATGGGCCGAGCCAAAGCCACCTGGCTGACCATCGACGGCTATCTTACGGCCGAAGCCCCCGACCGGCTGCCGTTCCGCAAGGTCTGTATCGCGAATGTCGAGGGATTTCTGGATTTCTACCCCGAATTTATTGCCGAGGAGTTCCGCAAATACGACATCGAGTGTACCTTCGCGTCGGTGAACCTGCCCGATCTGGAGCAGATCCGCCGGAATCCGAGCGAGATGCGTTCGGCCAACATCGCCCGCGTCTTCGACCACGAGCGGAACCTCGAGGCGCTGGCCGCCCAGGTGCGGGATGCCGCCGCGGCGTGCGACGCGCTGATTCTTCCGGCGATCATCGGGCTCAACCGCAACGACTCGCTCGAGGTGCTGCGTGCGAAGATTCCGACGCCGCTCTATCTGCTGCCCACCCTGCCGCCGTCGATTCCGGGCATCCGGGCCCAGCAGGCGCTGCAGCACCGTTTCCGCGCCCTCGGAGGCGAATATTTCCTCGGCGACAGCGTGCAGCACGCCGAATACGGCGCGGGTTGCGTAAGGGCGGTATTCACGGCCAACCACGGCGATATTTCCTTCGAAGCCGATCACTTCGTGCTGGCTTCGGGAAGTTTCTTCAGCCGGGGACTTGTGGCTACGCCCGACCGGATCGTCGAACCTGTCTTCGGGGCCGATACGGTCTATACGCCCGACCGGTCGCAGTGGTATACGCTGCGTTTCTTCGACCGTCAGAACTATCAGGCATTCGGCGTGCGCACCGATGCGGCGCTGCATGTCGTCCGCGAGGGCCGCGCAATCGGCAACCTCTATGGTGCAGGCGCCGGGCTGGCCGGCTTCCATCCCGTACAGGAGGGGTGCGGCGCCGGCGTGTCGCTGCTTTCGGCCTTTTATGTCGCAGATGAGATCCTAAACAGCAAATGGCCATGAATACGCAACAGAATACCGTCAGCGAAAACAATTTCGAGCAGTGCATCAAGTGCACGGTCTGCACCGTTTACTGCCCTGTAGCCGCCGTGAACCCGGATTATCCCGGTCCCAAGCAGGCCGGACCCGACGGAGAGCGTCTGCGTCTGAAGCGTCCGGATTTCTTCGACGCGGCCCTGAAATACTGCATGAACTGCAAGCGCTGCGAGGTGGCCTGCCCCTCGAACGTCCGCATCGGCGACATCATCCAGGCTGCCCGCATCAAGTACGGTCCGCAGCGCAACACCTCGCCGCGCAACTTCGTGCTGGCCAACACGGACCTCGTGGGCACGCTCGCCACGCCCTTCGCGCCGATCGTCAATACGGCCGTAGCCCTCAAGCCCGTGCGTCTGGTGATGGACAAGGTGATGGGCATCGACCACCGGCGCATCTTCCCCAAATATGCCCACGGCACCTTCACCTCGTGGTACCGTAAGCATGCGGCCGCAGCGCAGGAGGCCTTTCCGCGTCAGGTGAGCTACTTTCACGGCTGCTATGTGAACTACAACAACCCGCAGCTGGGCAAGGATCTCATCCGCATCATGAATGCTCTGGGCTACGGCGTGCGCCTGCTCGACAGGGAGAAGTGCTGCGGCGTGGCGCTCATCTCCAACGGACTCTACAAGCAGGCGCGGCGGCAGGCCGAGACCAACCTTGCGTCGATCCGCACGGCGGTGAACGATCGTAAAATGGACGTCATCACGACCTCCTCGACCTGCACCTTCACGCTGCGCGACGAGTACCCGCACCTGCTCGAACTGCGGAATGAGGATGTCCGCGACCATATCGAGCTGGCGACGCGCTATCTCTACCGGCTGTTGCAGAAGAACCGCGGCCGGCTGAAATTCAAGGATACGACGCCGCTGCGTGTGGCTTACCACACCCCCTGCCACATGGAAAAGATGGGCTGGGCCTACTATTCGATCGAGTTGCTGCGCATGATCCCGGGCGTCGAGGTCATTGTCCTCGACTCGCAGTGCTGCGGCATTGCCGGCACCTACGGCTTCAAGAAGGAGAATTACCGCACCTCGCAGGCCGTGGGCGAGCCGCTTTTCCGCCAGATCGAAGCCTCGGACGCCGATCTGGTGGCCACCGACTGCGAAACCTGCAAGTGGCAGATCGAAATGTCCACGAGCAAGCGGTGCGAACACCCGCTGTCGATTCTCGCCTCGCGGCTGGCCTGAAACGCCGCATGCTGAAACCGAAAAACATCTAACCAACCGATAATCTGAACCTATGAAACAGTACATTCTTGCACTTGACCAGGGAACGAGCAGCTCCCGGGCCATCGTTTTCGACGAAAAAGGCACGACATGCGCCGTGGCGCAGCGCGAATTCCGCCAGATCTTCCCGCAGTCGGGCTGGGTGGAGCATGATCCGCACGAAATCTGGTCCTCGCAGGCTTCGGTCATCGCCGAGGCGATCACGACGCTCGACATCAACGGTCTGAACATCGCCGGCATCGGCATCACGAACCAGCGCGAGACCACCATCGTGTGGGATTCCGAGACCGAGGAGCCGATCTACAATGCGATTGTCTGGCAGGACCGCCGTACGTCGGACTACTGCGACGAACTGAAAAAGCAGGGCGTTACCGACATGATCCGCCAGAAGACCGGCCTGATTATCGACGCCTATTTCAGCGCCACGAAGATCAAGTGGATCCTCGACAACGTCCCCGGAGCGCGCAAGCGCGCCGAGAAGGGCAAGCTGCTCTTCGGTACGGTCGATACCTGGCTCATCTGGCGCCTGACGCGCGGCGAGGTGCATGTTACCGATGTGAGCAACGCTTCGCGTACGATGCTCTTCAACATCAACACGCTGGAGTGGGACCAGGAGCTGCTGGATCTGTTCGACATCCCGCGTTCGATGATGCCCGAGGTGAAGTCCTCGAGCGAGGTTTACGGACACACCAAAACGACGATCTTCGCCCACAAGGTGCCTATATCGGGTATCGCCGGCGACCAGCAGGCGGCTCTCTTCGGCCAGATGTGCACCGAGCCGGGCATGGTCAAGAACACCTACGGCACGGGCTGCTTCCTGCTGATGAACAGCGGCGAGAAGCCCATTCTCTCGAAAAACAACCTCATCACGACCGTGGCCTGGAAGATCGGCGACGTGGTGAACTACGCCCTCGAGGGCAGTATCTTCGTCGGCGGATCGGTCGTACAGTGGCTGCGCGACGGGCTGGGCGTCATCAAGTCCTCATCGGAGGTCGAGGCGCTTGCCTCGCAGGTTCCCGATACGAACGGTGTCTATTTCGTTCCGGCACTGACGGGCCTCGGCGCCCCGTGGTGGGACCAGTATGCCCGCGGTACGATTACGGGCATCAGCCGCGGCACGACCACGGCGCACATCGCCCGCGCGGCGCTCGAAGGTATCGCCTACCAGACGATGGACATCACCAACGCCATGTCGCGCGACGCCGGGGTTCCGCTCCGGGAGCTCAAGGTCGATGGCGGCGCTTCGCGCAACAACCTGCTGATGCAGTTCCAGGCCGATATTCTCGGCACGAAGGTCATCCGCCCGCAGGTCGTCGAGACCACGGCCATGGGTGCCGCCTATCTGGCCGGTCTGGCCGTGGGCTACTGGTCGAGCATCGACGAGATCCGCAAGCAGTGGCAGATCGACCGCGTCTTCGAGCCCTCATGGGAGGAAGAGAAGGTCCGTGCCGCGCAGGACGGATGGAAGGATGCCGTCAAGCGTACGTTGAGCGACTACACGAAATAACCTGCCGAACCTGAAACCTCACACCAACCTAAAACCTCAAACTGCCATGAATGATGTATTTGTAAAGTGCCTGTTCGAATTTATCGGAACGGCCGTTCTGGTGCTTTTCGGCGACGGCGTCGTCGCCTCGAACTGCCTGAAGAAATCGAAGGGCGAGAACGGCGGCTGGGTCGTCATCACGCTTGCGTGGGGTCTTGCCGTCATGCTGGGTGTCTTCATTTCGGGGCCCTATTCGGGAGCCCACCTGAACCCTGCGGTTACGCTGGGCCTGGCAGCCGCCGGCACCTTCAGCTGGAGCCTCGTGGTGCCCTACATCGTGGCGCAGATGCTCGGCGGCTTCGTCGGTGCCGTGCTCGTCTATGCCTTCTACAAGGACCACTACGACGCCACGGACGATCCGGCCGCCAAGCTGGGAACCTTCTGCACCGCCCCGGCCATCCGCAACTACGGCCGCAACCTCTTCAGTGAGATTCTCGGAACGTTCGTGCTCGTCTTCGTGATCCTCGCGCTCTCGATCCAGGGCAATACGCCCGAGGTCGGCATGGGTGCTCTCGGCGCCTTCCCCGTGGCGATGCTCATCGTCGCACTGGGCATGTCGCTCGGAGGAACCACGGGTTACGCCATCAACCCGGCCCGCGACCTGGCGCCGCGTCTCGCGCACGCCGTGCTGCCTATCAAGGGCAAGGGCTCGAACGACTGGGCCTACTCGTGGGTGCCGGTCGTAGGACCCATCATCGGCGGATTCCTGGCTGCCGCCGGCTATTGTCTGATCTTCTGCTAAAACCGACCGGTCATGAAACGCTTCAAGCTCTCGATGCTGCCCCTTGCGGCGCTGCTGCTTTGCAATGCCGCTTACGGGCAGAAGCTCCATTTCAGCGGAACGCTTCAGAACATGCACCTCTGGCGCGGCCTTCAGGTCGCTGACGGCGGCGTGCTGGCTGCCGACGTGAATGTCGGCTTCCTCAACGACGGACTCAAGGTCGGCTTGTGGGGCGGTACGGACTTTACGGGCGACTACAAGGAGTTCGACTATTACCTCTCCTATTCCGTGGCCGGGTTCTCCGTGGCCCTGTGGGATATCTACAACTATTCGCCCGAGCTGCCCTTCAGCAAGGACATCTTCAACTACAACAAGTTCTCGACGAGCCATTTCCTCGATTTGAGCGTGGGCTACAACTTCGATACGCTCTTCGAGGTGCCGTTGCGGCTGAACTGGGCGACGATCTTCGCCGGCCGCGACCTGAACGACGCGGGCAACAACCGCTACTCGACCTTCGTCTATGCCGAATACAGCGTCTTCCGCGACGAGCACTGGATCGTGGATCTGGGCCTGGGCGGTACGTTCGCCTTCAACCGCGACGGCGTGGACGGACACGCGAACTTCTACGGCAGCGACGGCATCAACCAGATCTCGCTCAAGACGACCTACAAGCTGCGGATCAAGAAATTCGAGATGCCCCTCTTCGCCCACGCGATGTGGAATCCCGGCCTGCGGGACGGTTATCTGCAGGTGGGCGTCAATCTCTTCGCCTTCTGACGGCGGGGAAGTTGCTCTTCAGATGAAAGCGGGAGTCGGATGTCCGGTCCTCGCTTTTTATGTAAGGATGTCGGGCCGCTTGTCGGGAACGGCCCCTGCCGTTGTGGCGAGCTATTTTTTCGGGCAAAGATCCGGTATCCGAACGAAACGCCGATCTTGTTGGGATACCACTCGGAGGATCCGTTGAAGGGGTCGGGATATTTCGGCTGGACAGGGCGGTGGGGATACATGTCGATCTCGCCCTCGAAGCTGTATCCGTTGTAGTGGCTGTCCATCCAGGCCCAGCCCAGATAGGCATCCACGAGCCACCGCTCGCCGAGGCGGTGCTCCCAGCCCACGCAGAGACCGATCATCATGCCGTAACCCTTGCAGTAGCGGTTCTCGAATTTCAGCTTCCAGTCCTGAATGTACGGTTTCGACATGTTGAAGGCCATCATGCCGAGGTTGGCGCCGAGGTACCACCCTTCGTTGTGGCCCTTGAAGTAGCGGCGGTATTCGCCCATGAAGATGGCGAAGAGCATGTGGTAGTCGTTGATCGATTTCCAGGGCGAAACGACAATATCGGTCTGCAGAGTCGATTTGGGCGATATGGCGAACTCCACGGCGGGATTCGCCACGCCGGCCAACGCGTAGAGTGCATTGAGCTTCACATAGCCCTGTGCTGCAGCCGTCGGCATCCGGAGCCCCGGAATCAGCGCCAATGACGCGATGACCCCGAACAACAGTTTCTTCATCACTATGGGAGGGTTAGGGAGGGCAAATATATGGAAAAATCCGGTGCCGACTTATGCCGGCACCGGATTTTTTCGTAGCACAGGCGGACCGCCTATACCGTCATGATCTCCTTCTCCTTCTTGGCAAGCGCCTCGTCGAGCAGCTTCGAGAACTTCTCGAGCAGCTTCTGCGACTGCGTTTCGCCGTCCTTCGACTCATCTTCGGGCATGCCCTCCTTCAGGGCTTTCTTGAAGGCCTCGACGGCATCCCGGCGGGCGTTGCGCAGGCTGATGCGGGCCGTTTCGCCCTCACCGCGCACCTGCTTTACCAGGCTCTTGCGGCGCTCCTCCGTCAGGGGCGGAATCGTCAGACGGATCGTCTCGCCGTTGTTCGAGGGGGTCAGGCCGATGTTCGAGTCGATGATCGCCTTTTCGATCGGCCGCAGCATGTTCTTGTCCCACGGCTGGATCAATACGGTCTTGGCGTCGGGAACGGTAACGCTGGCGGCACCCGATACGGGAACCTGCGAACCGAAATAATCGACCATCACGCCGTTCAGCACGTTGGGCGATGCCTTGCCGGCCCGGATGTTGAGCAGCTCCTCTTCGAGGTGATCGACGGCCTTCTGCATGCGTGTGGTGGCTTCGTTGAGAATCGTTTTGGTATCCATAGTCTTTGCATTATTGATTTTCAAGCGTCTTTTCGATGGTGCGGATCAGTTCGTCGAACTCCGCGGTGTCGTAACCGACCGACGTGGCCGCGATCTTTCCCTCGCGGTCGATCAGGAAGTTGCGGGGGATGTAGTTCGAGGCGTAGAGTCCGAAGACCGACTTGGTCGAATCGAGACCCATCGGGAAGTCGTATCCGTTCTTTTCGCGGAAGGAGGCCACGTCGCTGCGTGCCTCACCGCGCGAAAGCGGCAGGAAGACGAAGTCGCGGCCGGCAAAGCGCTCGATGACATCTGTGTCGACACGGGCCATTTCAGCGCGGCAGGGCGGGCACCAGGTAGCCCAGAAATTCAGCAGCACGACCTTGCCGCGCAGATCCGACAGCCGGACCTGCGAACCGTCGAACATGCCGACGACAAAGTCGGGGGCCGTGTCTCCGACCTTGACGAGCGTGGCGGCCTGCTCCTCGTCCGCCTCCTTGGCCGTGCGGTCGCATCCGGGAAGCAGCAGGATGACCGCGAGGATGACCGCGATCAGCGCCAGCATCACCCACAATGACTTGTTGCTCTTCTTTTCAGCCATATCCTTACAGTTTTACGCGGGTTCCGATTCCTTCGCCGGCAAGGACCTTGCCGAGGTTTCCGACCGTATCCATGTCGAAGACAAGGATTTCGAGGCGGTTTTCGCGGCAGAGCGTGAAAGCCGTCAGGTCCATGACCTTGAGCCGCCGGTCGAGCACCTCCTCGAAGGAGATTTCGTCGAACTTCACGGCCGTGGGATCCTTCTCCGGATCGGCCGTGTAGACGCCGTCCACGCGCGTGCCCTTCAGCAGGATGTCGGCCTCGATCTCGATGCCGCGCAGCGCTGCCGCCGAGTCGGTCGTGAAATAGGGGTTCGACGTGCCGCCGCCGATGATTACGACGTAGCCCGCCTCGAGGTATTCGATGGCCCGGGCCTTCGAGTAGTATTCGCCGATGGGCTCCATGCGGATCGAGGTGAGCACCTTGCACTTCACGCCGTTGTCCTCGAGGGCCGATTGGAGTGCCAGCGAGTTGATGATCGTGGCCAGCATGCCCATCTGGTCGCCCTTCACGCGGTCGAAGCCTCGCTTGGCGCCCGAGAGGCCGCGGAAGATGTTGCCGCCGCCGATTACGATGCCGATCTGCACGCCAGAAGCCGCCGCGTCGCGGATCTGTTCGGCGTAGGACTGCAGCACCTCGGGCGAGAGTCCGTAGCCGGCCGTTCCTTGCAACGATTCGCCGCTCAATTTCAAGAGTATGCGTTTGTATTTCATCATTCCGGAAATTTATCTATGGCGAAGATAGGAAAATTTTTCGGAATAATCCGCATCCCGGGCGTATCTTTATGAAATCGGGGCGGGCGGCGGGCCCCTTCGGAAATAAAATTTGGTATTGCGCTTCGGATACATTATCTTTGTCTTCCGCTTTCGTCAGTGAAGTACCGAACATGTCCGAAGAATACAAACTGCTCCATCGAATCAACTCCCCGGGCGACCTGAAAACCCTCTCTGCGGAGGAGTTGCGGGCGTATTGCGACGAGCTGCGGCGGTACATCATCGACGAGTGCTCGGTGCATCCCGGACACCTCGCCTCGAGTCTCGGGGCCGTCGAGCTGGCGGCTGCGCTGCATTACGTCTTCGATACGCCCGACGACAAGATTGTCTGGGACGTGGGCCATCAGACCTATGCCCACAAGATCATCACCGGGCGCCGCGAGGCCTTCCGGACCAAGCGGCATCTGGGCGGTATCAGCGGTTTCCCGAAGATGTCCGAGAGCCCCTATGACGCCTTCGGCGGGGGGCATGCGTCGGTGTCGATCTCCGCGGCCTTCGGCATGGCCAAGGCGGCCGAGCTGCGGGGCGAGAAGAGGCAGGTCGTGGCCGTGATCGGCGACGGCTCGATGACCGGTGGCCTCGCCTTTGAAGGGCTGAACAACGCCGGGGCGAGCAAGCAGACCAACCTGCTGGTGATCCTCAACGACAACCACATGGCCATCGACCAGGCTACGGGAGCCCTGAAAAACTACCTGCTGAAGATCTCCACGTCGGTGCACTACAACCGTTTCAAACAGCGGTTGTGGGGCATTCTCTCCCATACGCCGCGTCTGCTGCGTCTGTGCCAGAAAGCCGGGAACGCCGTCAAGCAGGGGCTGCTGAACAAGAGCAACCTGTTCGAAAGTCTCAATTTCCGCTATTTCGGGCCCGTGGACGGCCACAATCTCAAGGAACTGGTCCGCACGCTCCGCGCCCTGCACGATATCGAGGGGCCCAAGCTGCTCCACGTCATGACGGTCAAGGGCAAGGGATACCTCCCGGCCGAGAGCGACCAGTCGGTATGGCACGCCCCGGGGTGTTTCAATCCCGATACGGGGGAGCGCATCCGGTCGAAGGGCAGCGCGGCACGCTATCAGGATGTTTTCGGCGAGACCCTGCTGGAACTCGCCCGGCAGGATGCCCGCGTCGTGGGCGTTACGCCCGCCATGCCTTCGGGCTGTTCGATGAATATCCTCCTGCGCGAAATGCCCGACCGCTGCTTCGACGTGGGTATTGCCGAGGGTCATGCCGTAACCTTCTCGGCCGGACTGGCCGCCGCAGGGATGGTTCCCTTCTGCAACATCTACTCGACCTTCATGCAGCGGGCCTACGACAACGTGATCCACGACGTGGCGATCCAGGACCTTCCGGTCGTCCTGTGCCTCGACCGCGGCGGTCTGGTGGGCGAGGACGGCGTTACCCACCACGGTGTTTTCGACATGGCGGCCTTCGGGGCCGTGCCGGGGCTGACGATTGCCGCTCCGCGCAACGAACGCGAACTGCGCAACCTGATGTATACGGCGCTGCAGGCCGGACACCCCTTTATGATCCGCTATCCGCGCGGCTGCGGCGAGGGCGTCGCCTGGCGCGGCGAGCCCTTCGAGATGCTGCCTGTCGGACGCGGCGAACGTTTGCGCGACGGCGGGACGCTGGCCTTGGTTACCATCGGGACGACGGCCGGAGCGGCTGCGCGGGCTGCGGAACGGGCCGCGGCGGCGGGCGTGGAGGTAGCCCATTACGACCTGCGCTATGTGAAGCCGCTCGACGAGTCGCTGCTCGAGGAGGTGGGCCGCCGCTTCCGGAAGGTCATTACCGTCGAGGACGGCTGTATCCGCGGCGGGGTGGGCGAGGCTGTTGCGGCCTACTTCAACACGCACGGCTGCGACACGCAGGTCCGGATGCTGGGCATCGGCGATGCCTGGGTCGAGCACGGCACGCCGCTGCAGCTGCAGGCCCTCTGCGGATTCGACGAGGAGGCCATCTTCCGGGCGATTCTCGAGATGCGGTAAGACGCTCCGGCACAATAAATGCGGGGCTCCCCCAAAAAGTTCCGACATGAAAATCCTGACTCTTGCTCTTTTTGCCGTCCTGACCATGGCCGGCATCTCCTGCGGACGGGACCGCGCCGCGCGGGTCGATACGACGCCCGTCGCGGAGTTCGACCTGGACCGTTATCTGGGAACCTGGTATGAAATCGCCCGCTACGACCACCGTTTCGAACGGGGTGTGGAGCAGGCCCGGGCGGAATATACGCTCGAGGCTCCGGATCGTATCCGGGTCGTGAACAGCGGGGTGGATGCCGATGGAAAGCGCCGCGAAGCCGTCGGCAAGGCCCATCCGGGCAAGCGTCCCGGGCAGTTGCGCGTCTCCTTTTTTTGGATATTCTATGCGGATTACAACGTTCTGGCCCTGGATCCCGATTATCGCTGGGCCCTGGTAGGGAGCCGTTCCCCGAAATACCTCTGGATTCTTTCGCGGACGCCGTCGCTGCCGCGTCCGGAGCTGGAGGAGATTCTCCGCCGGGCGGCTGCCCGCGGCTACGACACGACGCGGCTCCTGTATGTTCCCCAGAACAAAAATCCGAAATAGCGCTCGGGCTATTGCAGCACGAAGTGGGGCCGGTCGGGCCGGCTGCTCTCGGGATCGAACCGGAACCCTTCCCAGTCGAAATCGTGCAACGCTTCGAGATCCGTGATACGCTCCCGGAGGATCCGGCGTGTCATCTCCCCGCGGCACATCTTGGTGTAGACGACGACGGTTTTGAGCCGTTCGCCTTCGCGGATGCGGAATTCGGGGGTGATGACCCGTACCTCGCGCACCACGCGCGGCCAGTCGAAAAGGCGCTTCATCTCGCCGCTGGCCAGATTGATCAGCACGCCGTCATCCTGCCGGATACGTTCGAGCAGGACGTCGGTCAGCCGCTCCTGCCATAATTCGAAAAGCGTCCGCTCGCCCGTGGCGGGAAGCACCGCATCGCCTTCGAGACGGTAGGGGCGTATCGCATCGAGCGGCCGGAGCAGCCCGTAGAGAAACGAGGTGATGTTCAGATGCTCCTGGGCCCAGGCGAAATCCGCATCCGAGAAGGTCTGCGGATCGATCCGCTTGAAAACGATACCCGTGTAGGCGGCGAGGGCCGCCTGTCGCGGTGCGTCGTGGAAGGCGAGGAAACGGCGGCGGTTTTCGGCCGCGAGACGCGCGTTCACGCGCAGCATGCGCCCGAGTTCTTCCGTCGAAAGGGCGGCCAGCTGCGCGGCCAGCCGATCCGCTACATCCGCGAATAGAGGCTGCGAGAGGGCCGGCACGATGCCGGTGTCTGTTGTGGCCATGGTTTTGGCGCAGGAGATCAGAATCTGCATGTCATGAAAAAGTTTTCCGCCTTCATGCAAAAACTATGCGACCGAGCAGGGAATGCCCAGCGCCTCGACCCGTGCGGCGATAGCCTGCAGCTCCTCGCGGGAGACCTTTTCGAGGGTCCGGCACGGCGTGTCGCGGTCGAGCGAATAGGTCATCACCTGCCGGGGACGGATCTCGGCGACGAGCCCGAGCCATGCCGCCACCTCCCGTTCGGTGGTGTTGTCGATCGGCGCACCGTCGCATGTGCCGCGCAGGAACATCGTCTGCAGGATCATGTGTCCTTCGAAACGCTTCATCTGCTCGACAACTCCACGGACCGTATAAGCCGCGTTTTGCGGATGGTTTATCCGACGCACGGTTTCGTCGAAGGCCGAATCGAGTTTGAGGATGTTGTTGTCCACGCGCAGCAAGGCCGCGCGTACCTCCTCGCGGTGGAGCTGCGTGGCGTTCGACAGCACGGAGACACGGGCCGCCGGGCACAGCGTATCGCGCAGGCGGAGCGTGTCGTCGATGACGGCGCCGAATTCGGGGTGCAGCGTCGGTTCGCCGTTCCCCGCGAAGGTGATTACGTCGGGCGGCGTGCCGTCGGCGACCATGCGCCGCAGCGTTTCGCCGAGCAGCCGCCGCACATCTTCGCGGGCATTGAAGCGCCGCGCTCCGGGATGCTCGGCATTCCAGCCGCATTCGCAGTAGATGCAGTCGAACGAGCAGAGTTTCGACTCGGTGGGCAGCAGATTGACGCCCAGCGAAAGACCCAGCCGCCGCGAGTGCACCGGGCCGAAGATGATATCGTGATAGAGTGCTGTCATGAGGCAAAGATATGAAATTGTTTTGCTATATTTACAAAAATTTCCATCCATGAAGCGAAGATTCGGACTTCTGCCCCGGGTCATCCTGGCCATCGCCCTGGGTATCCTCTGCGGCCTCTTCTTTCCCGACTGGGCGATACATGCGGCGCTGACGTTCAACGCCCTGTTCGGACAGTTTCTGGGCTTCGTCATCCCGCTGCTGATCTTCGGGCTGGTGGCTCCCGGTATCGCCGACCTGGGCCGCAGCGCCGGGCGGCTGCTCGCCCTGACCGCCGCCCTGGCCTATGCCTTCACGCTCATCTCCGGATTCGGAACCTACTTCGCGAGCCGCGCGATCTTCCCCTCGTTGCTCGAAGGCTCCGAAGTCGTCCTCCCCGAGGAGCAGGCTGCGCTGGCTCCCTATTTTACGATCGAGATGCCGCCCGTCATGGGGGTCATGTCGGCGCTTGTGCTGGCCTTCATCCTCGGACTGGGAATGGCCTACATCCACTCCCGGACGCTCAAGGCTGCAATGGACGATTTCAAGGGGATCATCGACCTGGTAATCACACGCGTCATCATCCCCCTGCTGCCTTTTTACATCTTCGGCATCTTTCTCTCGATGACCCGGTCGGGACAGGTTGCCGGCGTGCTCGGCATCTTCGTCAAGCTCATTGCGGTGATCTTCGTCATGACGCTCATCCTGTTGCTCTTCCAGTTCACCGTGGCGGGACTGGCCGCCCGCAGGAACCCGCTGCGCATGCTCCGCACGATGCTTACGGCCTACGTTACGGCCCTCGGCACGCAATCCTCCGCGGCGACGATCCCCGTAACGCTGGCCCAGACGCTGAAGCTCGGCGTGCGCTCCGAACTGGCCTCGTTCGTCATCCCGCTCTGCGCCACGATCCACCTCTCGGGCTCGATGATGAAGATCACGGCCTGCGCCCTGGCCGTCTCGATGGTCGCGGGGCTCGACCTCTCTGCGGGGACCTTCGCCGGATTCATCCTGCTGCTCGCCATTACGATGGTGGCGGCCCCGGGTGTCCCGGGCGGGGCGATCATGGCCGCCCTCGGACTGCTCGAGTCGATGCTCGGCTTCGACGAGACGCTCTGCGGCCTGATGATCGCTACCTATATCGCCATGGACAGTTTCGGCACGGCGACGAACGTTACGGGCGACGGTGCTGTGGCCGTAATCGTCGATACCATAGACAGAAAGCGTCGCAGGGCGACGTAAGATTCCCGATATCCGGAGAACCGAAATCCCGGATAAAATAAGTATAAATACGCATCTCCGTGGTGGAAAAAACGGCTAATTTTGGGTGCCGAAATCGGAATATCGGGACCTTCGGGTATCCGAAAAGAACAATTTTGGAGCTTAAATACATAAAATTCAGATAAATATGGTTGATATTTTTGCACGCCTCGAAAAGAATGCCGGCGGACCCATCGGTCAGTACATGTCGTATGCTCACGGCTACTTCGCCTTCCCGAAACTGGAGGGCGAGATCGGTCCCCACATGAAGTTCCGGGGTAAGATGATGCTCAACTGGAGCCTGAACAACTACCTGGGACTCGCCAACCACCCCGAGGTGCGCAAGGCCGACGCCGAAGGTGCCGCACAGTTCGGCATGGCGGCTCCGATGGGAGCCCGCATGATGAGCGGCCAGACCAAGTACCACGAGCAGCTCGAGCGCGAGCTGGCCGAGTTCGTCGGCAAGGAAGATGCCTTCCTGCTCAACTTCGGCTATCAGGGCATGCTCTCGATTATCGACTGCCTGCTGACCCCGCGCGATGTGGTGGTCTACGATGCCGAGGCTCACGCCTGCATCATCGACGGCCTGCGCCTGCACAAGGGCAAGCGTTTCGTATACGGCCACAACGACATGGAGTCGCTGCGCCTGCAGCTCAAGCATGCCACCGATCTGGCCGAGGAGCAGAACGGCGGTGTGCTCGTCATCACCGAGGGCGTCTTCGGCATGAAGGGCGACTTGGGCAAGCTTGACGAGATCGTCGCCATGAAGAAGGACTTCCAGTTCCGCCTGCTCGTGGACGATGCCCACGGATTCGGAACGATGGGCGAGGGCGGCCGCGGTACGGCTTCGCACTTCGGAGTCGTGGATGGCGTGGACGTGCTGTTCAACACCTTCGCCAAGTCGATGGCCGGCATCGGTGCCTTCGTGAGCGGTCCCCGCTGGCTGATCAACCTGCTGCGCTACAACATGCGTTCGCAGCTCTATGCCAAGTCGCTGCCCATGCCGATGGTTATCGGCGCCCTGAAGCGTCTGGAGCTGATCCGCAACCACCCCGAATACCAGCAGAAACTCTGGGAGATCGTCCGCGCCCTGCAGAGCGGTCTGAAGGAGAACGGCTTCAACATTGGTGTAACGAATTCGCCCGTAACCCCCGTCTTCATGAAGGGCGGCATTCCGGAGGCCACGAACCTGATCGTCGATCTGCGTGAGAACCACGGTGTCTTCTGCTCGATCGTCGTTTACCCGGTAATTCCGAAGGGCGAGATCATCCTCCGCGTAATTCCGACCGCAGCCCATACGCTTGAAGACGTGAACTATACGCTCGAGGCCTTCAAGTCGGTCCGCGACAAGCTCGAAAGCGGCTATTACGCCAGCCTCCCGATTCCGGTTCGCGCCGATGAGGGATTCAAGGTTCGTTAATCGCGTGTTCTGCATGAAAAAGGCCCCCGAAGTTTTCGGGGGCTTTTTTTGTCCGGTTTGCAGGCCGCGGTGCAAATTCGGGTCTTCGCCGCTTGGCTCTTCGATATCGATAACGGCGCAATATCCGGATTGAATCGGATTCTGCGATATTTTTTCGGGAAAATTTTGCAGAATAAAATATTCCGTATATATTTGCAGTCCCGAAACGCAAGTTCCGGAGTGCAATGCGGAAATAGCTCAGTTGGTAGAGCGCAACCTTGCCAAGGTTGAGGTCGCGGGTCCGAGTCCCGTTTTCCGCTCCAGAGGGAGCCAGAAAGAAACCCCGATAGAAAGCAAAAAGCCTTGTATATCAGCGATATGCAAGGCTTTTTCTTTTATTCTCCTACTCCTGTTGACGCAAAAGGCAGCAAGTATTTCAGGCCTTAATCGTGACCTTTTTTGCTCGGACCGAAAATAGGTCACGATTTAGCTATATTTCGCTGATTTGCATCATCTTACTCTGCAACATTCCGGTGCTGAAGACGTTTAATTTATCCAAAAAACAAGCAGCCATGTTGCCACGAACCACCTTCAGCGTTGTCTTCTTCTGCAAGAAGACCAAAGTCACGAAAAAGGGCAAGGCCCCGATCTATGCCCGCATCACCACGACCGGCCAGTCGACCGAAGTCTACACGCAGTGCCAGATTGAGCCGGATCGCTGGAACCAGCGCCTCGAACGTTCGCTCTACAAGGACGAGGTCGACCAGCAGATCAACCGCATCATCGCCAGCTACCGGGCCTCGATCCTTGCCGCCTATGACCGGCTGATCCAGGAGAACAGGACGCCGACCTGCTTTGCCGTCAAACAGCTGCTGGGCTCCGCCTCTTCGAGCCGGATGGTGCTGGCGGAGTTCGGCAAATACTGCGAGAAACGCCAGCAGGAGGTCGGCACCCGCATCACGCAGCTCACGGCCAACAAGTACCACCGCCTGCTGCGCTACATGACCGAATATGTCCGGCAGGTGTATGGCAAAGAGGATCTTCTGCTGGAGACGATCGACTATGCCTACGTCGATGGATTGAACACCTACATGCAGACGGCTTACAACTGCCACAACAACGGAGCAGTCAATCTGCTCTGCTGTTTGAAGAATTTCCTGCTCTATGCGGTCCGCAACGAATGGATCGAGAAAAATCCCTTCCGTTACTATAAGATGAAGATCGACAAAACGAACGTCAAGGTGCCGCTGACGAAGGCGGAGCTGGACCTGCTGCTAAGGCGACAGATGCCCAACGAGCGGCTGGACCGGATCCGGGATGTCTTCTGCTTCTGCGCACTGACGGGACTGGCCTTCACGGATGTCGACCACCTGCGG
>DWWQ01000030.1 GCA_019119615.1 Candidatus Alistipes stercoravium | reverse complement strand
CTTTGCGTTATTTTATTTATAAAGATACCTGTTCATGAAAAAGAATCTCATTGGCTTGTCGCTTTTTGTCGGACTCGTCTTGCCGTTGTGTGCTGCGGCTCAACTGGTGTACCACGATGCTGCGGAGTTTCCGCTTTACGGCAAGGCCGTCGAGCAGACCTACCATCGTTACACGCGCCTTCCCGAATCGCTGAAAGGTGTTACGCGCGATCCGGTATGGAACCTGGGCCTCAATTCGGCGGGCCTGGCCATCCGTTTCCGCAGCAACTCCACGACGATCGCCGTGCGGTGGAAAAATTCGTTCGGCAACTCGATGAACCACATGACACCTACCGGTATCCGCGGCCTGGATCTCTATGCCCGCGTGGGGAAGGGGTGGCGTTTCGTGAACAGTGCCCGTCCGAACGGCTCGGACAACGAGGCGACGATCATCTCGACGATGCTCCCCGAGGAGCGCGAGTTCATCCTCTACCTGCCGCTTTACGACGGTGTGGACAGCCTCTCGATCGGCGTCGATGCCACGGCGGAGATTTCGGTGCCGCGCCTTGCGAAGCCCGTGCGCGAGAAGCCCATCGTCTTCTACGGAACGAGCATCCTGCAGGGCGGCTGCGCCACGCGTCCCGGCATGGCCCATACGAATATCCTCTCACGCCGCCTGAACCGCGAGGCGATCAACCTCGGGTTCAGCGGCAACGGGCAGCTCGACCTGGAGATTGCCGAACTGATGGCCGAGGTCGATGCCGGTGTTTTCGTCCTCGACTTCGTGCCGAACGTTACCGTCGAGCAGATGGAGACCAAGATGATTCCCTTCTACCGTATCCTGCGCGAACGGCATCCCGATACGCCGATCGTCTTCGTCGAGGACCCGAACTACCCGCACATGCTCTTCAGCACGAGTGCCGCCAAATCGGTTGCCAAACTCAATGAGACGCACGAGCGGATCTTCCGACAGCTGAAGAAGGAGGGCGAACGCAATATCTATTACGTTTCGTCGGACCACATGCTGGGCGACGACGGAGAGGCTACCGTCGATGGCATCCACTTCACCGACGTGGGCATGATGCGCTATGCCGATCTGCTCTATCCCGTACTCCGTAAAGTTCTGAAATAATACCATGACTCCTATGCGACCGTTTTTATCGACCCTGCTTTTGTGCACCTTCGCGCTGTTGAGCGCCTCCTGCACCTCCTGCTCCGAGAAGAAACATCCTTCGCCGCCCCATTATAAGCCCGAAGTTCCCGATCCGCTTACGGCCGAGCCCTATGCCTGGGAGGCATCCCGGCAGGAGGTCCCTGCCGTTACGGATTTGGTGCTGCTCTACGGCGGAGGACACCACCGCTCCCCATATAAATGGGATGTGGAACGCCTTTCCGACTACGTTACCTATACCGATACGGACGGAGAGACGCACTGGCTCTTCGACGGCTTCCTGTTGCTCGAAATCATGGACCCCGCCAATGGCGGAGGGGCCGGCGTGAAGTTCGCCAACGGCTACACCTACAACAACCAGCCGCTGCGTTCGGCAACCCGTGAGGACTGGCAGCACCTGATCGACTACTACTTTGCCGAAGATACGGGAATCGGTGCCCTGGAGCAGGTGGTTGCCACGGCGGCCGCGACGCTCGGCGAGCCGGCTGTCAAGCGGCGTGTCGTCGTCTCCATTCCCGAACCGATCCTTTACCGCGATGTCGATTCGAAGGTAACGGAGTACTGGGGCAGTGTCGATGGCCGATCGCTCGATTTTTCGGATGTGAACGACCGGGTGCGGGCCTGCCAGTGGTTCATCGATACGGTGCGTGCCGAGTTCGACCGCCGCAACTATGCCCATGTCGAGTTGGGAGGCTTCTACTGGCTGGCCGAGAAGGATTCGGATACGAGCAATATCATCGGAACCGTAGCCGCTTATCTCGACGACCTGAATGAGAGCTTCAACTGGATTCCCTACTTCAACGCCGCCGGAGCCCGGCAGTGGAAGTCCTACGGATTCCACTATGCCTACCTGCAGCCCAACTATTTCTTCAGCGAGTCGGTTCCCGAATCGCGTCTGGACGAAGCGTGTGAAATGGCCGTAGCCGCAGGCATGCAGCTCGAACTGGAGTTCGACGACAATGCGCTCAACAGCCGGGGCATGGCCTACCGGCTGCGGGACTACATGTCGGCCTTCCGCCGCCACGGCGTCTGGTCGGACAAGCGCCTGGCCTACTACCAGGGCAGTCAGTCGCTGCGGGTTTTGAAAAACTCCGCGGATCCGGCCGACAAGGAACTCTACCACGAGTTCTGCCGGTTCGTCGTAACCCGTCCGATCCGGACCGCACGGTGAATCGCGCCGGGTGCGGCCGATAACCGGAAAGCTGCACCCGGCATGAATCCGCCCCGTCATTTTGCGATACGCGGGGATAACGACGTTTTTTGAATGAGCCTTTACGCTTTTCATGGTCGGAAACCGGCCGAAAAGCACTACCTTTATTCACCGAAAGCAACCTTAAAACTACCTATGATCAACCCCAACCCCTCATCCCGGCGTACCTACCTCATCTCTTTGGGCATTCTGGCCGGTATGTTCTTCATCTTCGGCGCCGTTTCGTGGGTGAACTCCATCCTGATTCCCTATTTCAGGATCTGCTGCGAACTGACGCATTTCGAATCCTACTTCGTCTCCTTCGCCTTCTACATCGCCTATTTCATCATGGCGATTCCTTCGGGCATCCTGCTGAAAAAGGTAGGATTCAAGCGGGGCATCATGTACGGATTCATGCTCACGGCCCTCGGCGCCTTCATCTTCGTTCCGGCGGCCCTCTCGCGGCAGTTCGAGGTATTCCTTCTGGGACTCTTCTCGATCGGTACGGGCCTGGCGATCCTGCAGACGGCGGCCAACCCCTATGTTACGATCATCGGCCCGATCGACAGCGCCGCGCAGCGCATGAGCATCATGGGCGTCTGCAACAAGACCGCCGGCATCATCGCGCCGCTGATCCTTGCCGCCCTGATCCTCAAACCCGGCGACAGCGAGCTCTTCGCGCAGATCGAATCCGGTGCGCTCGATACCGCGACGCAGAGTGCCGTGCTCGACGGCCTGATCCGCCGGGTTATCGTGCCTTACAGCGTGCTGGGCGTCCTGCTGCTGTTGGTAGGCATCGGCATCCGCTATTCGGTGCTTCCCGAGATCAACACCGACGAACAGAACGCCGCTTCGGCGGAGGATACCTCCGGCCGCCGGAGCCTCTTCGACTATCCCTACCTGTGGCTCGGCGCGCTGGCGATCTTCTGCCAGGTCGGAGCGCAGGTCGTGGCCATCGACACGATCATCAACTACGCCGGCTCGATGGGCATCGGCGTCGTCGAGGCGAAGATCTTCCCCTCGATCACGCTGACCTGCACGATGCTCGGATTCCTCTCGGGCATCGTCCTCATCCCGAAGTACATGACCCAGAAACGGGCCTTGCTTGTCTGCGCCTCGCTGGGACTGCTCTTCGCGCTGGGCGTCGTGCTGGCCGACTTCGAGGTTACGCTCTTCGGTATCCGGGCCAACGCCTCGATCTTCTTCCTCAATATGCTGGGCCTTCCCAACGCCCTGATCTACGCGGGTGTCTGGCCGCTGGCGATCCGCGGTCTGGGCCGCTATACGAAACTCGGCTCCTCGCTGCTTATCATGGGTCTCTGCGGCAATGCCATTCTGCCGCTCCTCTACGGATTCGTCGCCCAGCACTGGGGCATGCGGCTCGGCTATTGGGTGCTTATTCCCTGCTTCCTCTACCTGCTTTTCTTCGCCCTGAAAGGGTACAAGATCGAACACTGGCCCTGGCAGCGGGCACAAAACCGTGCATGATATGGAACGACTGATTCTGACGAACGGGAGCGTGATCCGCCCGACGCGGATCGAATCCGGCATGGCGGTCGTCTGCCGCGACGGCCGCATCGAACAAATACTCCCCGCAGATGCCGTAACGCCCGAGGCGGGAGACCGGGTCATCGATGCCCGGGGAGGATATATCGCTCCCGGATTCATCGACATGCATGTGCACGGCGGCGGCGGACACGATTTCATGGACGGCACGGTCGAGGCGTTCCTCGGTGCCGCCGAAACCCACGCGCGCTACGGCACGACGGCGCTCGTCCCCACGACGCTGACCTGCACGGACGAGGAGCTGTACCGTGTTTTCGAGGTCTTCCGTGAGGCCGACCGGCGCAACGAACGCGGTGCCAAACTGTTGGGCCTGCATCTGGAAGGTCCCTATTTCTCGCCCCGGCAGAGCGGTGCCCAGGATCCGCACTACCTGAAGACGCCCCGCCGCGAGGAGTACGAGGCGATTCTCGATGCGGCGCCCGAGATCATCCGCTGGAGCGTCGCTCCCGAGCTGGACGGCGCCCTTGAGATGGGACGCGAGCTGCGCCGCCGGGGCGTGCTGGCCTCCGTGGCGCATACCGATGCCGTCTATGACGAGGTGGCCCGGGCCTATGAGGCGGGCTATACCCACATGACGCACCTCTATTCGGCCATGTCGTCCGTAACGCGGCGCAATGCCCACCGTTATGCCGGCGCCGTCGAAGCCGCCTACCTGATCGATGCGGTTACCGTGGAAATCATCGCCGACGGCGTGCATCTTCCCGAAGCGCTGCTGCGCTTCGTCTACAAATTCAATGGTGCGGACCGCACGGCGCTCTGCACCGATGCGATGCGCGGTGCGGGCATGCCCGACGGCGAGTCGATCCTCGGCAGCCTGCGTAACGGACAGCGCGTGGTGATCGAGGAGGGCGTGGCCAAGTTGCCCGATCGCTCGGCCTTCGCCGGCAGCGTCGCCACGACCGACCGTCTGGTGCGGACGATGATCCGGGTGGCCGGTGTGCCGCTTGTCGAAGCCGTACGGATGATGACCCTCACACCGGCGCGGATCCTCGGTATCGGGGCCCGCAAAGGCTCGCTCGACGAAGGCAAGGATGCCGACATCGTCGTATTCGATTCACAGATTCATGTAGCAACCACAATATCCGAAGGCCATGTGCTCTATACCGAATAATTGCCGGGAGTTCCTCCGGGATTTCCTGAATGTCAAAGTGTTCCCTACAACCCGGGAGATGGGTTGTGCCGCCGCCGGAGAGGTGGCCGCCAAGATCGTCGAGCTGCTCGGACAAAAGGAGGAGGTCAATATGATCTTTGCCGCGGCTCCTTCGCAGGAGGCCTTCTTGGAGAGCCTGATCGCCGACAGCCGCATCGACTGGACGCGGATCAATGCCTTCCACATGGATGAATATATCGGGCTGGATGCGACGGCGCCGCAGAGTTTCGCGCGCTTCCTGCGCGATCGGATTTTCGACCGCGTGCCGTTCCGCTCGGTACACTGTCTCAATGGCAAGGCCCCGGATCAGGAGGCCGAATGTGCCCGCTATGCCGCCCTGCTGGAGCATTATCCGACCGATATCGTCTGCATGGGCATCGGCGAGAACGGACATATCGCCTTCAACGACCCCGATGTGGCGGATTTCAACGATCCGAAGCTGGTCAAGGTCGTGGCGCTCGATCCCGTCTGCCGCCAGCAGCAGGTCAATGAAAAGTGCTTCGAGCGGCTCGATCTGGTGCCTTCCGAGGCGCTGACGCTGACGATTCCCGTACTGCTGCGGGGCCGGTGGCTCTTCTGCATCGTCCCCTTTGCCAGCAAGGCCGAGGCGGTCAGCCATACGGTCTGCGGACCCGTTTCGGAGCGCTGCCCGGCCAGCATCCTGCGCCGGCAGGAGCATGCACGGCTCTTTTTGACGGAAGAAAGTGCCCGGCTGCTTCCCGCCGGGTGTTGAACCATACCGAACCGATAAAAACTACCACCCATGAAAAAACTGATTTTCACCATTGCCTGCCTCCTCACCGCGCTCTGCACCGTGCAGGCCCAGGAGGTGATCCGTATCGGTATCATCGGCCTCGATACGTCGCATTCCACCGCCTTTACCGAACTGCTCAACGGCACGTCGGATGATCCGCTGGCCCGCGAGTTCGAGGTCGTGGCGGCCTATCCCTACGGATCGACGACGATTCCCTCGAGCCGCGACCGTATTCCGGGCTATATCGAAACCGTCCGAAAATTCGGTGTGGAGATCACCTCTTCGATCGCCGAACTGCTCGATAAGGTCGATTGCGTACTGCTTGAGACGAACGACGGACGCATGCACCTCGAACAGGCCGTCGAGGTTTTCCGCTCGGGCAAGATCTGCTACATCGACAAGCCGCTGGGCGCGACGCTGGGCGAGGCCATCGCCATCTATGAGATGGCCGACCGCTACGGTGCGAGCGTCTTCACCTCTTCGGCGCTGCGCTACTCGCCGCAGAATGCCGCCCTGCGCAGCGGAGAGTTCGGCAAGATTCTCGGTGCCGACTGCTACTCGCCTCATACCGTGGAGCCTACGCATCCCGACTTCGGGTTCTACGGCATCCACGGCGTCGAGACGCTCTATACGTTGATGGGCACGGGCTGCGAAGCCGTGAGCCGCATTCATTCGCCGATGGGCGACATCGTTTCGGGCCGCTGGAACGACGGACGTCTCGGCACGTTCCGTGCCGTGGTCAAGGGTCCGGCCGTCTATGGCGGCACGGCCTTTACGGAGAAGGGCACCGTCGCTGCCGGAGGATATGCCGGGTACAAGGTGCTGCTCGACGAGATCCTGAACTACTTCAAGAGCGGCGTGAGCCCCATTTCGAAGGAGGAGACCCTCGAGATCTTCACCTTCATGAAGGCTTCGAACATGAGCCTCGAACGCGACGGACGCGAGGTTACGATGGACGAAGCCTATGCCGAGGGGGAGAAGGAGGCGCGCAAGCTCCTCAAGGCCTACGACAAATAAATGAAAATAACCGCTGACAATGAGCCGTTTCAAACCGTATATGTGTCTGCTTGCCGCCGTGCCGCTGTTTTGCGCCTCGTGTTCGGAACCCGCTGCGCGGCCACTGCGCCTGGTTGTGCTCGATCCCGGGCATTTCCATGCGAGCCTCCTGCAGAAGAATGCCCTTGCCGAGCTTTCGGACACGGTCCGCGTCTATGCGCCCGAAGGCGCCGAGGTCGGGCAGTATCTGGCGGCTGTGGCCTCCTACAACGAGCGGGCGGAAGAGCCTACCTCCTGGCAAGAGGTGGTCTATACCGGCCCCGATTACCTCGAACGGATGATCGGCGACCGTGCGGGCGATCTGGTCGTCCTGGCCGGAAACAACCAAAAGAAAACCGACTACATACTCGAATCGGTGAAAGCCGGCTATCATGTTCTCTCGGACAAGCCGCTGGCTATCTGCCGCGAAGACTTCGACCTGCTGCGCGAAGCCTACGCCGAGGCGCACCGCCGCGGCGTGTGGATCTGCGATCTGATGACCGAACGCTACGATGCGCTCAACATCCTGACTCGCGAGCTGATGCACGACACGGAACTGTTCGGCGAGCTGCTTCCCGGAACGGCTGACAATCCGTCGATTTCGATGCGCAGCATCCACCACTTCTTCAAGTCGGTATCGGGGCAGCCGCTCATCCGCCCGGCCTGGTATTACGACGTGGAGCAGCAGGGTGAGGGAATCGCTGACGTTACGACCCACCTGATCGACCTGGTCTTCTGGCAGTGTTTCCCCGAGATTCCGGTCCATTACGAGTCGGATGTCGAGGTACTCTCCGCCAGCCACTGGCCGACGGCCGTGCAGCCGGAGGATTTCCGCCTTTCGACAGGCACGGAGCCCTTCCCTCCCTATCTGGAAAAGTACCTCCGCGACGGTGTGCTCGAAGTGATGGCCAACGGCCGGATGCTCTTCCGCGTGAAGGGGGTGCATGTCGGCATGGAGGTGAACTGGAACTGGAGTTCGCCGAACGGCGAGGATGCCTTCTCGGCCGTGATGCGCGGCAGCCGGGCAGCGATCGAGGTCGTGCAGGACGAGACGACGGGAAATGTCAAGTCGCTCTATGTGCGGTCGGCCGAAGGGATCGATCCCGCGCAGACGGAGGCAGCCCTGCAGCGGCGTGTTGCTGCCCTGCAGACGGAATACCCCGAGCTGCGGGTCGTAAAGACCGGAACGCCGGGCCGCTTCCTGGTGGATCTGCCCGTTGCGGTACGTCCCGGACACGAGGTGCACTTCGGTCTGGTGGCCGAGCGTTTCCTCCGGAGTATCCGCACGGGCGAAATGCCTGCCTGGGAAGAGGTCAATACGCTGGCGAAATACTACATCACGACGACGGCCGTGGAACGGGCCCGCACGGCGTCGTCGGAAGAATAGGAGAGGGGCCTATGGAGGGCAGATGCTGACGACCGAAAGGGAGTACTATGCGGAAGAGTCGCTCTTCCACGGTTTCGTACCGCGTGTCATGGGCACGCGGTTCGATCTGTTGATTGCGGGTATCGATTCGCCGCGGGCGGGTGCCCTCTGGGAACGTACGGCAGCCCTTCTGGAGCTCCTGAACCGGGTGTTCGACCGCTTCGATCCCGCAAGTGAGGTGGCACGGGTGAATGCCGCGGCCGCACGGACTCCCGTAGCGGTCGGACCCGAACTCGGGGAGGCGCTGCAGCTCTGCCGCGCTTACCGCGAGCGGACCGAAGGGTTGTTCGACATTACGCTCCGGGACTTCACCCGCGTTCGTCTCGACACGGAGGCGGGTGAGACCCGCGTTCGCTTCGAGGGGGAGGATACCTCGCTCGACTTCGGCGGCTTTGCCAAAGGCTATGCGCTGAAGAAGATCGACGCGCTGCTGCGCGAGGCGGGTGTCGGCTCGGCTTTCGTCGATTTCGGCAACAGTTCCATCCTGGGCATCGGCCGCCATCCCTACGGGCCGTGCTGGCGGGTGAGCCTGCCCGATCCCGCGACGGGAGCGGCGCTGGCGGAGTTCGATCTCGAAGACCGGGCCCTCTCCGTATCGGGCAATACGGCGACCCATACGGAGCACATCGTCGATCCGCGCAGCGGCCTTCGCAACGCCGCGCGGATGATGGCGGCCGTCGTGGCGGCCGATCCGCTCGACGCCGAGGTGGTGAGCACCGCATGGATGATCGCCGACGAGGAACAGAAAAGACGCATCGCCCGGAATTTCGAAGGGCTGGATGCCTGCACATATACCTTGCATCATGGATAGGAACAATGAAACGGCGGGAATGAACCGCCGGGATTTTCTGAAAAATATGGGACGGCTGGCTGGCGGCACGACCCTGCTGGCCGCGACGCCTTGGCTGACGTTCTGCACCCCCGAAAAGCGGCGGGAGATCGCCGGCGAGCGGGCCCGCGTGGCGCTGATCGGCACGGGGTCGCGCGGCCAGTACCACATCCACAACCTGCGGGAGATTTCCCATGCCGAGGTGGTTGCCCTGTGCGACGACTACGAACCCAACCTGCGGGCGGCACAACAGTTGTGTCCCGAGGCGAAATGTTACACGGACTACCACCGCCTGCTCGAGGATCCCGCGATCGACGGTGTCATTATCTCCACGCCGCTCAACTGGCATGCGCGGATGACGCTCGACGCGCTGGCCGCGGGCAAGCATGTCTTCTGCGAGAAGGCGATGGCCCGGACGCTCGACGAGTGCCGGGCGATCTACGACGCCTACCGGCAAACGGACCGGGCGCTCTATTTCTGCATGCAGCGCATGTACGACGAGAAATATGTCCGGGGGATGGAGCTGATCCATTCGGGCCTGATCGGCGATGTGGTCGGCATGCGCTGCCACTGGTTCCGCAATGCCGACTGGCGGCGGCCGGTGCCGTCGCCCGGGCTGGAGCGGCGGATCAACTGGCGCCTCTACCGGGAGAGCTCGGGCGGCCTGATGACCGAGCTGGCCTGCCACCAGCTGGAGGTCTGCAACTGGGCGGCGGAGCGCATGCCCGTGGAGATCATGGGCATGGGCGACATCGTCCACTGGAAGGACGGGCGTGAGGTCTACGACAGCGTGAATGTCATCTACCGCTATGCCGACGGCCGCAAGATCTGCTACGAATCGCTCATTTCGAACAAGTTCAACGGCATGGAGGATCAGATCCTCGGCAGCCGCGGCACGATGGAGCTGGCCAAAGGCGTCTATTACCTCGAGGAGGACCATACGGCATCGGGCATCCGGCAGTTGATCGGACAGTTGAAGGAGCGTGCCTTTGCGGCCATTCCGGCCGCGGGTCCCAGCTGGCGGCCCGAGACGCGCGTCGAGTACCCGCCGCATCCGATCATTGCGGGCGCGATCCATGTGAATGGCGGCCAGAGCATGATCGGGGCCGACAAGGACGGTTCGGACATCATTCTCTCGGCCTTCTGCCACTCGTGCATCACGGGCGAGAAGGCCCCGAACGTCGTCGAGGAGGCCTACTGTTCGACGGTGCTCTGCCTGCTGGGCAATCAGGCCATGGAGGAGCAGCGGACAATCCTTTTCCCCGAGCAGTACCGGATTCCCTACATGAAGTTTTAGACCATGAAAGATATCGTCATCTCCGCACGCCGCATCCGCCGCGAAGGGCTCTTCGCCGCTGCGGCCTTCATCGTCGCCTTTGCGGCGAACATCTACGCCGTCATCCATTTCGAACGTCCCTGGATCGAGATTCTCTCGCAGCTGGGCTATGTTGTCGTAATGGCTGCGATGATCTATATCCTGCTGTGGATCCCGCGGTTGCTTGTGGCGCTCGTATTGCGCATATTGCGCCGCCGCAGATGACTTTTGCGCTTTTTGAAGGTTCATTGTCGGGATTGACGAGCGCTATTCCCGGTGAAAGCCCTAATTTTGAATAAACAAAAACGACCACCTATGACTACGAGAAGAGACTTCATTAAGAAACTGATGACGGGTGCGGCTGCCGTATCCCTGGGAAGCGTCCTGCCCGGCGTGGTGTCGGCGCGTGCCGCCGGAGCCAACGAGCGGATCCGGATCGGCGTGATCGGCGTGAATTCGCGCGGCAACGCCCTGGCGCAGGGCTTTGCGAAGATGAAGGATTGCGAAGTAACCTGCATCTGCGATGTCGATTCGCGGGCACTGGCCAAATGCCGGGAGGATATTGCCAAAATTACCGGACGCAAGCCTCGCGGAGAGCGGGATCTGCGCCGGCTGCTCGAGTCGGAGGATGTCGATGCCGTGGTGATTGCCATGCCCGACCACTGGCATGCCGCTGCGGCCGTTCTGGCCATGAAGGCCGGCAAGCACGTCTATTTGGAGAAGCCGACGAGCCACAACCCCGCGGAAAACGAACTGCTGATCCGCGCGGCCGTGAAATACAACCGTATCGTGCAGGTGGGCAACCAGCGCCGTTCGTGGCCCAATGTGATCGAGGCCATTGCGGCGATCCATGCCGGGGAGATCGGCAAGGTCCGCTACGCCAAGTCGTGGTATGTGAACAACCGTCCGTCGATCGGCGTGGGCAAGGAGGTTCCGGTTCCCGAGTGGCTCGACTGGGATCTGTGGCAGGGCCCCGCACCGCGCGTAAAGGCCTTCAAGGATAATATCGTACACTATAACTGGCACTGGTTCTGGCACTGGGGTACGGGTGAGGCGCTCAACAACGGCACGCACTTCGTGGATATCCTCCGCTGGGGCCTCGGGGTCGAATATCCCACGCTGGTAACCTCCGTGGGCGGCCGCTACCGCTTCCAGGACGACTGGGAAACCCCCGACACGCAGCTCATTACCTACCAGTTCGGCGACGATGCTTCCTGCTCGTGGGAGGGCCGCAGCTGCAACAGCACGCCGGTGGACGGCTTCGGCGTCGGCACGGCCTTCTACGGTGAGACGGGCACGCTCTTCATCAGCGGCGGCAACGAATACCGCATCGCCGACATGAGCGGCAAGACGGTCAAGGAGGTCAAGAGCGCCCTGAAGTTCGAGGAGGGCAACCTGCTGAATCCCTCCGAGCAGCTCGATGTGATCCACTTCCAAAACTGGTTCGATGCGATCCGCAAGGGCGAGAAACTCAACTCGGGAATCGTCGATGCCTGCATCAGCACGCAGCTGGTACAGTTGGGCAACATCGCCCAGCGCGTGGGCCGCTCGCTGCGGATCGATCCGACGACGGGCCGCATCCTCGACGACCGCGATGCCGAAAAGCTCTGGGGACGCACCTACGAGAAGGGTTGGGAGATCCGCGTCTGATCCGGCAGCTGAACAGAAACATATAATCCGTTATAAACAAATAAGATGCAAAGGAGTCTGCTTGTCTCCCTGTACGGAGTGTTGTCTCTGCTGATGGCTGTTCCCGACGTTTCGGCGCAGCCTGCCCCGGGAAAATATCTGCCGATGACCGATATCCGCGATCTGGTACTGATCTACCAGGGCGGGTCGCACCGCATGGACTATAATGCCGAACAGCTGCGTCCCTATGTCGTCCATGAGGACCGTTTCGGAAACCGCGACTGGCTCTTCGATGGCTTCCTCTTCCTGGAGTTCGACAACGGCCAAGGGGCCTCCTACCAGCTGCGTGGTTCGGCTCCGCTGACCAAAAAGGAGGATTGGGCATGGCTCGCCGGCCGGCATTTCGAGAGCGGCAAGGGCATTGCGGCGCTCGAGGAGTGCATCGCCGCAGCCGCAGAGGAACTGGGCGAACCGCCCTTCCGCCATAAGGTGGTGATCGGGGTTCCCGAACCGCCGCGCGGCCAGAAAGACTGGGGCGAATTGAACGGCCGCCAACTGGATTTCTCGAAGGAGGAGGATCGCATAGCCGCCTGCAAGTGGTATGTGGATCTGCTGGAGGGATATTTCCGCAACGGCAACTTCCGGCACCTCGAGCTGGCCGGATTCTACTGGCTGCCCGAAATCCAGCGGCAGAACCGCGCGGTAACCTGCGCTCTGGGCGACTATACGCGGAGCAAGGGGCTGCGTTTCTACTGGATTCCCTACTATACGGCTCAGGGATACAGCGAGTGGCGCGATCTGGGATTCGATGCCGCCTATCTGCAGCCGACCTATTTCTGGAACCGCAAGATCGGCGATGAGCGGGTCGATCGGGCCTGCGAGTTGGCCCGGACCTACGGCATGGGACTTGAGATGGAGTTCGACATGCGGGCTTCGGTGAACGCGAAGGAGTGCCACCGCGACCGCGGCATGGGTTACATGTCGTCATTCCGCAGAAACGGCGTCTACCGCTCCTCGGCAATCGCCTACTACGAGGGCGGCGGCGGAGTCTACTACTTCACGAAGACCACGGCCCCCAAGGACCGTGCCTTTATCGATACGCTGGCCTACTTCATCCGCGACCGCCGGCATCGGATGCTCGACGGTGCGAAACCCGACTTCCGGGAGACGTTCGCCGCGAAGCAGCTCGATACGGCCTCGTGGAATGTGGTACAGGGCGGCAAAAACCTTTTGCGCCGCGGGCGCCTCGTGCTGAAGGGAACGGCGCGCCTCGATACGCGCGGCCGATGGGACCTGCAATACGGCACGATCACCGTGCGGGCGCGTGTCTGCTCCCGCAATCCCGAGGCAAAGGCCCGCATCTGCCTGTTGCCCGCAACGGAAAGGCTCGGCGACTGGCCCAACAGCGGCGATCTGTTCCTGCTGGATTACGACGGATCGCGGCCCGGGACGGTGGCCTGCGGCGCCAACACGATGCAGATGAACGAGGTGAAACTTCACAACATCAAGCAGTCGGTGATTCCGGTCGAGGGACTCGGCGACGATTTCCATACCTTCACCTGCAAGTGGACCGAACGGGACGTCATCTTTTCGGTGGACGGCACCGTGGCCAACATCCAGGAGGATCTCTTCGACAGCCGGTTCCCGTACTATCCCCAGGGCTGGCCCTTCAACTGCGACCGCTTCTATCTGGAGATCTCGACCGAGTCGCCCACAGATGAGGTAGTACTTGAGATAGAAATGGTGGAGATGCTGCCCGACTGACGGTTGCAAAATTGAAAAACGAATATAGGAAATACTGCGAATGAAAAAGGTAGTTACTTTCGGGGAGATCATGCTGCGTCTGGCAACCCCCGGAAACCAACGGTTTTGCCAGGCAACCCAATTCGATGCCACGTTCGGCGGCGGAGAGGCCAATGTTGCCGTGTCGCTCGCCAATTACGGTTACGTTGCGCAGTTCGTAACGCGTATGCCGAAGAACGACCTTGCGGCGTCCTGTCTGATGGACCTGCACAAGTACGGGGTTCGTACGGATCATGTCGTCTTCGGAGGCGAGCGGCTCGGCATCTATTTTCTGGAGACGGGAGCGGTGAGCCGTCCCGGCAAGGTCGTCTACGACCGGGCGCACTCCGCGATGGCGGAGATCCGCCCGGGGATGATCGACTGGGAGCGGGTTTTCGAGGGTGCGTCATGGTTCCACTGGACCGGAATCACGCCGGCAATCAGTGCCGGAGCGGCCGAAGCCTGCGCGGAGGCCGTCGAGACGGCCAACCGGCTGCAGGTTCCGGTTTCGTGCGACCTGAACCACCGCAACAAACTCTGGAAATACGGCAAGACGGCCGCCGAGGTGATGCCCCGGCTGGTGGCCGGCTGCGACGTGGTGATCGGCAACGAGGAGGACGCCGAAAAGGTCTTCGGCATCAAGCCCGAGGGGTTCGATGCCGCGGCTACGGGCGGTGAGATCGACAGCCGCCGCTTCGAAAGCGTCTGTCGGCAGCTTATGGAGCGTTTCCCGCGCATCCGGAAGGTAGTCATCACTCTGCGCGGTTCGATCAACGCCAGTCATAATACCTGGGGCGGGGTGCTCTACGACGGGGAACGCCTGCTCGCCTCGCGGCGCTACGACATCACGCACATCGTCGATCGCGTGGGCGGTGGCGACTCCTTTGCCGGCGGTCTGATCCACGGCCTGCTGGCCTGGCCCGAAGACGACGTCCGGGCGCTGGAGTTCGCAGCGGCGGCCTCGTGTCTCAAACATACGATTTACGGCGACTACAACCTTGCAACGACCGAGGAGGTCGAACGTCTGATGCAGGGAAACGGTTCTGGACGCGTCTCCCGGTAAAAACGAACGATATGGCACGATTCGATTCTCTGGAGGTGCTCTGCACCCTTCGTGATACGGGAATGGTTCCCGTCTTTTACCATCGGGATGCCGCAACAGCCTGTCAGGTGCTGAAGGCCTGCTACGAGGGCGGAGTCCGGGCCTTCGAGTTTACCAACCGCGGCGACTTCGCCTGCGAGGTCTTTGCTGTGCTCGTAAGATATGCCGCGGCGGAGTGCCCAGACATGGTGCTCGGCGTCGGCTCGGTGGTCGATGCCCCCACGGCAGCGCTCTATCTGAACTGCGGGGCGAATTTCGTCGTCGGCCCCTGCTTCGTGGAGGAGGTGGCCCGGTTGTGCAACCGGCACGCCGTACCTTATATCCCCGGCTGCGGGACCGTTACGGAGATCGTGGCGGCGCAGGAGGCGGGATGTTATTTTGTGAAGATCTTCCCGGCGGGATGCGTCGGAGGACCCTCGTTCGTGAAGAATGTCCGCGGACCTCTTCCGCGCGTGCGGATCATGGCGACAGGTGCCGTGGAGCCCACTGAGGAGAATCTCCTATCGTGGTTCGAGGCGGGCGTTGCCTGCGTGGGCATGGGCTCGCAGCTCTTCCCGGCGGCGCGCATCGCAGCGGGGGAGTGGGCGTGGATCACCGACAAGTGCCGTTTTGCCCTCGGTGTGATCCGCGAATGCCGCCAGCGGAAATGATCGCTGTGCCGCATGTGGAAAAAACTTCAAAAACGTATAATATGAAAGATCTGTTCCGTGTCGAAGGCCGCGTCATCGTCATCACGGGCGCGGCGGGAATTCTGGGGTCGGCCATGGTCCGCCATTTCGCCGAGCAGGGCGCGCGGGTCGTCATCCTGGACCGCAACCTCGAAGCGGGCGAGCGCCTCGCTGCGGAGGTGACGGCCGAAGGGGGCTGTGCCGTGGCGTATGCGACGGATGTTCTGGACCGGGCATCGCTCGATGACAACTATGAAAAGGTCATGGCCCGTTTCGGCCGTATCGACGTACTGATCAACGCCGCCGGCGGCAATATGCCCGGGGCGACGATTCCGCCCGACAAAACCTTCTTCGACCTCGATCCCGAAGCGGTCCGTAAGGTCGTCGATCTGAACCTCTTCGGAACGATCCTCCCGACGATGGTCTTCGCCCGTGCGATGACCGAGCAGGGCGAGGGGTCAATCATCAACATCGCTTCCGAATCGGCTTTGCGTCCCCTGACCCGCGTGGCGGGCTATGGCGCCGCGAAGGCCGCCGTGGTGAACTTCACGCGCTTCATGTGCGGGGAGCTGGCCACGAAATTCGGACCGGGACTTCGCGTGAATGCCATCGCTCCCGGATTTTTCCTTACGGAGCAGAACCGCACGCTGCTGACGAATCCCGACGGAAGCCTCACGCCACGGGCCCGGACGATTCTGGCCCATACGCCCTTCGGGCGCTTCGGAGAGCCCGAGGAGCTGCTCGGTACGCTGCAGTGGCTCGCCAGCGATGCCTCGCGTTTCGTGTCGGGAACGCTGACGGTGATCGACGGCGGCTTCGACGCCTTCTCGATCTGACCCGAATATCTCGAATCTGTAAAAAACGAAGAATCCATGTATTTGTGCAAACAGTCCTGGCGCTGGTACGGACCCGATGATCCGGTCAGCCTGTGGGACATCCGTCAGGCCGGTGCCACCGACGTGGTACATGCCCTGCATCACATTCCCAACGGGGAGGTGTGGAGCGTCGAGGAGATCGGCCGCCGCAAGCGGCTTATTGCCGAGGCGGGGCTCGTCTGGAGTGTCGTGGAGAGCGTCCCGGTTCACGAGCAGATCAAAACCCGCACGGGCGATTATCGCCGCTATACGGAGAACTACAAGCAGACGCTGCGCAACCTGGCGGCCTGCGGTATCCGTTGCGTAACCTACAATTTCATGCCCGTACTCGACTGGACGCGTACCGACCTGGCCTATGCCATGCCGGACGGCTCGCGGGCACTGCGTTTCGAACGCGATGCCTATGTCGCCTTCGATCTCTTTATCCTCAAGCGTCCCGGTGCTGAAGCCGCGTACGACGACGAAGCAAAGGAACGGGCCCGCCGCCGTTTCGAACGTATGTCCGTGGCCGAGCGAAACCAGCTTACGCGCAACATGATTGCGGGGTTGCCCGGTTCGGAGGAGAGTTTTACGTTGCGGCAGTTCCAGGAGGCGCTGGACCACTACCGCGATATCGATGCGGAGCAGCTGCGGCAGCATCTGATTCTTTTCCTCGAAGAGATCGCTCCGGTGGCCGATGAGGTGGGCGTCGTGCTGGCGATTCATCCCGACGACCCGCCGTTCCCGATTCTGGGGCTTCCGCGCATTCTCTCCACGGCCGAGGATTTCCGGCGGTTGGTGGCCGCGGTGCCCTGCATGTCGAACGGATTGTGCCTCTGCACGGGGTCGTTTGGCGTACGGGCCGACAACGACCTTCCGGCCATGATGCGCGAATTTGGCGACCGGGTCCATTTCGTCCACCTGCGCAGCACGCAGCGCGATGCCGACGGCAATTTCTTCGAGGCAAATCACCTTGAAGGCGACGTGGACATGTACGAGATGATGAAGGCATTGTTGGAAGTCGAGCAGCGGCGGAAGGTTTCGATCCCGGTGCGTCCCGACCACGGGCACCGGATGGTGGATGACCTGAAAAAGAAGAGCAACCCCGGCTATTCATGCATCGGCCGCCTGCGGGGCCTTGCCGAGTTGCGTGGCCTCGAAATGGGGATTGCCCGCTCACTGTATTCCGAATAAAGGGCCTCGGAATTTTATCGGGGTGCGGATTCGGTACTTTACTAATCCCTGTCGGGAGCCTGTTGCGGCAGGAGCACCCGAAGATTATGCGGACCAGACGTATCGAAAAAACGGAGGAATATTCAGGTATTCCCCGTTTTTTCGTATTTTTGACCCGCCTGCCGTCCGGCATGTCATTTCGAAAGATGAAAGTGAAAAGAGATATCGTAGGGTGGATCGCCGTAATCGTTTTCCTGCTGACCGTTGGATGCGGTCATCGGGAGCAAGCGGATATCTCGGTCGATGGCTTCCTGGCCGTTGAGCATCCCGACAGTGCCCGGCGCCTGCTGCGAGCGATGGATACGGAGCGGATGAGCCGCAACGACCGGGCCCGGTGGTCGCTGATGCTGGGGCTGGCCGAGGTCTCTTCGGGAGATACGCTTGCGGGCAAGGCAACGCTCGACCGGGGCATGCGGTATTTCGACCGCCACGGTTCGGACAGTGAGCGTGCCGTAGCGTGGTACACCTATGCCAAGGCCCATGTCCGTATCGGCGATATGGAGGAGGGCATCCGGGGTTATACCCAGTCGGCGATCCTGGCTGAAAAGGCCCTTGCCGGGAGAGGCCTCGATGATTCGCTGCGGCGAAGGACCGAGACGCTGCTTGTCGCTGTCTACCATACGCTGGGATTGCTCTATTTCGAGCAGGGATACGATGCCGTGGAACCCTTTGCGAAGGCCGTCGAGGCGGCCCGCGCCAACGGCAATACGGAGCAGGAGGGTTACAGCCGCTTCATGCTCGCCTCGGCCTATTGCGCCGCCGGAGATTACCGGCAGGCTATCGAGACGCTCTCGCCGTTGGTCGAGGCGGCCGATACGATCCCGTTCCATTATTTTGCCCAGCAGGTACGCATACAGAACCTGCTGTTCCATACCTACTTCGGGGACTGGACACCCGGGCAGCTGCTCGCGGCACGCGACAGCGTCGATCTCGACGTGATCCGCAAAGCGCCGCTCTCCTACGGAAAGGCCGCCTCGGAGGATACAGGACGGTCGTTCTACGACGTTGCCTCGGCGATCATCTTCCACCGGGACGGGCAGCTCGATTCGGCGCGCTATTACATCGAACAGTCGCTCAATTGCCGGGATACGTTCCATCAGGGAAGTGTCGGGCTGTTCAACCTGGCCGCGGGAATCTACCACGACCGGGGCGACGATGCCCGTGCCTACGACTACATGCAGCAATATGTCTCGGTGAAGGATTCGCTCTTCGAGGTACAGCGCGGTGCGCAGGTTGCCGAACTCGAACGTCGCTACCGCACGGCCAATGAAGTGGCCATGCGCGAGGCGTCGCTGCATTACCGGATCTGGATTCTGGGACTGGCGGCCGTGCTGGTCGCCATGACGGCCGTATGGGCCGTTGTCAGCTACCGCCGCAAGCTGCGCCGCCGCAGCGAACAGTTGAGCGAGTCGCTGGCCCTCGTGGACTCCTACCGCGAGTCGCACGACAGCCTCACGTCGCGGCTCGATGCGTCGGATGCCCGTGAAGCAGCCGTAAAACGGTTGTTGGAAGGACGTATGGCTGCCGTGCGCGACATTGCCGCCACTTATTATACCTACGGCGAGGGCGAGCGACTGACGGCCAAGATGCGCGAACTGGCGTTGAGTCCCGCGATCCTGGCCGATGTCGTGGACATGGCCGACCTCTACAGCGACCGGGCCGTTACGCGCCTTAAGGAGCAATTCCCGGACTGGACGGCCCGCAACTACGACTTTGCGGCGCTGGTCATCGCCGGCTTCACGCCGCAGGAGATCTGCGTCATGCTGGACATGTCCCTGAACGGCGTCTATACGCTCAAGTCGAAACTCAAACGGCGCATCGCCGAGTCCCAGGCCGCGGACCGCGAGAGGCTGCTCGGTCTTTTTTCCTGACAACCCGCGGACGGGGCTGCCTCTCCCGGCAGCAAGGCTTTTGAGGATTCCGGCAAGATTTTCCAGGCGGACATCTATTGAAAATCAACTGCCTGCAATCTGCCGGGCAAGATCATATCCGTATCGGCAAGGCCCTGTCGTGCGTAATTTTGCAGTACGAAGCAACACTTCGAAAACTGCAAAACCATGCGATCAAATCATCTGCTTTTTTTACTGATTCCGGTGGCAATTCTGCTGACCTTTGCCGCCGCAAATGCCCAAACTTCATCCCGTGCAGCGGCTTCCTCCGAAACTTCGATTCGGGGCAGACTTGTCGATGCTTCCGACGCGCCCGTTGCGGGTGCTGCCGTTGTGCTGTTCAACTGCGATTCGGTCTATCTGGATGCTGTCGCCTCGGGGATGGACGGACGTTTCGAGATCCGCTCGGCGGAGCGTCCTTACCGACTGCAGATCCAGCATCTGGCCTATGAGCTCCGCACCATCGAATCGGACCAGACGGATCTGGGAGATATTCGCCTTGCGGAAGCAAACACAACGGTCGATGCCGTGGTGGTGCGGGGCGAACGTCCTGTGGTAAAGGTCGAGCAGGGAAGGCTGAACTACGACCTCGGACGGCTGACCGAGGGGCAGGCCGTGAACAATGCTTATGAGGCTTTGACCCGCTTGCCGGGCGTCGCGGAGCAGGACGGAGCCCTGACGCTGGCCGGAACGTCGTCCGTCACGGTGATCCTGAACGGCCGCCCCTCGACAATGACCGCCGAACAGCTGGCTGCGCTGCTGCGCTCGACCCCTGTCGATCGGGTCGAGCGGGCCGAGGTGATGTTCAGCGCCCCGCCGCAGTATCATGTCCGCGGGGCAGCCATCAACATCGTATTGCGCCGCGGACACGAGACGGCCTTCTCGGGCGAGGTCCATGCCAACTACACGAACCGTTACTACGACACCTACGATGCCGGTGGCAACTTCGTCCTTACGTCGCCCAAATGGTCTGCCGACGTTACCTATTCGGCAGCCCGGAGCAAGGAACTGTCGAGTTTCGACCTGCGGTCGCTGCATACCTTCGAGGGTGAGCAATACGATATCCGGCAGGACGAATGGATGACCGACGAGGGGTGGAGCCATCAGCTCCGAGCCGCCGTCGAATACGCTCCGAAGCAGCGGGGCAGGGTGAGCGCCGCCTACACCGCCTCGTTTTCGCCCAATACCGACGGCCTGTCCCGCTCGGCGGGGAGCTACGTCAGCTCGCTCTCGAAGAAGTTGAGCGACCGGACGCTACACAACCTGGCGCTGCGCTACACCTCGGCATTCGGCCTCGACCTGGGCCTCGACTACACCCATTACGACAACCCCGGACGCTCGACACTCGAAAACGATTATGCCGACGGATCGGCCACGGCTTTCCGGATCGGTTCGGGACAGCGCATCGACCGGCTGAATGCCACCATCGACGAACGTTATGCCTTCGACTCGGGCTGGGAGCTGACGGCCGGCGGGGCCTTTGCCTTCGCCCGCTCGCACGACTGGCAGCACTATACGGTCCTTGAAGGCTCGCCCGCAACCTCGGACACCGATGCGCGGCTCGACGAATACACCGCCAACCTCTATGCCGGTTTCGGGCGCCAGTTCGGGAAGGTGGGCTTCTCGGCCTCGCTCGCCGGGGAGTACTACCGCATGGGCGACTACGAAAACTGGTCGCTCTATCCGCAGGCGTCGATGAACTGGATGCCTTCCGAGCGACACATCCTCCAGCTCAACTTCTCGTCGGACAAGGAATACCCTTCGTACTGGGAGATGCAGGGTGCCATCTCCTACATCGACGGCTATTCGGAGATCCACGGAACGCCGGGCCTGCGTCCCTCGCGCAGCTACGAGGCGCAGGCCGTCTACATCTACCGCCAGAAGTACATCTTCGTCCTCTTCTGGAACGAACGGCCCGACTATTTCGTACAGGCCGCCTGGCAGTCCTCTGATCGGCTGGCGCTTATCTACCAGTCGCTCAACTGGAACTTCAACCGGCAGTGGGGCGCCAATGCCGTCCTTCCGTTCCGCGCAGGCAAATGGCTCGACTCGCGGCTGACGCTTACGGGAATGCGGATGCGGCAGAAGTGCGACCCGTTCCACGACATGTCGTTCGACCGCTCGAAGTGGGTCGGCATCGCCCGGCTCGTGAACACCTTTCATTTGAGCCGCAAGCCGACCCTCGACCTCGAAGTAAACGGTTTCTTCCAGTCGGGAGCCATTCAGGGCACCTTCGACATCGAACCCCTCGGGTCGGCCGACGCCGCCGTGAAGTGGACTTTCGATCGGGGCCGCGCGACGTTGTCAGTACGCTGCAACGACCTCTTCGACAGCGGGATGCCCAATGCGAAGGTCCGCTACCGCGGGCAGTGGCTCGACATGGGCGCACAGCGCTACACACGCACCGCGACCGTCCACTTCTCCTACCGCTTCGGCGGCTACAAGGAGCGCAAGCACAAGGAGGTCGATACCTCGCGATTCGGACACTAAAAGTTTGTCGAGGAGACAGGCCCGAGGCCCTTCACCGTATTCTGCTTCAGAACCGCCAGCTTGCCCCCAGCAGCAGGTTGCACGGCCGGATGGCGTAGCGGCACGCCGAAGAGCTCAACCCGTCGAAGAGCGTGTAGGCGTACTCCGTCTCGTTGAGCAGATTGGCCGCCGAAGCCCAAAGCTCCCATCGCTCGCCGACCTTCCAGCGTACCGAGGCATCGACCAGCACGAGGTGCTTGCTCTGCGTGTCGGAGAGCTGTGTGCGGTAGTGCTCGCCGGTCAGTTGCAGGACCAGATTTTGGGTCGGCGTAAAGTTGAGTTGCAGCCGCTGGTCGAACGCATGGCGGTCTGTCGGGGCGGCTGATTCGATCCGCAGTTGCGTGTAGCGGTAGTTGAACGTGTATTCGACATTGAACCAGCGTGCTGCGCGGAGGTTCACGCGCGGCGAGAGGGTCAGCACGCCCGAGCGGTAGGGCATCCGAATCTCCTGCTGACGGATCTCCATCCGGGTGTCGCTCCACGCGAGATCGACCCCCGCCTGACCGTGCAGGGCGTCGATGTTGGTGCTCACGCCCGACGCGAGGCTCCACGACGCCATGCGGTTCGCCTCGCGGAGTTGCCCCGAGACGATGTAGTCGCCCTCGAAATCCTGCGTGGCGAGCCACGGAAGGTCGTACCACGAGCGCTGGAGGAAAAGGTGGGCGAAGATGCCGCTCAATGGGTTCTTGTAGTTGGCCCCGGCCGCCAGCATCCGCACGGGGGTCGATACGGGCAATGCGACCCCGGAGGCCAGCGTGCGGTAGTCGCGCAGCAGGACCGTAGGGTAGATCGTAGCGTCGGCAGCCCCCTGCTCGCCCGCGGCACCCGATGCCGAGAGGGTCCAGCAGGCCGACGGGGTCCAGCGTGCCGAAAGGTTGGCCGACCAGAGCAGCGGGCTGTCGCTTCCGCCCGTATAGCGGTAATAGCGCCAATCGACCGGCAGGGCGAACATGAGCCGCAGCCGCTGCGTGCGGTAGGTGGCCGTCGGACGCAGGTAGAGGCTTCCGTACCCAAAACGGTTTTCGGCGGCAAGCGGCGCGGAGGTCTCAATCCCGAGACCGTTCAACGAACTGTCGAAACGTCGGTAGAGGGCTGCAATACCGCCCTTGAACTGGAACAACCAGCGGCGCCCGGCCTCCAGCCCCCAGGCGACGTTGTGGTTCATGCGCAGCAGATCCACATCGAGTGTCTGCCGCTGGGCGGAGCCATCGCGCACGACATCCAGCTGCTGCGGCTGCGTGAGCCACAAGAGGTTAGACGTTACGGTCAGCGTGCGGCGCCCCGAGCGACGGATGTAATTGAGGTCGTTCTCCATACGGTATGCCGAAGCCTCGGTCTGCTGACGGTTGGGATAGCTGCCTGTTGTCGCGGCGTCGAAATCGCTCCACGCAAGGTCGGCAGAAAGGCGGTCCATGAGGTAGAAACGCTCGGTATTGGCCAGCAGCTTCAGGTGCGCCGCGAGCTGCCGGTCGGTCAGCCCGGCCTGCTCCGCGAGCTCTTCAGCAAGCTCCCCGTCGGAGAGGTAGCGGACGATCCGCGAGGCGTAATCCGAGGTCAGCCGATCATAGCCATAGGCGACATGGCCGCTCAATTGATAGTCGTCCGTGAGTTTGCGCAGGTGGTCGGCACTGGTCATCACCGAACGGTTCAGCCGCGTGCGGCTGTCGTCGAGCGGGGCTTCGGAAAGCCCCGTCGAGAACCACGCGGGGACCTCGTAGCGGTTGTCGGCGCCGTTGAGCATCTCTTCGACCGTGAGCTGGTGCAGATCGGCCGTCGGGTCCTCGCCCGTATTGTCGCCCTTGAGGTTGAGCATCGACTGACTTTGCGCGGCGATGCGCATGGCGAAGGCCGAACCGCTGCCCAGCGCCTCGTCGGGCGACCAGCCTCCGGCGCCGCGAAGCGTTCCGGTCCAGTGCGAACGAGCCTGTTTCTTCAAGCGGAGGTTCAGGGCCGCGCGGTCGCTGTAAAGCACGTCGCGCAGCGCCTTGATCGGCTGGTGGTTCTCCATCACCTCGACACTGGCCACGTCCTGCGGGGCGATGTTGTTCGTCGCCAGAGAATAGCGGCCGTCGAGCATGTCCATCCCCTCGATGTAGAACTTGTTGATCGCCTCGCCGTTGTAGCGGATCTCTCCCGTCTTTTCGACCTCGATGCCCGGCATCTTGCGCAACACGTCGGCGATCGTGCGATCCTGCGCCTCGGTGAAGCTCGCGACGTTGTAGCTCACCGTGTCGCCCCGCAGCGAGAGGCGTGGGGCGCGGATCTCGACCTCACGGATGGCCACGGCACTGGCTTCAAGACGGAGCTCCTGCGGCAGGCGGGCGGCATTGAACCGCTGCGCGCGGTAGCCCATCATCGAGACGTCGATCCATGCGGCCCGCATTCCCTGACGCGGGCGGAGACGGAAGGTGCCGTCCGTGGCCGAGGTCGTGTAGCCCGCCTGCCGTCCCGTGCTGTCGGCAGCCAGCAGGATGGCCCCGGCCAGGGGCCGTCCGTCGGCCGCATCCACAACCCGCCCGGCCAGTTCCTGCGCCGAAGCTGCGGAGGCAAATCCCAGCAGCACAGCGATAAATACGATCCACTTCATGTGTTACAGCCGGTTATTCGAGTTCGATCGGATTGTAGCCGCGCACGAGGTCGCCCGGATTGACGGGGCTGCCGTCCTCATTCTTGATGGTCATCCGCACGTTGGAGTTTCCCGTGAGGTAGCCGACCGGATCGGTCATCGCCTTCTGTTTGAGATCAAGGTACTTTTTACGGTTTGTTTTCAGGTAGTTGCGGTCGGTCTTGCGGATGGGTTCGACGCGCTGTTCCACGCCCGTGGCCTCCAGATCGAGTACCCCGGCATCGTCCTTGATGGCCAGGATCAGCCCCGGCAGTCCGCCGAACTTCCACGGCCCGGCGCTCACGGCGATCTCGGGGGCGTACCACGCCTCGTAGCTGCGGCCGCGGAAGGTACAGGTGGCCCGGCGGCACGCATAGCCGAGGATCGTCTGCTCGCCGTCCGTAAGCTCCCAGTCGATCGCGGGCAACGGCTCGGTGTAAAGCAGATGGTCCATGCCGATTTGGTCGGTGTGGGTCAGCCGGCCGGCCTTCCGATCGCGGAAGAGGACGTCCCGCACGCCGCCGTGAAAACTCCCGAGGTTGGCCATCACCTGTTCGGGCGGCGTAACGCGCACGAGCGAATCGGTCTGCCAGGTCTTGTAGGAGTAGAATTTCGTAACGTTGCGTCCGACCTGGAGCAGCAGAAGGTCCTCCATCGGGTGTTCGTTCTCGGGCCGCTGCTGGTAGAGCATACGGTAGCTGACGGCAAAACGTGTCGTGTCGAGCACCTCGCTGGGCGGTTCGGCCGTGTCGTAGGTCTTGACGCCGTCGGGCGTATAGGTAACAAGGGTCTGCTGGGCCCGAAGTGCCCAGATCGTCGCAAACAGTGCGATGATGAAGCATGCAAATCTTTTCATGGTCGGATTGTTATTGGTTCCGGGACAAAGGTCGCGCGAAATCCGCCTCGCGATGGTTAATGCTCCGTTAAGGAGTGTTAAATAGTCTTAACGCCGTCGGCCGTGGCACTTTTATATGTACCTTTGTTTCGTAAAACACCGCGTCAGGATGAATAAACGTCGTTTCGGCCGTATATCGCTGTTGGTTACCGTTGTGCTGGCGGTGCTTGTCGCCGTGCAGGTGTGGAGTCTCGTGAACATGTACCGGGTTCGTCGTGAGGAGTTCTCGCGGCAGGTGATGCAGGCCATGACCCGCGCCGCCTACGACGACCTGCTGCTGGGCAACAAACCCTCCGGGCAGAAAAGCCATATCACCTTCTCCTCGTCGGGAAACATCGATTCGATCCGTGTGGACATGATTCAGGAGATCACGGTGAAGAACCTCTCCGGCGCGGGCAAAAGCCTCTCTTTCACGCCAAAAACCGATACGATCCACCACGACATCAGCGTCTCGAACGGTGGGACGACCCGCCACATCCGCCAGGAGATCCGCATCCCGCCGGTCTATGTCCTGCGGCTCAACATGGCGCGCTACGACTCGCTGCTCACCTGCAACCTCGCGGCTGCAGGCATCGACCTGCCCCACAAGGTGGATGTCGTGCGCGGTCGGGCCGACAGCACGTCGTCGGTGAAGCTCTTTACGATGAAGCCGCTGACGGATCCCGAGGTGGTGCTTACCCCGCTCAACGATTCGCTGCGGATCAGGGATCCGCTCACCTTCACGACATCGCTCACAACCGACGAAGAGCTCTATTTCCGCCTGCGGATCGAGAATCCCGACCGGCAGCTCGTGCGCGACATGGCCGGTGTGATCGGCTCGTCGCTTCTGATGCTCGCGGCGGTAGCCGGAGCACTGATCTACCTGCTGCGCACGCTCTTCCGGCAAAAGACGCTCGAAGAGATGCGCCTCGACCTGACGCACAACATCACCCACGAGCTGAAAACCCCGATCGCCGTGGCCAACGCCGCGAACGACGCCCTGCTCGACTTCGGGGCGGCGGACGATGCGGTGCGGCGCGAAAAATACCTTACGGTGATCCGCGAGCAGTTGGCTGCGCTGGGCAGCATGGTGGAGCGCATTCTGACGATGAGCGTCGAAGAGCGCGGGGAAATTACGCTCTGCCGCGAAGCGCTGGAGATCCGGCCGCTGCTCGAGGAGGTTGCGGGCCGCTTCCGCATGAAGGGACGCGGACGGGCAACGATCTCCGTGGAGGTTGAGGATCCGGATCTGAAGGTTTCGGCCGACCGTTTCCACCTCACGCACGCACTGGACAATCTGGTGGACAATGCCCTGAAATACTCCGGCGAGAAGGTGCGGATCCGCCTCTCGGCCCGACGTGTTGCCAAAGGGGTAGAACTGCGGGTGGAGGATGACGGCATCGGGATCGACCGCACGGCCCAGACCCTCATTTTCGAAAAGTTCTACCGCGTGCCGACCGGCGACCGCCACGACGTCAAGGGGTTCGGGCTGGGGCTCTACTATGTGCGGCTGATCGCCCGCAAACACGGCGGCGAAATCACGGTGGAGAGCGCCCCGGGCCGCGGCTCCGCCTTTAACCTGACACTTTCCGATGATGAACGATAAGATCCGCATGTTGCTCGTCGAGGACGAGCAGACCCTGGCCGACATCATCGCTGACACGCTCGGCGAGAAGGAGTTCGACGTAACGGTGGCCTACAACGGTGCCGAAGGGCTGCGCCGTTTCGACGAGCGGCGTCCCGACGTCGTCGTTACCGACATCATGATGCCCGGCATGGACGGCTTCTCGTTTGTCGATGCGCTGCGGCGCCGCTCGGCCGACGTTCCGATTCTCTTCCTCTCGGCCCGGTCCGCCGTCGATGATGTGGTCCACGGATTCGAAACGGGCGGCAACGACTACCTGCGCAAGCCCTTTGCCATGAGTGAGCTCATCGTGCGCGTCAAGGCGCTGGTCGGCCGCAACCGGGTTGCCCGTCAGCAGTCCGATACGCACTATCGGATCGGACGTTTCGAGTTCGATGTCGCCCGGCAGCGACTCAACGACGGCGACCATACGCAGGAACTCTCGGCCCGTGAAGCCGACATCCTGAAACTGCTCTGCGAGCATGCGGATGAGGTTGTCCCGACGCCGTTGATCCTGCAACGCATCTGGGGCGACGACTCCTTCTTCAACGCCCGCAGCCTGCATGTCTTCATCACACGCCTGCGGCGCCGGTTGTCCTCCGACCCTTCGGTGCAGATCGTCAATGCCCGGGGCGTCGGCTACAAATTGTTGCGCTGATCGCGTGATACTTTAGAGATTGTTTCCAGTTCATAAAAAGGATATTCAACTGTCGTCGCTCAATAATGTGCAATGATATATGGCAAATCAAATCATATGTAGCGGCGACTGACGATCAATTACGACCAGATTGTCCCTCCGCGGCGAGAAATCGACCGGCGGACGATCGCAAAGGATTTGCAGTTTCGGGGTCCTCACAAAGGTTCCCGTTTCTGTTTCGCCGGCGGAGTCCGGCCTGGATTTGTCAAATCCTTCTCTAAGGCGGTTAAAACACGCTGTAGGCTTCTGTTGCAGCAGGACAGCCGTCATGTCCTTTATATTTTTGCTATATTTGTTCTGTCGGAATTCGGGCGTCAGCCTCTTCCAGATAACCCCATTTTCCATATGAAGAATCTTGTCATCATCCTGGCTCTGCTTGGTTTCAACGTTTGTACGGGACAGCCCGTAACAATCCGCGGCCGCATTCTCAACGAACAGCGTCGGCCCATCTCCTTCGCCAATGTCGCACTCTTCCGGGCCAGCGACACGCTGACCGTGGTCAGTGGCACAGCCTCTGACCTCGATGGCCGCTACGCGGTCGAGGCTCCCGCTCCGGGCGAATACCGCCTCCGGGTCTCATACCTGGGCTACCGGAGCGTCTCACTGGCGGTCTCTGCCGACGGGAATCTCAACCGTGATGTCAGGCTCGAAGCCGATTCGACAGCGATCGGCGAAGTGGTGGTCGAGGGGAAACGCACCGTCCGCAGCATCGACAAGACCTCCTATCTTTTTACGAAAGAGCAGGTCGGGAAGGCTTCGGACGGGCGCGAACTGGTCGCTACATTGCCCAACCTGCGTGTCGATCGGACGACCAACGCACTGGCGACAATCGACGGCAAGTCGGTATTGATTCTGATTAACGGTATCAAGGCCACGGAAGAGGAGTTGCGGCTGATTCCCGCCGATAAAGTCCGCAGCGTCGAGCTCTACGACGTGCCGCCGATCCGTTATATGGACGACGCCGAGCAGGTGGTCAATATCCGTACCCGCCCGCTCGATACGGGCTGGAGCGGCAATCTCTACGGCACACTGGGGCAGATGTTCTCGAACGGCTCGGTGGCCCTTTCCTATATCAAGGGCGATAACCGCTTCACGTTCAACTACGGTGCCCACATCAACATGAAACGCGACAAAACCGATCTTGAAACAGGACATTACGACTATCGGATCGGTAATGATTCCTATCTTTATGATTATCTGCGAGAGAGCCGAAACTGGGGACATCAGCACCATGTCGGACTTACCTATTCGCTCAGCCGCGAGGGGAACTACGACCTGCAAATCCGGGTCTTCGCCAACACGGCAAACGACAAGATGGATGCCGACAAGAGCATCGTCCTGACGCAGAATGCCGTCGAAGAGGAGCGCTCGGGTCGGCTCACCGACCGGAAGCAGAGCGTCGTACCGACGCTTGACGTCTATTTCGCCAGGCAATTCGGCGCGAACAACTCTCTGGCCGTGAATTTGGTCGGCAGCTATTTCGACAGTGAGCAGCAGACCCGCTCCCTGGAGAGCGGCCCGACGGGCTTCGACGACCGGATGGATCTCGACAACCGGAAACGGACGCTGATCGGCGAGGTCGTCTACGGACACCGCTTCAAACAGGCTTCGCTTTCGGTAGGTTATCGGGGCCATTACAATTTCCTGACAAACGAACTGAGCAATTCCCTCTCCGAAGCGGCCGAAAAGGAGACGATCCACACGCAGGCGCACCGCCTCTATGCGGAGATCAGCGGCAAGGTCCGCTCATTCCTCTACCGCGCTAGTCTGGGAGCCGACTACGACGTGCGGACGGGCAGCGGCGGGTTCCACAACCTGACCTTCACGCCGATGCTCATGGCCGGATACAACTTCGACGATACCCACGCCTTGCGCCTGATGTACGAATCGGGAACTCAGATGCCCGAAATGCTGCAGATGTCCGACGCTCGGATTCTGATTATGAACAACTTTTATCAGACGGGGAATCCGGACCTTGAGAACGCCCACCGGCAGTCCTGGAGGTTCAGTTACGATCTTTATGTGCGGAAATTCACGCTGCAAGCGAGCCTTTTTTATGACTATACCCGCAACAGCCTTTTCGACGCCTACCGTTATGGCGAAGGGTGTATCCTCTATCAAACCGACAATGCCCGGCAGGATGTGAGGCGGGGCGGCGAGTTGAATCTGAATTACACCCCCTGGAAATACCTCCGTATCGGCGGCAGCGTGGAGGCCGCGCAGCAGCTTTTCCAGCCATCACAGGAAGTACCGACATACCGTTACTGGACTTTCCCTGTCTCTGTTTACGTCTCGGCGAATTATAAGAATTTCGCGCTGGACTTCTATCAGAAATTCGGAGGAACAACTCTTGTCGGACTCTATCGGACAGGTATTGAGAAGGTCTCTTATGTCAGTTTGAGCTACAACTATCGGAATCTCAACGTCGCACTTCAGTGTTTCTTTCCCTTCGTTCGCGATCGCTACTCGAATGAAACGATTCCGACGAGCATCGTCCGACACAAGACCAACTATGAGATCCGGCGCAAGAATCACGCTTTGGCATTGAGCCTTTCGTGGCGCTTCGGCGTCGGGCGGAAGAAAACTTCCGTACGGCCCGAACTCGAAAACTACGACAACGACAACGGACTCTTCAAAATCAAATAGAGTTCCTAATGAATAGTCAAAACAGCAATAAATCGATAGCCGATTTATTGCTGTTTCCAGTCTGTCCAAACACCGACGGGTATTTGCCGGACGGAGCCTACATCCGGTTGGTGAGGTCCTTGACCAGCTCGCCGTCGAACAGGTGCAGCACCCGGTGGGCGAAGGTCGAGTCGTACTGCGAGTGGGTTACCATGATAACGGTCGTCCCTTCGCGGTTCAGCTCCGAAAGAAGTTCCATCACCTCGCGGCCGTTCTTCGAGTCGAGGTTTCCGGTGGGCTCGTCGGCAAGGATCAGCTTCGGGTTCGACACCACGGCGCGGGCGATGGCCACACGCTGCTGCTGACCGCCGGAGAGCTGCTGCGGGAAGTGTTCGGCGCGGTGCGAGATGTTCATGCGGGCGAGAATCTCATTGACGCGGCGCTTGCGCTCCGAGGCCTTCACGCCCAGGTAGATCAGCGGCAGTTCGACGTTCTCGAAGACATTCAGCTCGTCGATGAGGTTGAACGACTGGAAGACGAAGCCGATGTTTCCCTTGCGGAAGCGCGTACGCTCCTTTTCGCGCAGCGTGGCCACCTCGCGGTCGAGTAACATGTAACTTCCCGATGTGGGATTGTCGAGCAGCCCCAGGATGTTGAGCAGCGTCGATTTGCCGCAGCCCGAGGGTCCCATGATGGCGACGAACTCGCCTTCGTTTACGTCGAACGACACGCCGTTCAGGGCGATGGTCTCGATCTCTTCGGTACGGAAAACCTTGCGGAGGTTTTCTACTTTCAACATGGACATAACAGATGGTTTTTAAAGTTTGATATTTCGTTTTGTATTTCGGTTATTCGGATTTTACGGAGTCTGCGGGGTTCTCGTTGGCCGTGCGCCACGAGCAGAAGGTCACGGTCCCGATCGTAACGAGCAGTACGGCGACAAAGGCTGCGGCAAAGACCCACCAGTGGATCGGCACGCGGTAGGCGAACGACGCCAGCCAACGCTTGACGATCCAGAGGCTCAACGGTGCGGCGATTGCGAAGCTGACGATAACCAGCCGAATGTAATGGCGGTTGAACAGACGGAGTATCTCGGCAGTCGTGGCGCCCATGACCTTGCGCACGGCCACCTCGCGGCGGCGGTGCTGCGTCTCGAACAGAACGATGCCGAAGACGCCCATCAAGGCGATGACCACTGACAGCAGCGTGAAGAGTCCGACGACGGTTGCGAGCCGCCGCTCCTTGGCGTATTCGGCGCCCAGTTCCTCCTCGAAGGTGCGGATCTGGATCTCGCCCGGCGTCAGGTGCGGGTCCGCCTCGGCGATGCACCGCCGCAGGTAGTCGGCCACACCCTCTACGTCGGCCTCGGGGCGGTAGCGCAGGTAGAGCAGCTGCGAGGCGCGGCCACCGTTCTTGTGTGACATCTCCTCGGGAATAACATAGAAGACGAAAGGAACGACATTGTATTGCATCGGCCGGAAGTGGAAATCTGCGCAGACGCCCACGAGCGGGTCGTTGCCGCAAAATCCGCCGATTTCGTCGCCCAGTTCGAATCCGTATTCGCGGCGGGCGGCCTCGTTGCAAATCAGCATGCCGGTCTCCTTGTGCTCGTCCGATTCGAGGAAGTCGCGGCCGTCGGTAACGGGAATACCCATCATGCGGAGGAAGTTCCAACGGACGATATAGGCCTGAACGCTGATTCTGCGCTCCTTGTAATTGCGTCCCCAGGACATGCGGTTGACGCCGACCAGACGCCCTTCGGCTCCCGTAACGTCGACCACACGCGGGTCAGCCAGCAGGCGGTCGCGCAGGGCATCGTAGCCCAGCGCAGCCTTTTCGGAGAGTTGCACGGCCATCAGGTTGCGGCGGTCGAAGCCCATCTCCTGCCGCAGCATGAAGTTGTGTTGCAGGAGGATGAATCCCGTGGCGACGATCAGCCCCAGCGAGATGGTAAACTGGAAGCCCAGCAGCAGCGTGCGGAGCCGTCGGCCGCCGGCCGTGCCGGAAAATGACCCCTTGACCACCATGGCCGGCGGAAACGAGGTGATGTACCACGCCGGATAGAGACTCGCCACGAGTGCCATGACTACTGCTATGGCAAGCAGGACACCGATGACCGGAAGGTTCTGTGCCAGATTGAGCGGTGCAGAGATGTAACTGGCCAGTTCGGTGCTCTGGATGGCGAAGGCCAGGTACCAGGCCAGCAGCAGGGCGATGACGACCAGCCCCACGGCCTCGAAGACAAAGCCGAAGCGCAGCGAGGCGTTCGGCGCTCCGAAGACCTTGAAGGTATTGACCGTGCGGATGCGGACGGGCACCAGCGCGAAGAAGAAATTGACGAAATTGATGAAGGCCAGCGCAATGACCAGCAGGGCGATGCCCAGCAGCGTGTAGGTCGTCACGAGCGACCCTTGGGCGCACGGCACGCGGCCGTCCTCCTCGAAATAGAGATCGCGGACACACGACAGCCGGACGGGATCCGTCTCGAGCTGTCCTTCGTCATTCGCCTCGCCGGGGTACATCTCCGCGTAGACCTTCTTCCACTCCTCGATCACGGTCCGGGGATCGGCTCCCGGATGAAGCCGGACAAAGTAGTTGTAGCTCCACTCCGAGGGGTCGTCGAGCATCCGGTCGCCCAAATCCATGGCCATTTTGCAGTCGGCCAGCAGCGAGTTCTGAGGAAAATCCTCGAAGACAGCCACCACTTCGTAGGCATTTTCAGCCGAAGGCTGTTCGGTGTCGCACCAGATCATGTCGCCGACACCGACGCCCAGTTGTTCGGCCGTCGAGCGTGAGATGATGATGCTCTGCGCCCGTTTCAGGTCGTGGACATCGCCCGCCACAGACTTGAAGTCGAAGACGTTGAGCAGCGACAGCGAAATAAAGCCCGAATAGGTGTTGAAGCGGTCGTAACCCATCTTCGAGGCGTTTTCGCGCAGCACGACCGTGGGGCCGAAACCGCTCCAGGTGCAGCCTCCGGCCTCGACGGCCGAAGTCGATGCAATAAGCCGTTCGGACATGGGCCGGCAGAGCCATGCCTGCCACAGACCGGGGGTATACCAGTCGGTGGTTTCGATCAGATAGATGCGCTCCGAGTCCTTGAGCGTGCGGTTGTAGGTCATCTCCCAGCGCACCTGCACCAGGATGATGTAGCAGGCCGTAAAGGCCAGTGTCAATCCCACGATGTTGAGCAGCGACGAGGCCTTGTAGCGCCGCAGCGTGGTGAGGAAGTTTCGTAGTGCGATTTTCATATGCGGAATTTGTTTCGATTATTCGGATTTTACGCAGTCGGCGGGGTTTTCATTGGCCGTGCGCCACGAGCAGAAGGTTACGGTCGCCGCTGTAACGGCCAGCACTACAACAAAGGCCGCCACGAAGATCCACCAGCGGATCGGTACCCTGTAGGCAAACGACCCGAGCCAGCGGTCCACGAGCCAGAAGCCGACCGGTGCGGCAAGGATGAAGCAGACCGTAACCAGCAGGACATAGCGGCGGTTGAAGAGGCGGAGCACCTCGGCGGTCGTGGCACCCATGACCTTGCGGATGGCCACCTCGCGGCGGCGGTGCTGCGTCTCGAACAGCACGATGCCGAAGACACCCATCAGGGCGATGACGACGGCCAGCACCGTGAAGAGCCCCACGATGGTCGTGATGCGTCGCTCGCGGGCATACTGGACGTTGATCTCCTCGTCGAAGAACTGGAAGTCGGTAGCTTCGCTGTCCGGGTCGAATTTGCGGGCCTTCTCCCGGATTCCCTCACAGACGGCATCGAGGTCGAACCCGGCGGCCAGGCGCACATAAAAACGGGACATGCGCGTCGGCCAGTAGGTCCCCGTAACGAAAGCGAACGGTTCGGTCGTATATTGCAGCGGGCGGTAGTGGATATCGGGGCAGATGCCGATCACCACACCCTCGTCCAGTCTGTCTCCGATTTTGAGCCCTTTGCGGGCGAGCAGATCGTTGATGATGAAGTGAACCGTCGAATCGCGGTCGTGTTCGGGTTTGAAGTCCTCGCCGGCAAGGAGCGGAATGCCCAACACATCGAGGAAGTTGCTGCGGACGAAGCGGATGTGAATCCCGACCTCTTCCTCGTTGATCTTGCGCCCGAAGACCGAAATGGCCTCCGCCACGAAACGGTTTCCGGAGGCTGTGATGCCGGCGATCTGCGGATCGGCCTGCAGCGAGGAGGCGAAGGTGTCGAACGAATCGGGATGGGTGAGTTTCGACGAAGGGAAATAGAAGGTCAGCACCTGCTCGTGATCGAATCCCAGGTCGAAACGGCGCACATAGCGTTGCTGAAGCAGGGTGATGGTCGAGAAGACAATCAGTCCGATTGCGACGATGAACTGCACGCCGAGCAGTGCCGTGCGGAAGCGGCGCCCGGCCGATGAACCGACGAACGACCCTTTGGCCGCCATCGCCGGGTTGAACGAGGTGATGTACCACGCCGGGAAGCTCCCGGCAATGAGTGCCGCGATAAGCGACACGCCGAGCGAGATGCCCAGCACGGGGAGGTTGTCGCCCAGCGCAAGCGAGCTGCTGACGTACGAGGCAAACTCGGTTCCTTTCAGCGCAATGGCCACATACCAGGCACAAAGTTGTGCCAGGAGCATGAATCCGAATGCCTCGAACAGGAAGCTGAAACGCAGCGAGCGGGTCGGGGCTCCAAAGACCTTGAGGATATTGACCGACCTCAGCCGCACGGGCACCAGCGCGAAGAAGAAATTGACGAAGTTGATAAGGGCAATCAGGATGACGAGCACCGCAACACTCAACAGCGAGTAGGTCAGCGTCGGCGAACCCACGGGGAAGGAATCCGACTCCCCGGCCACGCGACGGTCGAAATAGAGCCCTTCAAGCGGTATGAGCGCACAGGCACGCTCATCGTTCAGCTCCTCTTCGCTGATCTCCTCACCCCAGATCGGAGCCATGCGTTCGAGGTATTCGCGGTTGATCGAGAGGTGAAGATCGGACCAACGTCGGGCCACCGCATCGGGATCGGCCCCGCTGTGCAGGCGGACGAAATAGCAGTCGTTCCAGTTGTTCGGAGCATCGAGGTCCTGGTCGCCGACATCGACAAGGCCGACGATGTGGGCAAAGGAGCTGTTTGCCGGGAAATCCTCATAGAGGGCTACCACCTCTTTCTGCACCTCGGGGTGTTGGTTCTCCTCGTCGCCGAACCAGAGGACGTCGCCGACGCGCAGTCCGAGCCGTGCGGCCTGCGAACGCGCCAAGGCTACGCTGTTGGGTTGAGCCAGTGTCTTCAGATCTCCCTCGAAAGCCTGCAGCTCCAGCGCCTCGACAAACCCGGCTGATACCTCGTTGAACGATGCCTGCAAGCGATACAGATTCCCATCCCGGCGTATCCAGACGGGCTGCTCCCAGCGCCAGGGACGGATACAGCCTCCGGCCTCGATCTCGGGCGAGCGGGCGAGGAGTTGCTCGCCCTCGGGGCGCGGCGAATTGATCGAGTGGCCCGTCTCGTCGAACGGCGAGAGGGGCGCCACAAGGTAGATGCGCCCGGCATCGGGGATGGCACGGTTGAAGGTCAGCTCCCAGCGCACCTGCACCAGGATGACGTAGAAGGCCGTAAAGGCGAGTGTCAGCCCGACGATGTTGAGCAGCGACGAGACCTTGTAGCGCCGCAGCGTCGTGAGGAAGTTATGGAGGGCTATTTTCATGATTTTATTATTCTGTTTTGATACGCGGATTTTCGGTAATTACACGCCAGGTCCGGATCAGCAGGATGACGAGAACCAGACCGATTACGGCGACCGCTACGCCGGCGAAGATCCACCAACGGAGGGCGATCCGCTCGACGAAGAGTTCCAGAATGCGCGACAGGACGAGGTAGCCCGCCAGCGTGCCGGCCGCGACAGCCGGAAGCGTCAGCACCGCCGCGTCGCGCGTCAGCAGGGTGAAGATGTCGGCGGCCGAGGCACCGTTGACCTTGCGGATGGCAATCTCGCGGCTGCGGCGGCGCATCTCGTCGCCGAGATATCCCACAAGCCCCACGAGGGAGATCAGCAGCACGATGCTGCCGATCAGCAGCGCCAGATCGTGTACTTGGCGCTCCGTGCGCAGCTTCTCGTCGATGAGCGTATCGAGGACGCGGATGCGGTAGTTGTCCGAGGTCTCGAACGTGTGCAGTTTCTCAGAGACAGCCTCCAGTGCTTCGGGGGTTATCTCACGAAGCCTCAGACAGAGATTCGTATAGCCATACGCACGATCCTCCCGGGGCATCCATTCGTTCAGATTGTGCAGCACGATGGGTTCGACGAGTCCCGAAGCCACCTGGGTACGGAAATCTTGCACGACTCCCCGAATCGTATAGAAATTTTCAGGTGCCTGATCCGAGAAACTGCAGATCCTTCGTCCGAGAGCCTCCTCGGGCCTCCAGCCCCGTAGCCGGCAGTAGGTTTCATTGACCAGCACATCGCGCAGGGAGCTTTGCAGCGTGAAGTTGTCGCCGGCGACCAGGCGCATTCCCATCGTCGCCAGGTAGTTCTCATCGATGATGTTGAAGCGGCAGCCGAAGAGCATCTCGCGCGTCGTCTCGTCGTAGCATGGCTGGCCGCTGTAACCCCATACGGGAAGGTGAGACGTGGCACCGGCGGCTTCGACTTCGGGCATTGCCGTGAAGGCTTCCTCCATGTTGCGCCACTGGGCGCGCGTGCCGACCGGACTCATGGAGACGACCCGTGAGGCATCGAATCCGAAGTCGCCGTAGCGCAGTCGGTGGAGCTGCAGGGAGAATCCCGTGAGCAGGATGAAGGCGAAGGTTACGCAGAGCAGTTCGACAACGAGCAGCAGGCGTTTCCACCAGCGGTGGTCTGCACTTATACTGCGGAAGACAAGCGTCAGGGGTGTTGCGGCGAAGAGCTGCGCGGGGAGAAGCCCCGCGGCGAGGAACGTAACGAGGACAACGGTCAGCGGAACCCAGATGCGCGCGGGGGCGAAGAGCTCCCCGAGCGGCGTGTCGGTCAGCATCGTAATCTGCTGCTGCAGCGCCCAGATCACGAAGACGGCAACCAGCAGGGCGGCGGCGGTGAGGATCAGCGTCTCGCTGAGGAAAATGGCGAGCACGTCCCCGCGGCGAGCACCGTTGCAGCGCAGCATGGCGAAGGTTTTTGCGCGGCTGGCAAGCGAAGAGATGGAGAGCAGCACATAGTTCATCACCCCCACGAAGAGGATCAGCAGCGCCAGCGCCAGAAGAATGCGCGTGGTCTGCACGAGCGTGGTACCGGTCTGTGCCGAGCGCGTGATGGGCTGCAGCAGGTAGTGCGAGCCGAACTGCTCGATGCTCTTTGTCAGTCCGTGCCGTTCGAAGAAGGCCGGAAGCAGCGCCTCGACATCTGAGGGTGTGTGCCCTGCGCGGAGCTTGAGGTAGGTGGGGAACGAGTCGCCGCCGTCCCATCCCATGTAGAAACTGCCGGCGAGGGCGTCGAAGGGGATCAAGGCGTTGAAGTTCCCGAGGTGGGTGTTGCTGGGTGGATCGCGGAAGATTCCCACGACCGTGCGTGGCGTGGCGTTCTCGTACAGGACGATCTGCCCGATCGGGTCGCTGTCTCCGAAAATGGTCCGGGCGAGCGACTCCGAGAGCATCAGCTTGTCGTGCCCCGTGAAAGTGGTCATGTCGCCCTTTATGAGGCCGAAATCCAGTACGCGGAAAAACATCGAATCGACGGCCATGACCCAGGCTTCGTAGGTGTGGTTGTCGCGGCAGAGGTCGGTTTCGAAGTTGCCCCGCAGGCGTGTGGCGGCCTCGACGACCGGGATTTCCTCCTGAAGGGCCGGACCCAACGGGGCGATCATCGACGGGGAGATGTTGCCCTCGTCGTCGAAATCCCAGATTTGGTAGAGACGCTTAACATCGGGGTAGAAGCGGTCGTAGGTCAGTACATAGTTCGCGTAGGAGAAGACCACGATGCTCACAGCCAGCGCCAGCATCAGCGAAACGAGCCGGGCGAGATTACCGCCGCGCGGTTTGAGAAGATATCTGAATGCAAAGAGAAAGTTGTGCATGGAGTCGGGCATTGGGTCAGTTTTTGAGCGATTCGACGGGGTCGGCATCGGCCGCGCGACGGCTCTGCCATCCGACCGAAAGCAGCGCTACAACGGCCGCAAAGAGTCCTGCGGCGAGGAAAATCCACGGCGAGAGGGCGATGCGCACGCTGTACTCCTCCAACCAGCGTCGGAGCCCCCAGACGGCGATCGGCACGGCGATGACGAAGGCCGCGCCCACGAGCGCCATGAAGCTGCGCACCAGACGCGTGAGCATCTCGCGGCGCGAGGCCCCGAAGACACGACGCACGGCAATCTCCTGCCGTTTCTGCTGGATGTAGTAGGCCGCCATGGCGAAGAGTCCCAGCGAGGAGATGAGCAGGGCCACGAGGGTGAACAGCCCGATGATGTGCAGCAGGCGCCGCTGTGCTGCGAAGTCGTCGGCAATCTCGTCGGTCAGGTAGCGGGCCGAGAAAGAGGCGCCGTCGGTTGTCTGCCGGAATAGCTCTTCGACAGCACGGTAGGCCGCGGCATGGTCCCCGCGGGTCTTCACGAGGATGTTCCAGGGCTGGAATCCGTCGGAATCCTTTACCACGCGCAGCAGTGCCCCGGTCGGGGCATCGAGCGCCGTGCCAATCTGAAAGTCGCGGTAGATGCCCGCAATGACAATCGGTTGGGAGAGGTTCTCACCCACCTTGAAGTCGGGTGCATCCTCCGCAATGCCCAGTTCGCGCAGGGCGTACTGGTTGATGTACCAGACATTCGAGGCCCAGAAATCCCAGGATGCGGCACTCCCGTCCGCATCGGCCACGTGGTTGTCGCGCAGCCGTTCGAGTCCCAGCATGCGGAAGTAGGTCGAGTCGCCGATAAAGACCTGGAACGAGACCATCCGGTCGGCGCCATATTGGAAGGTATTGTTGTTGCCGCGGTCGTGGGGCGTGCCGCATCCGAGCCCGACAGCCTCGACCTCGGGCAGCGAGTGCAGCGCGTCGCAGAAGCGACGCATTGCGCTCCGGTCGGGAAAGATTTCGATTTCGATATTGAGGATGCCGCGCGTCTCGTAGCCCAGCGGGGCATTTACCAGATGGCGGATTTGGAGCCCGATGGCAATTGATGCGGCAAGAAGTGCTATTGTAATGACATTTTGCAGGGCGATGAGCACCCGTCCGTAAACCGTCTTGGCGTGACGGCGGAAGGTGCCGCGCACGATGTCGATGGGCTGATAGCGCGCCACGAGCAGCGCCGGAACCAGCCCCGAGACCGCGCCCAGCACGACAACGGCCAGCAGGCACCAGCCCGCCACCGGCCACGAGAAGTCTTCCCAGACGGCGACCTTCGTGCCGAGGAGTTGCGAGGCCCACGGCACGAACAGTTCCGCAATGCACGAGGCGATGAGCAGCGCCGCAGTGCAGAAGAGCGTCGATTCGAGGATCCATTTAAGGAAGATGTTTCCGCGCGAGGCGCCCAGCAGCCGTCGGGCCGCCATCTCGCGGGCCCGGAATCCGGACTGTGCCACCGTGAGGTTGATGTAGTTCATCACAGCGAAGACGAGCACCACCAACCCCACGCCCAGCAGAATGTAGAGGAACGGACGGCTGCCATGGGCCAGTTTGAAGGAGTTGTTGACCGGTTCGAAATAGAGTTCGCGCAGCGGGATGAGCCGCACCTGCTGGAAGACATTCCCCTGATACGGCCAATAGATCTCCTTGAAGAAGTCAAGCATGTCGGGGGCCTTGGCTTGCAGGTCTGCCCCTTCGTGGGCGAGCAGGAAGGTAACGCCGGCGCCGCCGTTGGACATGTGTTCGTCGTTGGCCTCGTTGGTCTCGGTGATGCGCTCGGCGCGCATGATGATGTCGGCCGCAGGAATCGTCGAGCGCTCGATATCGCGCATGACGCCGCTGACGACATAGACACGCTCGTCGTTGTCCACGCGGAGCGTCTGTCCCAGCGGGTTGAACGTCCCGAAGACCTTGCGGGCGAACGACTCCGAGAGGACGACATTCTCGCGGGCGGCAAGCGCCTCTTCGCGCGAGCCTTCGAGCAGTGTGAAGTCGAACATCCGGAAGAAGGTCGTATCGGCATAGAGCACCGAGGCGAGAAACTTCTGCCGGCCGATCTCGACGGGGGTCGTACCCGCATCCGAATCTTCGAAGAAGGCCACCGAACAGGTCGATTCGATCTCGGGATAGCGGTCGCGCAGGTACTTCTGAAGGTAATAGCCGCTGGCGACCGACTCCTCGGAGCAGACGGCATAGATGCGGTCGGCCTTGGTATGGTAGTTGTCGACCGTGAGCTGCCGGAGCGTGTAGTCGGCCACAAGCAGCACGAAAGCCAGCGCCAGGGCCAGTCCGATGAAATTGACGGCCGTATAGAGGCGGTTGCGGCTCAGGAAGGTGAGCCACGAGCGGAAATCGAGTTGGCGGAACATGTACGACAAGGTTTATTTGTTGAGAATCAGCACGTCGTTGGCGCCGTAGTTCTCGTAGCCCGAGACGATGACGCGCTCGCCCGGCTCCAATCCTTCGAGCACTTCGTAGTATTGCGGATTCTGGCGTCCGATGCGGATTTGACGCTTGAAGGCCCGGTCGCCCTCGGGTGCGAGGACGTAGATCCACGCGCCGCCCGTTGTCTGGTAGAACGACCCGCGGGGGATGATGACGGCATCGGTCGGCTGCCCCAGTTCGAGGTGCAGGTAGTAGGTCTGGCCGCTGCGGATGTTGCGCGGGTGGGCCCCCGCAAAGGTGAAGTCGGCGCGGAACTGTCCGTTGCGCACCTCGGGGTAGACCTTCCGAAGGCGCATCGTGAAGGAGGTGTCCTGCCGCTCGAAGGTGGCGTCGAGTCCCGCACGCACGCGGTCGATGTAGCTTTCGTCGATCTGCGCCTCGACCTTGTAGTCCGACAGGTCGTTCACCTGTCCGATCTTCTGTCCCGAGGAGACCGACTGTCCCAGCACGACGTCCAGCAGACCCACTTCGCCGTCGATCGGCGACTTGACCTGCAGATTCTCGATCCGCTGGCGGATGAGCTGCATGTTGCGCTTCATGTTTTCGAGGTTGTCCTCCATCTGCTCGATCTGCACCGTGCGGTAGAGCGAATCCTGCACCTGCCGCTCGATGTTCAGCTCGCGTTTCTTGGCGGCCAGCTCGTAATCCTCCTTCGACTGGAGCCACTCCTCACGGGCAATCAGGTTGCTGCGGTAGAGCTCCTCGTTCTGCTGCCAGGTGCGGCGCTTGCGCTCGACATCGAGGTCCAGTTGTACCTTGTCGAGCCGCAGGTCGAGTTTCTCCTGCTCCATCGAGATGAGCGTGTTGCGCAGGATGTTCTGCTTCTCGGCCAGTTCAGCCTCGCTGTTCAGGATTTCGAGCGTCAGCGACGTATTGCTCAGCTCCACCAGTACGTCGCCCTTGCGGACCGAGGCGCCCTCCTCGACCACGAGCCGCTCGACGATGCCCGCCTCGAGGGGGCTCAACTGCACGGTCGTGATGGGCTGCACCTGCCCCGTAACGCGGATGTAGTCGTTGAACTCGCCGCGCACGACCTCGCCGACGGAGATCGTCCGTGCGTCGATGCGCAGCGTCGAGGAGTTGCCGCGCACAAGCAGCCATACGACGAACAGCAGGAACAGACCGCCTGCCAGGTAGGGAATGCCCCGCCGGGTGAAGAGGGCCCGGAACCCTTTTTTCTTTTCAATGCGAATATCCATGATTGTATCGGTTTTTCGGAGGTGAATGTTCGGGTTATCGGATCAGTGGCTCGCCGTTGTAGTAGGCCACCAGGCGCACCTTAAGAATGTACTGCAAGCGGGCGCGCAGCCGCTCCGACCGGGCCTGGAGCAGGTTGTCGGCCGCCGTCTGCAAGTCGAGGGCCGAGACCATGCCGCGCTCGTACTTGCCCGAGACGGCCTCGTAGGCCAGCCGTGCGGCGTCGCTCTTTTTCGAAGCCTGCACGAACTCCTTGCCGAAGCCCAGCATCTGCTGGTAGGCCTGCGCCACCTCGCTCTGAAGCGTGCGAAGGGTCTCCGTGCGGTTCTGCTCGGCGATGCGCCAGTTGTTGCGGGCGCGGTTCATTGAGGTACGACGCGAGAGTCCTCCGAAAATCGGGATCGACAACTGGGCCGAGACGTAGAAACCACGGTTGTCGCGGAACTGGTTGGGGAACGAGGCGTAGAGCGACCGGTCGTCGAGATTCATGAAGAAGTTGGTCGAGTAGCCGCCCCCGACGTAGAGCGACGGGAGGAGGTTACCCCGGGCGATGGAAAACTGCAACCGTGAACGGCGTACGTCGTGCCGGGCCGCCACAGCCTTGGGGTTGTTCTCCAGTGCGTTGTCGAGCACCTCACGGAAGGGGGCGACGCCCGCCGGCGTCTCGATCGCTACCGCGGTATCGATGCGCAGCGGCCGGTCGGCCGGGTAGTTCATCGCCTCGGCCAGCGCAATTTCGGCCAGCGCGAGGTTGTTCTCCTGCTGCGTCAGGAGGTAGTCGTCCGAAGCCTGCTGCGACTCGACCTCCGCCACGTCGGCGGCGCTCTTCAGCCCCAGTTCAAAGAGCTTGCGGCTCTTCTCGAGTTCGGCCGTGCTGGTCTCCAACTGCTCGCGGGCCAGCCGCACGCTCTCGGTGTAGTAGACCACGTCGAAATAGGCCTGCATGGTCTTCAGAGCGATCTGGTCGCGGGCCAGTTGCAGCTCCTCGACCCCCTGCATCCTCATGACGCGGGCGGCGCGCACCGTGTTGATGCCCGTCAGCCCGGCGAAAACGGGGATCTGACCCGAAACGGAGTAGGAGTTGTCGAAGTTCGAGACATCGGTATAAGTGTTGGTCTCGGGATCGACCGAGCGTCCGAAGCTCGTCGAAGCGCCGACCGAGCCGCTCACTGCGGGAACGAGCGAGGCGATGGACTCGATGTAGTCCTGCCGGTAGTTGCGGTTGGTGTAGTCCTGCCGGCGGACGGCGGGGCTGTGCTCGACGGCATATTGCATGCACGCTTCGAGCGACATGGGAGTTGGCTCTGCGACGTTCGGAACTTCCGCCACGGAATCGGGGACCTGTGGCATGACAGCCGAAGCAAGAGCCGCCGAGTCGGCCGCGGCACCTTCCGGCACCGGCACAGCCGCAGGCAACCGGAGTGTCCAGAAAATAGACACCAGAGAGATCAAAACCGTTCTTTTCATACGGATTTCAGCCATTTGTTCTTTTGCTCCCAAATAGAGCCAACCCCGTGCCAAAGCAATTAAATAACTGATATACAACAGATAGCGATTTAAGCCTTCTGCGGAAATCGTAAAATATTTTTACACTCCCGTAAAAAATATGGACAGAAGACCCCGTTTTTCCCTCGAAAACACTACTTTTATCCCGCCGAAATCCCGGAGCCCCGTCTTTGGAAGCGTGCAATGCGCTTTCTGGCGTCTCCCGTCAATACCGAAAAATATGGCCAAAGAAAAAGAGGGAACCCTGCTCGTCGTCGATGACAACCGCAGCATCCTGTCCGCCGTCCAGATGCTCATGGGCAACTATTTCGCGCGTGTGCTGACTCTGCCGTCGCCGAACCAGCTACTCACGACGCTGCGCCGCGAGCCTGTGGACGTCATCCTGCTCGACATGAACTTCTCGGCCGGGATCAACACCGGCAACGAGGGCTTCTACTGGTTGCAGGAGATCCACCGCAACCGGCCCGACATCAAGGTGGTGCTCTTCACGGCCTACGCCGACATCGACCTGGCGGTACGGGCCATGCGCGACGGCGCCGTGGATTTCGTGGTCAAGCCGTGGGACAACGACCGTCTGGTCGCCGCCCTGCGCAACGCCTACAACCTGGCCCGCTCGGAGCGCGAGGTGAAGCAGTTGAAGGAGATCAAGCGCGAACTGACCCACGAGGAGCCGATGTTCTGGGGCACGAGCCCGGCGATGATGCGCATCCGCGAGCTGGTCGGGAAAGTGGCGGCCACCGACGCCAACATCCTCATCACGGGCGAGAACGGCACCGGCAAGGAGATGCTGGCGCGTGAGATCCACAACCGCTCGGCCCGCCACGGCGAACTGATGGTTTCGGTCGATATGGGAGCCCTGCCCGAGACGCTCTTCGAGAGCGAGCTCTTCGGCCACGTCAAGGGGGCCTTCACCGATGCCCGGACGGACCGGGCCGGCAAGTTCGAGGTGGCCGACCGCGGCACGCTCTTCCTCGACGAGATCGGCAACCTGCCGCCGCACCTGCAGTCGAAACTCCTGACGGCGATCCAGAGCGGGCGCATCTTCCGTGTGGGAAGCAATACGCCTGTCATGGTCGATATCCGCCTCATTGCGGCCACGAACCGCGACCTCTACGGCATGGTGGCCGAAGGTGCGTTCCGCGAAGACCTCCTCTACCGCATCAACACGATCCATATCGACCTGCCGCCGTTGCGCCAGCGCCGCGAGGACATCCTCCCGCTGGCCGAGAGTTTCCTGCACCGCTATGCCGCGAAGTACGGCAAGGCGATCGAAGGGTTCGATGCGGAGGCCGTCCGCGCGATGCAGGAGTACCCCTGGGCGGGCAACATCCGCGAGTTGCAGCACACCGTCGAGAAGGCCGTGATCCTCTGCGATGCGCCGCAAATCACCTCCGAGACGCTGTTGCTGCATCCGGCAGGCGTGTCGGCCCCCGAGCCCGCCTTCACGACGCTCGACGAGATGGAGCGCTCGATGATTGCGCAGGCCATGTCCCGCTGCAACGGCAACATGACCGAGGTGGCCCGCCAACTCGGGATCACGCGCCAGACCCTCTATAACAAGATCAAACGCTACGGATTATGAAACTTCCCAAAGGCATTGCATACGGGCCTATGGTCGCCCATGCGTGTGTGCTGGCTGCGGCGGCTCTCGCCAGCGGATGGCTCGTAGCGCATCGGCTCTATCCGTTGCTGCTGGTCAGCATCCCGCTGATGGGGATTGCCTTCGTGCGGATCCTGCGCTGTTACGGCGACTCGGTGCGGCGCGTTACCTTCATGTTCAACGCCATCGAGAACGACGACCTCACGTTCCGCTTCAACGAAGACCCGTCAAAAGTCGATAACACCATGCTCAACGCGGCGCTTAACCGCATCAAGGAGATTCTCTCGCGGACCAAACTGCGGGCCGAGGAGCGCGAACGCTACTACCAGCTCATTATGGAGAGCGCCCAAACGGGGCTTATTACCGTAAACGACACGGGCAGCGTCTACCAGGCCAACAGCGAGGCGCTGCGGGTTTTCGGGCTTCCGCAATTGACGCACATCCGGCAATTGGAGGGTTCGGCCCCAGAGGTCGCGCGGGCGCTGGCCGCCATCCGCCCAGGGGAGAAGCTCCGCGTGTCGTGCACGACCGAGACGGGCGAGATGGCCCTGACGCTGGGATGTGCGGAGATCACGCTCGAGGATCGCCACCGGCGGGTGATCTCCGTGAGCGACATCAACAGCGAGGTGAGCGAAATCCAGGTCGAGTCATGGAGCAAGCTCTCGCGCATTATGACCCACGAAATCATGAATTCGCTGGCGCCGATTACCTCGCTCAGCGACACGCTGCTCGAGATCGACCGGCCGTTGGATCCCGATGTCAAACGGGGGCTGGAGACCATCTCCGCAACGAGCCGGCGGCTGGTGACATTTGTCGACAGCTACCGGCGCTTCACGCGGATTCCGGCGCCGCAGTGTGAACCCTTCGAGGTGCGCGAACTCGTCCGACAGGCCGTGGTGCTGGCCTCCGCCGAAAAAGACCTGCGGATTCATGTAGACATTGAGCCGGCCGATACGATGATCTATGCCGACAAGGTCCTGCTGGGGCAGGTGGCCGTCAATCTGTTGAAGAACGCCCGTGAGGCGATTGCCGGGCGCCCCGACGGCGAGATCGGGATCCGTTCGCGGATCGACGCGGCCGAGCACGTCATCATCGAGTTCAGCAACAATGGCGGGGCCATCCCGACGGAGGTCGCCGAAAATATCTTTACCCCCTTCTACACAACCAAACCCGACGGCTCGGGCATCGGGCTGAGCCTCTCTCGGCGGATCATGCAGCTCCACGGCGGATCGCTGCGCCTGACAGGCAACACCGACCGGCGAGTGACCTTCACCCTGCAGATAGGGTAAAATTTCTGTATCGATGCTTTCAAGGAATAAGAGCAATTCCCGGTGGAATTGCTCTTTGACCTAACGGTTGTGTAAAGAGCCGATTTACCTTTTGTAAAAAGATTTTTCCGATTCGGAGCTTCACGCGATAACCTGAAAATCGATCGTTATATTATTTTTGGAGGAAAAATAACGATCGAGTAGAGGGGTATAAGGAATAAATTAAAACCGCATGATTTTTGGACGTAAAAATGGGTGTAAATCTCGTAACCACTTGATTTACACCCATTCTGGCGGTGCGTAGGGGACTCGAACCCCTGACCCCGTGCGTGACAGGCACGTATTCTAACCAGCTGAACTAACGCACCATTTTCGGTATTGCGAGTGCAAAGATACCGCAAATTCCGAAAACTGCAAATATTTTCCCGAATTTTTTCATCCGGCCGTTTTGCGACAACCGATTCATGGTTTGGAATCTCGGATATAATTGTTATTTTTGATATGCTTTGTCAAGCGTATCAAACATAGCTATAGATGAAAAAAATCCGATTCGGAGTTATCGGGACCAATTTCGTTACCGACTGGGTGATTGCCGGGGCCCGTCAGGATCCCCGTTTCGAACTTGCTGCCGTCTGTTCGCGGACCGAACAGCGGGCCGCGGAGTTCGCTGCGCGGCACCACATTCCCCATACCTTTACGTCGCTTGAACGGATGGTGGAGGGCGATACGGTCGATGCCGTCTATATCGCCACGCCGAACAGCCTGCACGCCGCACAGGCGATCCTTTGCATGAAGCACGGCAAACATGTCCTGTGCGAAAAGCCCCTGGCATCGAATGTCCGGGAAGCCGAGGCGATGATCTCCGTGTCGCGCCGCTGCGGGGTGGCGCTCATGGAGGCCATGAAGACGACACTTACACCCAACTTTCGGGCTGTCATGGAGGCTCTGCCGCGTGTGGGGCCTGTACGCCGCTACTTCTCGGCCTTCTGTCAGTATTCGTCGCGTTACGACAAGTTCAAGGACGGAATCGTCCTGAATGCCTTCCGTCCGGAACTCTCCAACGGAGCCATGATGGACATCGGCATCTACACCCTCTATCCGATGGTGGTGCTGTTCGGCCGTCCGCGGCGTATCACGGCTTCGGGAATCCTGCTCGGCAGCGGGGTAGACGGCCAGGGTACGGTCGATTTCGAATATGACGGCATGGGCGCCACGGTCATCTACTCGAAAATCGCCAATTCGTCGCTCCCGACCGAAATTCAGGGCGAGGCAGGCAACCTTACGCTCGATCGGATAAACCGTATCGGGCTGGTTTTCTGGCAGCCGCGCCCGACGGCAGCATCGGGGCGTGAAACACCCGAAGCGCCGCAGGAGCTGACGCGACCTGCGGATCATGACGAATATTATTATGAAGTTGCGGAGTTCCTCGATCTGATCGAGAGCGGCCGCATCGAATCATCCATAAACAGCCACGCGCGGTCGCTGCTCTGTCTTGAGATCATCGACGAGGTCCGCCGCCAGCTGGGCATTGTCTATCCGGCCGACAACGCCTGTGAACCGTAAAATCCGAACACGATATCATGAAAGCCTATACCTATGTCGATCGCGGCCGTTTCGAGCTGTGCGACAAGCCGAAACCCACGTTGCCGGATCCGCGCGATGCTCTGGTGCGTGTTACGCTGGGCAGCATCTGTACGAGCGACCTGCATATCAAGCACGGCAACGTGCCGCGCGCCGTCAGGGGCATTACCGTGGGGCACGAGACGGTCGGCATCGTCGAAGCGGTCGGGGAGGCCGTGTCGGCCGTTGCGCCGGGCGACCGCGTAGCGGTCAATGTCGAGACCTTCTGCGGCGAATGTTTCTTCTGCCGCCACGGCTATGTGAACAACTGTACGGATCCCGACGGCGGATGGGCCCTGGGCTGCCGCATCGACGGCGGGCAGGCTGAATATGTCCGTGTCCCTCATGCCGATCAGGGGCTGACGCGCATCCCCGACGGGGTGAGCGACGAGCAGGCGCTCTTCGTGGGCGATATTCTTGCTACGGGTTTCTGGGCCGCACGCATCACGGAAATCAGGCCCGAGGATACGGTACTGATTCTCGGCGCCGGCCCCACGGGGCTCTGCACCCTGTTGTGCGTGAGGCTGAAGCACCCGAAACGGATCATCGTCTGCGAGGCACTCGAGGAGCGGCGGCAGTTTGTCCGCAGCCATTATCCCGAAGTGGAGGTATGCAGCCCTGCAGATTGCCGCGATTTCGTGCTGCGGCACAGCGACCACGGCGGTGCCGACCGTGTCGTGGAGGTCGCCGGCAGCGACGAGAGCTTCCGTATGGCATGGGAGTGCGCGCGCCCGAATGCCATCGTAACCGTCGTGGCGCTCTACGACCGGCCGCAGATGCTGCCGCTGCCCGACATGTATGGCAAAAACCTCACCTTCAAGACCGGTGGGGTAGACGGCTGCGACTGTGCGGAGATCCTGCAGCTGATCGCCGCCGGGCGGATCGACACCACGCCGCTCATCACGCACCGCTATCCGTTGAGCCGCATCGACGAGGCCTACCGCCTTTTCGAGCAGCGCAAAGACGGCGTTATCAAGGTTGCAGTAACATGCGGCGAGTAGGGTTAGAAGCGAAGGGGATATGCTGTTTCATACAAAGGACAGGTACACCTTCGGCGTCGGATTATTGGTGTTGAATAAAGAGAAACATGCTATCATTATGATCTGCGAAAATATTATATTCCAATCCTTTGCGATCTGATATTTTTGTTTACCTTTGTGTTTAGCGTCGGTTGCCAGCAAAAACTCTCGGTTAAAATATTTTAGATAACCCATCAATATTTTTCATATGAAAACAAAAAATTACCCTCAAAAAGACTTTGTCAAGCCTCGAAGAAGATTTCGTGTGAGAGATATTTTCGAGTTATTAATGACAGTTTTTGTTGTTTTGGCTGCGATTGGCTGCTCCGACAGCGATCCTGCACAGGGCCCCGATGTAGACGACGAGTCTGTCATCAAGTTTCCTGAAAGCACCACCCCGGCTCCTACTATTACCGAAGAAGGAGGTAACTTGCAATTAAGTTTTATTGCCGCACGTCCCTGGAATGCATCTTTAATCAACATGAGAGCTGATTCCTGGTTGAGCATTTATCCCACATCGGGGGATGCCGGCAATGCAATGATTACGGTAACGGCCGAATCCAACGATACATATGATGACCGTTCGGCAACAATATTACTTACGGCAGGCAACGGCCGTAAGGAAATCGTGGTAACGCAGAAAAAGAAGGATGCGATTATCCTAACGGCTTCAAAGGTCGAAGTAGATGCTTCGGAGTGTACCATTAAGATTGACATAAAGGCCAATGTCAGCTACTCGTGCGATATTGACCCTGTATGCGAGTCGTGGATCCATCGTTCTACAAGCACCCGGGGGTTGTCCGACTATTCGGAGATATTTACGATAGACACCAACAATGAACTTGAAAGCAGGGACGGTGCGATCTATTTTGTCTCAGGTGATATAAAGGAGAAGGTGAGTGTTTATCAGCAAGGCTCTCATCCAAAGATGGTCATATCAAAAGATGAAGAGACCGTCTCTTCCGACGGTGGCGACCTAACCGTAGAGATTGCATCAAATGTCGATATTGAACTGGAGTCTGTTTCAGAAACATGGATAAGGGAGAATAAAACCCGGAGTTATTCCACCAATACATTCCATTTCGTGATTGATAGAAACGATACATACGACTATCGGGAGGCCGTGCTGACATTTTCAAACAAGGAAAACGGGCTAAAAGAGACGGTCCGGGTCATTCAGATGCCAATGGATGCCCTTGTTGTGGCAAAGACCGAATATCAGTTGCCGCTTGAGACAAATGTATTGGTCATAGAGACCCAAGCAGCGGTCAAGCCGTCTGTAAACATCCCGCAGGAGGCGACCTGGATAAAGCTGCGCAAGCAGGATACAAGAGCCATAGAGCCTCATGACTTTATTTTTGATGTGGAGGAAAACGAAGGGTCGGCCTCGCGAATGGCGATACTAACATTCACTTCGGGTTCACTTTCTCAGAAAGTGGAGATCCAGCAAGAAGGAAGCGACGATGTGTTGCAGCGCGAGGAGGCAATCTTGCATGAACTGCGTGATGCTTTGACAATATTCGGGAATGATTTCGAAATAATAGGACAATCTTACACACAACGTCCATGGACAGACGAGAATCCTGTGACAAACTGGATTGGTGTAGAGTGGGAGGACGGACATGTCGTAGGAATACGAGTCCCTGAGTACAAGAGCAACTTGGCTGGCCGGGTTTATCATACAGGATATATTCCAAAGTCCATCAGCGGCCTTTCCCATCTGCGCAAACTGGTAATAAGTGATAAGAGTCTCGGTATGACAGCACCTATACCGGCAGAGATAGGTGATTTGCCACAACTCGAGGAACTGCAAATATATGCATGCAACATACCGGGAGGAATTCCATCCGAGATTGGCAATCTGACAAACCTGCGCTTCCTGACACTGGACAACGAATATACCAGCGAAATAGGTGATCTTCCGCAGAAAGTGTATTCCTCGACAGATATACCTGAATCTCTTGGAAATCTCGTTAATCTGAACGAGCTTCGCATCATGTGGAATATCACAAGCGGTATCCCTTCGTCTTTCGGCAATCTTGTCAATCTGGAATATCTTTGGTTGGTAAACTGTACGAATGACACCTTCGGAGTGAAATTTGCCGAAGAGACGCCCATAGGTCCAATGCCTTCATCCATCAGCGGAATGAAGAATCTCAAAAATCTGGATCTGCGGATGGGGATCTCCGGCGAACTGCCGTCCAGCCTCGGAGAGTTGTCGTCAATGGAAAGCATGCTTATTTCAAGCACATTCCTTACGGGGTCTCTGCCCTCGTCCTTGTCCAGGATGTCAAATCTTTACTATCTTGATATCAGTGCACCCAAAATGACGGGCGAGATCCCCGATTCTTTTGGAGAGCTCAGGAATCTGCAATACTTGGGTCTGATAGGCGGTTTTACAGGTGCTATTCCAGAGAATCTCGGCAATTGCAAAAAACTACAGAGGATCTGTTTCAGGGCCAATTTTACCAGTTTCCCCGGTTCCTTGAGTTTTATGCTTGACGACCGTAATAACTGCTGTACCAACAACGATGTAGGCTATTTCAGAATTGGAGGAAACAGATTTACCGGCAAGATTCCAGATGAGATACTGAACCATCCGAATTTTTACCTTTTTGCGCCCAATTTCCTCGATGCGCAGCAGGAAGGATATGGTTTCGATCTTTCCGATTTCAAGATGCCTGCATGCAAGGAAACATACAAGGATGTAAACAGCGGCCAGGACGTCAATTTGGGAGAGATCTTCAAAAAGAACAAGCTGACCATTCTGTTCCGTTACAGTTCATACTATGACTATAGTGGCGGCGGAAATACTAAGGAGATAGCATCAATCGTCAATCGCCTTTTCGAAAAATACCGTAGCCAAGGGCTGGATGTATTATGCAGTTATGTAGGTTCTCATGACGAAGACAAGCAACTCTCGGATGAGATTGGAACGACGGACTATATCCATGTCAGAGAGCGAGGCTACAATGATCTGATGTATAACGCGACTATAGGATGTACGCACACAACTCCCACAATAGGCGTTGTTGATTCCGAGGGATTCTATCAGTTGCTGAACATACTTGA
>DWWQ01000003.1 GCA_019119615.1 Candidatus Alistipes stercoravium | reverse complement strand
AACTTCAAAAAATCAACATTATGGCATTGGCAATCAACAAAGAGAACATTGAGGAGCTGCTCGCTTCGGCGCAGCCCGTGGTAATCGATTTCTGGGCCGAGTGGTGCGGACCCTGCCGGACGATGTCGCCCATCGTGGACGAGCTGGCGGCCGAGTACGAGGGGCGCGTAACGATCGGCAAGTGCGACGTCGAGGAGAATGACGAGATTACGATGAAGTACGGCGTTCGGAACATCCCGACGATCATCTTTCTCAAGGGCGGCGAGCTGGTCGATAAGCAGGTCGGCGCCTGCTCGAAGGATGCCCTGAAGGCAAAGGTCGAAAAACTCCTCTGATCCCTGTACGGCGATCATGACAAAGACAAGGGCCTCCGGTCGCAACCGGAGGCCCTTGTCTTTTCAACATGCAGCGGCGGATCAGCGTCCTTTGCCGTAGCTTTCGTAGAAGACCGTCTCGGAGAGGGGCTTGCGCGTCGAGGCGTGGCGCTCGGGCGAGGGGGCCTCGCCGGCTCCGTAGCCCACGATCAGGATGTTTACCGGCACGACCTCGTCCGGAAGGTTGAATTCCGCGCGGACGGCTTCGGGCTTGAACATGCACACCCAGAGCGTGTCGAGCCCCTGGGCCGCGGCTTCGAGCATCATGTGGTCCGTTACGATCGAGGCGTCGATGTCGCCGATCATCTTGCCGTCGTACCTCCGGGTCCAGGCCGCGGAGGTGTCGGCGCAGACGATGATGGCGAGCGGCGCCCCGAAGTCGCGCGTGCAATGGGCAAGGCGCTCCATCCCCTCCTTCGATTCGATGACGATAAGCCGCTGGGGCTGGTAGTTGGCTCCCGTGGGAGCTACGCGACCCGCCTCGAGAATGGCGGCGAGCTTTTCGGCCTCGACCTTCCGGTCGAGGTATTGGCGGCAGGCATACCGCTTCTTGGCCAGTGAGAGAAAATCCATCTTTACAGCGTGTTTACAGGTGTATTTCGGGCCGGCATCCCGCAGGGGATACGGCGCTCCGGCAACGAAGGTACGCAAAAATCCGCGTTCGGCAAAATTGCGGCATCGGATGGCAGTTGCGACTGTCAAAGTGGCAGACCGGCACGGCTGGCACACCGTTTGTTGATAATGTCCTGCGGAAAATACAAATAACAACAAGATAGCACTATGAAAAACGGAAAAATCGGAGTTACCACGGAGAATATCTTTCCCGTGATCAAGAAATTCCTCTATTCGGAGCATGAAATCTTCCTGCGCGAGTTGATCTCGAATGCCGTGGATGCGACGCAGAAGCTCAAGACCCTCTCGTCGATGGGCGAAGCGAAGGGCGAGCTGGGCGACCTGACGATCCATGTGGCCGCCGATAAGGCGCAGAAGACGCTGACGGTTACCGACCGCGGCATCGGCATGACGGCCGAGGAGGTCGATAAGTATATCAACCAGATCGCCTTCTCCGGAGCCGAGGAGTTCATGGAGAAGTACAAGAACCAGGCGATCATCGGCCACTTCGGCCTGGGGTTCTACTCGGCCTTCATGGTGGCCGACAAGGTGGAGATCATCACCCGTTCGTGGCGTGAGGGTTCGAAGACCGTGCACTGGAGCTGCACCGGCTCCCCCGAGTTCGAGATGGAGGAGACCGACGAGGCGCACGACCGCGGCACGACGATCATCCTGCACCTTTCGGAGGATGCCCTCGAGTACGCCGAGGAGTCGCGCATCGAGGAGCTGCTGAAGAAGTACTGCCGCTTCCTGCCCGTGCCCATTGCCTTCGGGAAGGTCAAGGAGTGGAAGGACGGCAAGTATGTCGATACCGACAAGGACAACATCATCAACAACATCGATCCGCTCTGGACGCGGAAGCCTGCGGAGATCACCGAGGAGCAGTACAAGGAGTTCTACCGCGAGCTATACCCCATGAGCGACGAACCGCTCTTCTCGATCCATCTGAATATCGACTATCCGTTCCACCTGACGGGTATCCTCTACTTCCCGAAGATCCACAACAACTTCGAGATCCAGAAGAACAAGATCCAGCTCTACTCGAACCAGGTCTTCGTTACGGATCAGGTCGAGGGAATCGTGCCGGAGTACCTGACGCTGCTGCACGGTGTGATCGACTCGCCGGACATTCCGCTCAACGTTTCGCGCAGCTACCTGCAGAGCGATTCGAACGTGAAGAAGATCTCGGGTTACATCACCCGCAAGGTGGCCGACCGTCTGCAGGAGCTCTTCAATACGATGCGCGCCGACTATGAGTCGAAGTGGGACGATCTGAAGATATTTATCCAGTACGGCATCCTGACCGACGAGAAGTTTGCCGAGAAGGCCGAGAACTTCATGCTCTGGAAGAATGTCGATGGCAAGTATTTCACGCCGAAGGAGTACACCGAGAAGGTCAAGGAGGCGCAGACCGACAAGAACAAGACCGTCGTCTTCCTCTATGTGGATGATCCCGTGGAGAAGTACACCTCGCTTGAGGCGGCGAAGGCGAAGGGTTACGACGTGCTGTGGATGGACGGCCAGCTGGACAACCACTACATCAACTGGTATGAGTCGAAGAACAAGGATACGCGCTTCGTGCGTGTGGACAGCGACGTGATCGATAAGCTGATCCAGAAGGAGGAGCAGATCAAGATGTCGCTCACCGAAGCCCAGCAGGAGTTGCTGACGCCGGTCTTCGAGAGCCAGATGCCCAAGGACGAGAAGATCGACTACCATATCTCGTTCGAGGCCATGTCGCCCGACGAGGCGCCGGTGGTCATCACGCAGAACGAGTTCATGCGCCGTATGAAGGAGATGGCCGCAATGGGTGGCGGCGGTATGAGCCAGTTCTACGGCCAGATGCCCGACCACTTCACGATCGCCGTGAACGGCAACCACCCCATCGTCATCGACATCCTGGCGGATGTGGAGAAGGCCTACGGCGACAAGCTGAAGACCATGACGAAGAAGATCGACGCGGCTGTCGCCGAGGAGAAACGCTTCGAGGAGGTTACGAAGGAGAAGAAGGAGGAGGACCTCACGCCCGAGGAGAAATCGATGCGCGAGGAGCTCTCGAAGAAGGTTGTAACGCTGCGCGACGAGCGTAACGAGCGGCTGCGCGGGATCGGCTCGGAAAACAAGCTCGTCAAGCAGATCATCGATCTGGCCTTGCTGACGAACGGCATGCTGAAGGGCAAGAACCTGACGGATTTCATCCAGCGGTCGATTTCACTCATCGAGAAGTAGCCGCACCGGCGGATGAATCATGAAAAACCGGGGACCGTACGACAGGTACGATCCCCGGTTTTTTCGTGTCGGTCGTAACGCCGTGCGGGCTACTCCTCCGTCCAGCGGCGGTCGAGCAGTTCGAGGAACCACTCCGGACAGCGGCACGGACGGCGCGTATCGCTGTGGATGAAGCCCAGCTGCGTCATGCCCGTGTTGATGAGTTCGCCCTTCTCGTTGTAGATCTCATAGAAGAAGTTGATGCGTGCGGCGGGTTTCTCGCGCAGGATGATGCGCACCGTGAGCAGTTCGTCGAAATAGGCCGGCTTGCGGTATTTCGACTGTACCTCGAGGATCGGCATCATGATGCCCCGCCGCTCGACCTCGGCAAACGACATGCCCAGGTCGCGCAGCAGTTCGCTGCGGGCCGCTTCGTAATAGCAGATGTAATTCGAGTGGTGGCAGATGGCCATTTGGTCGGTATGCTTGTACCAGACCCGGATTTTGCAGTCGTGGCTCAACATATTATTCGGATGTTAGAATTTGTCGTTGTCTTTTAATGGTCTCTTCCGTGCCGATTCGCCCGAAGCGGGTTCGACCTCCTGTCCGGAGCTCCCGGCCGGGATTCCATACCGCAAGGTGTGCCCCAGCAGCCGTTCGGCCTCCGCATAATCACCCGCCTCCACCAGGCGGCGGATCGTCGTGGAGCTGACGTGGGCCCCGCCGACCTGCCGCTCGTCCACGCGAATGACAGGCAGCCCGAGTTTTTCGATTTCGTCGCAGGCGATGCGGTCGTGCCCGAAGCGGTGGTCATAACCGGCAACCAGCACCTCGATACCAAGACGTCCAAGCAGATAGCGCTCCACGAATTCACGGCCCGAAAGGGTGCTGAAAGCCTTGTCGAAGGGAATTACGACGACATTGTCCACGCCGATACGCTCCAGCAGGCCGATCTTCTCGTCGAGCGAGGTCAGCAGGTGCAGCCCCTCGCTGCGGCCCAGCGTAATGCGCGGATGGGGGTCGAAGGTCAGTACGATGCTTTCGCCGCCGCGTGCCCGGGCTTCGGCCGTCAGACAGTCGAGCAGCGCCCGGTGTCCGAGATGCACGCCGTCGAACGACCCTATGGTCGCAACCGGATGCCGGAACTGCGGCAACGCGTCGAATCCGCGGAATACCCGGATCCGATGCCCCTCGCCCGTCTTGTCGCGAAGAGACGTTCTGGCCTCTCCGTGCTGCGATGTGCGTTCCTGCAGGTTGCTGTCGCGTGTGGGCTCGCCGTTCATCAGGTGTTGCTGTTCTCCTCGTTCTCCTTGACGAAATAGGCGACCTTCTCCAGCAGGGTCGTGATGTCGTAGTTCTCGACGATGATGCCCTGCGGGAAGTTCAGCGGCGTGGAGGTGAAGTTGAGCACGCCCTTGATTCCGGCGTTGATGATCGGTAGCACGAGGCTCGGCGCCACCTTCGTGGGCGACGAGACGACGACGATCGAGATCTCCTTGTCCTCGGCTACCTCCTCGAACGAGTCCATGTGGTAGCAGGGAATGCCGTCGATGGTTTTGCCGACCTTTTCGGGATCGACGTCGAAGGCGGCCGTGATCTTGAGGTTCAGCCCCTTGCCGTTGAAGTACTTGGTGATGGCCTGTCCGAGGTGTCCCATACCCAGCACGGCGATATTCATCGGCGACGGGCTGTCGAGGATGTTGCTGATGTAGTCGATGAGCACCTGTACGTCGTACCCCTTCTTCGTGTCGCTCGAGAAGCCGATGAGCATCAGGTCGCGGCGCACCTGCACGGCCGTGATGCCGTGAATGCCGGCCAGAACATGCGAGAAGATGTGCGTGATGCCCTGCTTGTGGCTTGCAAGCAGCGTACGCCGGTATTCGCTCAACCGCTCGATGGTCTTTTCGGGTATCGTATTGGTCAGTGAAGCCATAATGCGCTCCTTCTATTCGATGGTTATGGTGAAATCCTTGTTGTAGTTTACCCGCGTCCAGTCGCTGTTCACATGGTTCGGGCGTCCCTCGGGACACTCGAACCGGTAGGTCGTCTGCAGCGGCGTGTAGTTGCGTCCGTCGAGTTTCTGCTCGATCTCGCCGAACATGGCGGGGGCAAAAATCAGCGCCGAGTCATATCCCCGGTAGGAGTAGAGCGTCGGAATGGTTCCGAAGGCCCGGATGTAGGCGCTGTCGAACTCCTTGACGGTTTCGCTGTCGCGCTTGGCGTGGTAGGTCGAGATGAAGACCACGCGGTTCTTGAAGAACATCGTACGGTCGATGTTGTTGTAACGGTTCCAGCGCACGTTGCCCAGCACCGTGTAGCGGGGTGCGGTGCGTCCGCGGCTTGTAAGGCTCGTGTCGGCCGAGGCGAGTGCGGCCAGGATGCGGTCCACCTCGACCTCGTCGTCGGAGAGGATGATGAAGACGTTGTCCTCCTTGTTCTCAAGCAGCGGCGTGAGGTCCGCCGGGCTGTTGCCTCCCGATCCCGATGCGGGCTGGGCGTTGCGGAAGAGATAGGTTTCATATCTGCAGCCCCGCAGCAGGTCGAGCATCTCGCTCTCGAACTCCTTGTCGGTGTTTGCCGTGCGGATCAGCGTGATCCGCTTCTCGGGCGAGAGCAGATCCATGACCTTGTCGTACTTGTGTACGGGGTCGGGTGCCAGCTGGAAGATATTGTCGCTGTTACTCTTCTCGATATGTGCCAGGGGAGATACCACGGGGATGTGCCGCCTTTCGGCGTAACGCAGTACGGCCTGCAATTCATCCTCATAGACCGGTCCGACGATAAGATCCGCTTCGCGGAACTCCGCCTCGCCGATGATGCGTCCGACCACCTCGGGACTGCGCTTCGTATCGTAGAGACCGCAGCGGACCGAGTATCCGAGACGCTTCACGCTGTCGAGACCCAGCAGGAATCCCTGGTAGAACTCGAGGTAGTTGGGATTGGCTGCCGTCTTGTTTCCCGTGGTCAGGGGCAGCAGCAGTGCAATGTCGAGTACCTCGCTGCGCCGCAGTGCCTTGAACTCGGCACTTTCCGCCATTTCGTGGAGGCTGGACGATACGCTGTCGCGGGATTCTTCGGCCAGCGTGCCAGGTGCTGTGTCGTCGCTCTTGCCGGGTACGCGGATCATCGCCCCGGCCTTCAGGTCGGCGGGCGTCAGGCCGTTGTTGAGCGCTCCGAGCGCCTCCTCGGTGATGCCGAAGCGGCGCGAGAGCGAGTAGAAGGTTTCGCCCGGACGTACGATATGGTAGGATGTGCCCTCGTCGGCCACGCTGTTGAGCGACTGGCGGTAGGCCTCCCACTGGGCGAGGCTTCCGGCTTCGTCCTCCGAGCCGATCTGCTTGCGGCGGATCAGCAGCCGCTCATCCAGCCGCAGATGCGTGGGGTCGATACCCGGGTTATCCTCGATGATCGTCTGTACGGGGATCTCATACTTTCGGGAGATGGCGTAGAGCGTCTCGCCCTTCGTAACATAATGGAAATCGAACGTCTTGCGCAGCTTGCGGTCCGACCGGCGGTCGTCGCCCGAAACACCCGACACGACGGGGATGCGGATGTTCTCGTTGCTCTTCAGACCGCCGATGAGCGCCGGATTGTTCTCCAGAATGACCTTTTCACCCACGCCGTAGAGCTTCGATAGCCCGTAGATTGTCTCGCCGGGCTGCACGGTGTGGATATAGTATTTGGCCCCGTTGATGTAGACGATCGTCCGGGATTTCTCGGCCGCCGTGGCGTAGAGCCCCATAAGGAGCATCAGTATGATGCAGAGTCGTTTCATCCCTGTTTGAGTTTGTCGCGCATGCGGATCTCGGTGATTACCTTTTTCGTGTAGAGCGGGAAATCCCCGTTCATCATCCAGGCATAGTAGCTCGGTTCGAGGCGGAAAACCTCGGCCACGGAGCGTCCCTTGTACTTTCCGAAGCCGAAGACCTCCTCACCTTTCTCGTTGTAGAGGATTCGTCCGGCGTAGTCGGCCGCTTCGGCGCGCTGTGAATATTCGGCCAAGGCATCGACGTCATTCTTCAGGTCGGGATAGCGGTCCAGCTGGGCCTTGAGGACCTCGTAGGTGGCACGCGTGTCGGCCTCGGCCGAATGGGCGTCGTCGAGATCCTTGTCGCAGTAGAACTTGTAGGCGGCCACGAGCGTGCGCTGCTCCTTCTTGTGGAAGATGTTCTGCACGTCGATGAATTTCCGTTTCTTGAGGTCCACATCCACTCCGGCACGGAGGAACTCCTCGACCAGCACCGGGAGATCGAAGCGGTTGGAGTTGAACCCTCCGAAATCGCATCCCCGGATAAACTGTTCGAGCGACTTGGCGACCTGCGCGAATGTCGGGCAATCCTTCACGTCATCGTCCGTGATGCCGTGTACGGCGGTGGCTTCCGGCGGAATGGGCATGCCCGGGTTGAGCCTCCGCGTGCGGGTGATCTCCTCGCCGTCGGGCATGATCTTGATCATCGAGATCTCGACGATCCGGTCCCGTGCGGTGTCGATTCCCGTGGTTTCGAGATCGAAGAAGATGATGGGACGCTTCAGGTTGAGCTTCATGCAGCGACGTCTTATGCGTTGATCATCATCGGCATGAGCAGCATGAGCGTCGTGCTCGTCTGCTTGTCGTCATAGACCGGCTTGAAGACGCCGGCACGCGTCGAGTCGGCCAGTTCGATCTGCACGGTCGGCGTGTCCATGTTCGAGAGGATCTCGACCAGGAAGGTCGATTTGAAACCGATCTCGATGGGTTGTCCGTCGTAGCTGCACGAAATCGTCTCGTTGGCCGATACCGAGAAGTCGATATCCTGGGCCGTGAGGTTGATGCGGTTGTCGGCGATCTCCATGCGGATAAGGTTCGTCGTGGGGTTTGAGCAGACGGCCACGCGTTTGATGCCGTTTACCAGTTCGATACGGTCCACGAGCACCTTGTTGGGGTTCCCGGCCGGAATGACGGCGTTGTAGTTCGGGTAGCTGCCCTCGATGAGCCGGCAGACGAGCGTGTGGCTCTTGAGCTGGAATATGGCGTTTTTCGAATCGAACGATACGCGGATGGCGTCCTCCTCCTTCAGCAGCACCGACTTGAGCAGGTTGGCCGGCTTCTTCGGCAGGATGAACGAGGCGGCGACGTCGCCCGACATCTCGGCTTCGTACTTGACCAGCTTGTGGGCGTCGGTCCCGACAAAGGTCAGCGCCGCGGGCTGCAGATTGATGAAGATGCCGTTCATGACCGGACGCAGTTCGTCGTCGGCCGTGGCGAAGATCGTCTTGTTGATGCCGTTCACCAGCAGATCGACGTCGAGTTCGAGCTCCTTCTTCTCGGCGCTCAACTGCGGCACGGCCGGATAGCTCACGGCCGAGGCGCCCGGGATCGAGAGCGAACCGCTCTTCCAGTTGATCCGGATCTCCCAGTTCTTGTCGTTCACGTCGATCTCGAGGGGCATCTCGGGAAACTCCTTCAGCGAATCGAGCATCAGCTTGGCCGGTGCGGCGATCGTGCCTTCGCTCTCGACGCTTTCGACGTCGATCGAACCGATGAGTGTCGTCTCGAGATCCGAGGTGGTAACCTTCAGCGTGTTGCCGTTGAGCTCCATGAGGAAGTAGTCCAGAATCGGAAGGGTGTTTTTATTGCTGATGACCTTGCCGGTCGTAGCCAGCAGCGAGAGAAGTGCCGAGCTTGATACGGAAAATTTCATAATGAAAGGGTGTGTTTATTGTTTTTGTATTTTTTAGTCCAGTGTGGCGAGTTTGTCGAGCGCCATGGTGATCATCCGCTTGACGAAGGGCTTGTAGTCCGTGCAGGCATCCAGCGCAACACGCTGGGCGATGATCGTGCAGATCGTGGCGGCGCGGTGTCCCATCAGGGCGGCAAGGCCGGCGAGTGCCGATCCCTCCATTTCGAAGTTGGTGATGCAGCGTCCGTTATATTCGAACGACTCGATCTTCTCGTTCAGGTGTACGTCCTGCGGCTCGAGACGCACCCAGCGGCCCTGCGGGGCGTAGAATCCCGGGGCGGCGATGGTGATACCCTCGCGCGTGCAGTCCTTGAAGAGTTCGAAGAGCGTACGGTCGGCGTCGATGAAGTAGGGCTTCGGAAGCAACTCGTTCCAGCCCGTATGCTTCATGAAGGCCTGCTCGATCTCCAGGTCGCAGACGTCGTTGCGGCCCTTGTAGTAGTTGAGCAGTCCGTCGAAGCCGACCGACGTGCGCGAGAAGACCATCTCCCCGACGCGGATGTCGGGCTGGATGGCGCCCGAGGTGCCCAGACGTACGAGCGTCAGACGGCGTTTCTGTGCCTTCTCCTGCCGCGTGGCGAAATCGATGTTGGCCAGGGCGTCGAGCTCCGTTACCGAGATATCGATGTTGCCGATGCCGATACCCGTCGAGAGGACCGTCATGCGTTTGCCCTTGTAGGTGCCCGTTACGGTGCGGAATTCGCGGTTTGCGACCTCGCATTCCCGGTTTTCGAAATGCTCCGCAACGAGTGCCACACGCCCCGGATCACCCACGAGGATAACCGTGTCGGCCAGCTGTTCGGGGAGCAGGTGCAGGTGGAATATCGAGCCGTCGTCGTTGATAATCAATTCGGAAGCGGGAATGGTTCTCATAATTGTCGTTTTTTGATTTTCATAATTGGCATAAAAGTAATATATTTACCTCGAATATCAAAATTTTTTTATTTACATAGGTATCGAAATCGTAACAACATAAACCCACAAGAACATGACACTCATCAAATCCATTTCGGGTATCCGGGGCACGATCGGCGGCCCCGCGGGCGAGAATCTGACGCCGCGCGACGTTGTGAAGTTCACCACGGCCTATGTCCGGCTCATCTCGGACCGTGTCGCGAACCGCAAGCCCGTGATCGTCGTCGGGCGCGACGCCCGTCTCTCGGGCGAGCTGGTCTCCGACCTGGTCGAGGGAACGCTGCTGGCCTCCGGTGCCGATGTCATCAATGTCGGGCTCTGCACGACGCCCGGCACGGAGATGGCCGTCATCACGAAGCATGCCGACGGCGGTATCATCATCACCGCATCGCACAATCCACGGCAGTGGAACGCCCTGAAACTGCTCAATGCCGACGGCGAGTTCCTCTCGGCCGCCGAGGGGCAGCAGGTGCTGGCGCTCTCCGAGGAGGAGGCGTTCGACTACCCCGCCATCGACGGTATCGGACGGGTCCTCTCGCGTGAGGAGTACAACGACGAGCATATCCGCCGCGTGCTGGCTCTGCCGATGGTCGATGTCGAGGCCGTGCGCCGGCGCCATTACAAGGTCGTTGTCGATGCCGTGAATTCGGTCGGCGGCGTGGTGATGCCCAAGCTGTTGCGCGAGCTGGGCTGCGAGGTCGTGGAGCTCAACTGCGAACCTACGGGTGAGTTCGCACACAACCCCGAGCCGCTGCCCGAGCATCTTCGCGAAATCTCCGAGGTCGTCGTACGCGAAAAGGCCGACCTGGGCGTCGTCGTCGATCCCGACGTGGACCGTCTGGCCTTCGTTTCGGAGGACGGCACGATGTTCGGCGAGGAGTATACGCTCGTGTCGGTTGCCGACTACATCCTCTCGGAGCATCCGGGCAATACGGTCTCGAACCTCTCCTCGACGCGTGCCCTGCGCGACGTTACGAAGCGCCGCGGCGGCCATTATTACGCTTCGGCCGTCGGCGAGGTGAACGTTACCACGAAGATGAAGGAGGTCGGCGCCGTGATCGGCGGCGAGGGCAACGGCGGGGTGATCTATCCCGAGCTGCACTACGGCCGCGACGCGCTGGTCGGAACGGCGCTTTTCCTGACCTGGCTGACCCGGCGCGGCATGACCCTGACGCAGCTGCGTGCCACCTATCCGGCCTATTACGCCTCGAAGAACCGCATCGAACTCACGCCCGAGATCGACGTGGATAAAGTACTGCGTGAGGTGAAGGCATGTTATGCAAATGAAAATGTGAATGATATAGACGGTGTTAAGATCGACTTCGAGAACAACTGGGTGCATCTTCGCAAGTCGAATACCGAGCCGATCATCCGCGTCTATACCGAGGCCCGTTCGATGGAGGAGGCCGACGCCCTGGCGCAGCGCTTCATCGCCGAGATACGGGAGATCTGCCGTTAATCCGACAATTTTTGTGTGCCATGAAAAACAAGAAGGTGATCGTTTTGGCCGCAGCCGCCGTGGCTCTCGCCTCGTGTGGCGGCCATGTGCCGCGCAAGTCCGCTCAAGGCGCAACGCCCTTCCGTCCCGACATCCACAATGCCGAAACGTCGCTCGATTACCGGGGAACCTACAAGGGAGTGCTGCCTGCGGCCGACTGTCCGGGCATTGAGACGACCCTGACGCTCCGCCCCGACGGCATGTACGACCTGCACATGCGCTATCTCGAGCGCGACGCGCATTACGATGCTTCGGGAGCCTATACGGTCCGGGGCAATCTGCTGACACTCGAGAGCAGCGGCGATACGACCCGTTATCAGGTCGAGGAGAACCGGGTGCGGATGCTCGACGGCGACGGACAGCCGATCGATGGGCCGCTGGCCGACCATTATGTCTTACGGAAAACAACCGAATGATATGGATAAGGTAAAGAGTTATATCGAAGCGAATAACGATCGCTTTATCAATGAGTTGTTCGATCTGATCCGCATCCCGTCGATCAGTGCCGAAGCCGCTCACAAACCGGATATGCAGCGTTGTGCCGAATGGCTGGCGGCTGCGTTGGTAAAGGCCGGGGCCGACCGGGCCGAGGTGATGCCCACGGAGGGCAATCCCGTTGTCTATGCCGAGAAGATCATCGATCCGAAGGCCCGCACGGTCCTCGTCTACGGCCACTATGATGTCATGCCGGTCGATCCGCGTGCCGAGTGGCGCACGGACCCCTTCGAGCCGGTCGTGCGCGACGGCCGCATCTGGGCGCGCGGCGCCGACGACGACAAGGGACAGTTGTGGATGCATGCCAAGGCCTTCGAGGCGATGTGCGCCACTGAAACGCTCCCCTGCAACGTGAAGTTCATGCTCGAAGGCGAGGAGGAGATCGGTTCGGCGAGTCTCTACGAATTCTGCCGGCAGAACAAACGGCTGCTCAAGGCCGACATCATCCTCGTATCGGATACCTCGATGCTCTCGATGCAGACCCCTTCGATCACCTGCGGGCTGCGCGGTCTGGCCTATATGGAGGTCGAGGTCGAGGGTCCGAACAAGGACCTGCATTCGGGGCTCTTCGGCGGCGCCGTGGCCAATCCGGCCAACGTGCTGGCACGGCTCATTGCCGGTCTGATTGATGAAAACGGACATGTTACGATTCCGGGTTTCTACGATGACGTGCGGGAGCTGACCCCCTCCGAGCGGCGGGCCTTCAACAAGGCGCCCTTCTCGCTGGCGGCTTACAAACGGTCGCTGGAGATCGGCGACGTCGAGGGCGAGGCGGGTTATACGACCCTCGAACGCACGGGCGTACGTCCGTCGCTCGACGTGAACGGCATCTGGGGCGGTTATATCGGCGAAGGCACCAAGACGGTGATCCCCTCGAAGGCCTCGGCCAAGATCTCGATGCGTCTGGTGCCCCATCAGGATTACCGCAAGATTTCGAAACTTTTCGAGCGCCATTTCCGCCGGATCGCTCCCCGGAGCGTGAAGGTTACCGTGCGGTCGCTGCACGGCGGCATGCCCTATGTCGCACCGACCGACATGCCGGCCTACAAGGCGGCCGAGAAGGCGGTCGAGACGACCTTCGGATGCAAGCCCCTGCCCTTCTATTCGGGCGGCTCGATTCCGATCATCAGCGGCTTCGAGTCGATTCTGGGCATCAAGTCGCTGCTGCTGGGATTCGGTTTGGCCGAGGACGCGATCCACTCGCCCAACGAGAGCTTCGGCCTCGAACAGTTCCGCCGCGGCGTAGAGACGATCCCCTATTTCTATAAGTATTTCGCCGAAAGCAGGTAGCGCCATGTACGAAGCATACCGGGATTTCGCCGTCCGGCTGGCTCGGGAGGTGGGAGCGATCCATCTCTCCTATTTCCGTGGTGCGGACCTGGGAATCCGGACGAAATCCAATATTTCGGACCTTGTAACCCGTGCCGACCGCGAGAGCGAGGAGCATATCGTCCGGGCGGTTGCGGCCTGCTACCCGACGCACGCCGTATTGGGTGAAGAGGGCGGCGACCGCGGTGCCGTGGGAAGCGACTACCGTTGGGTGGTCGATCCGCTGGACGGAACGACCAACTTCAGCCAGAGCCTTCCGGTCTTTGCCGTGTCGATAGCCCTTCAGTACCGGAACGAGACGATTGTCGGTGTGGTGTATGCCCCCTATCTCGGGGAACTCTTCACGGCGGTGAAAGGAGGCGGTGCCTGGCTTGCGGTCGGAGATGCTGCGCCGCAGCGGATCGCTGTCAGCCCGAAACGGGATCTTGCCACGGCGGTAGTTGCTACGGGATTTCCTTACGACAAGTGCGACAATCCCGACAACAATGCGGAGAACGTCGTCCGTATACTGCCCCATGTGCGGGATTTGCGGCGCATGGGAGCCGCCGCCTACGACCTTTGCTGTGTGGCGGCCGGCATGCTGGACGGATTCTGGGAACTGGCCCTGCACGAGTGGGATGTCTGTGCGGGCGGATTGATTATCCGGGAGGCCGGAGGTGAAGTCGCTGCGTTGCGTGCGGACCGCGGGGTCTCGATCGTGGCGGGCAATGAAACGATTATACGCGAAATCGGCCGGTATGTTCATTAAGCGGCCGGTACCTGAAATGACAAATCCGCAACCTCGAAAGAGGTTGCGGATTTTTTGTTATGGAAGGTGTATTGCTCAACGCATCTCCTCATAGGCGTACTCCACGGCGCGGTTCAACTGGGCGATGAAGGGCTGCGTGCGACGGAACTCTTCCAGGGCGTAGTCGAGCAGTGCGTCGGCTTCGAGCGACCGGTCGTCGATCGGCTTCTCGATGTAAAAGTCCTTCAGCTTCAGCAGGTCGGCATACTCGCTGTCGGCCGGGAATCCCGTGGGCACCCGCTTGAGGCGGTTCGTTGTGGCGAGGCTGAATCCGGGCGCTGCCGCAATTGCCTGCAACAGTTCGTCGCCATGATCCAGCACCTCCTCGCGGAGCGAGCGCAGCACGGCCGGTTCGGGGCAGTAGATGCCCGAGGCGAGCAGACTCTGCCCGAGCAGGCTGTCGCCCGCCGGTTCGAGGTGCAGGTAGTAGCCGGCAAAACCCGATTTCTTGCCCCGCGGGGCCACAAAGGCGCCGATGTGGCTCTTGTAGGGCCTTTTGTCGGCCGAGAAGCGCGTGTCGCGGGCGATGCGGTAGGTGCAATCCTGGACACGCAGTCCCCGGATCGTGGGATCGAAGTCGGCGATACCGGCAACCAGCCGTTCGGTGAAGGCGGCGAAGCGCGCCTTCACTTCAAGCCACTCCCCGCGGTGGGCGTCGAACCACTCGCGGTCGTTGTTGTCGTGGAGCCGGCGGAGAAAATCGAGAACCTCCTTCATGACACTACCACGCGAAAAGCGGATAATCGGCCATCAGGGCATTCACGTCGCGGCGTACGGCGGCGATGTTCTCCTCGTTTTCGGGGTCGTTGAGTACGCGGTCGATCAGTTCGACGATGTAGTCCATCTTATCCTCCTTCAGGCCGCGGGTCGTGATGGCCGGCGTGCCGAAGCGCAGACCCGAGGTCTGGAACGGCGAGCGGCTGTCGAACGGCACCATGTTCTTGTTGGTCGTGATGTCGGCCGCCACGAGGCTCTTTTCGGCCTGTTTGCCCGTGAGTTCGGGGAACTTCGTGCGCAGATCGACGAGCATCAGATGGTTGTCCGTGCCGCCCGAGACGATCTTGTAGCCGCGCTTGGTGAAGGCTTCGGCCATGGCACGGGCGTTCTTCTGCACCTGCAGCTGGTATTCGCGGTAGCTCGGGTCGAGCGCCTCGCCGAAGGCCACGGCCTTGGCGGCGATGACGTGCTCGAGCGGTCCGCCCTGAATGCCCGGGAAGACGGCCGAATTGAGAATCTGCGACATCATCTTCACGGCTCCCTTCGGCGTGGTAAGGCCCCAGGGATTCTCGAAGTCCTTGCCCATGAGGATGATACCTCCGCGCGGACCGCGCAGGGTCTTGTGCGTCGTCGAGGTTACGATGTGGGCGTACTTTACGGGATTCTCCAGCAGTCCGGCGGCGATCAGACCCGCCGTGTGGGCCATATCGACCAGCAGCAGCGCACCGACCTTGTCGGCAATTTCGCGCATGCGCTTGTAGTCCCATTCGCGCGAATAGGCCGAGGCGCCGCCGACGATCAGCTTCGGACGGCACTCCAGCGCCAGCTGCTCCATGGCGTCGTAGTCGATGCGGCCGCTCTTTTCGTCGAGCTTGTAGCCCACGGCCTTGAAGTACTTGCCCGACATGTTCACCGGCGAGCCGTGCGAGAGGTGTCCGCCGTGTGCCAGATCGAGTCCCATGAAGGTGTCGCCCGGTTGCAGGCAGGCGAAGAAGACCGCCATGTTGGCCTGGGCGCCCGAGTGGGGCTGCACGTTGGCGTATTCGGCGCCGTAGAGGCGGCAGACACGCTCGATGGCCAGCGACTCGACCTTATCGACAACCTCGCAGCCTCCGTAATAGCGGGCTGCGGGGTATCCTTCGGCGTACTTGTTCGTGAGGACCGAGCCCATGGCCTCCATGACCTGCTGGCTGACGAAGTTCTCCGAGGCGATCAGTTCGATGCCGTGCGTCTGACGGCTGCGCTCGGCGGCGATCAGATCGAAAATCTGCGAATCTCTTTTCATATCGTAAGAATGTGGTGAGTTTTCGTTTACGGAGTGTAAAGATAGGCAATATTCGGTGAAAAAAAACCGCCGGAGGGCCGATTCAAAATATTTTTCTTAACTTTGTTCGTCTTTTGGACGAAAAAAGGAAAAACAGGAAAATCGCAATATAACACTTAAAACACACTGTATTATGAAATTACTCGAAGGAAAAGTGGCCGTCGTAACGGGTGCCGCCCGCGGTATCGGCAAGGCCATCGCACTGCAGTTTGCCAAGGAGGGCGCCAATATCGCCTTTACCGATTTGGTGATCGACGAGAACGGCAAGGCTACCGAGGCTGAAATTGCGGCTCTCGGCGTCAAGGCCAAGGGCTATGCCTCGAATGCGGCCAATTTCGAAGAGACCCACAAGGTCGTCGAGGAGATCGTCAAGGAGTTCGGCCGCATCGACATTCTGGTAAACAACGCCGGCATCACGAAGGACGGCCTGATGATGCGCATGTCGGAGGCCCAGTGGGACGCCGTGCTGACGGTGAACCTCAAGTCGGCCTTCAACTTCATCCATGCCGTCGTGCCCGTCATGGCGCGTCAGAAGAGCGGCTCGATCATCAACATGTCGTCGGTGGTCGGTGTCAGCGGCAACGCCGGACAGTGCAACTACTCGGCGTCGAAGGCCGGTATGATCGGTCTGGCGAAGTCGATCGCCAAGGAGATGGGCCCCCGCGGCATCCGCGCCAACTGCATCGCCCCGGGATTCATCATCACCGACATGACCAACCAGCTCTCGGACGAGGTGCGCGAAGCCTGGTGCAAGCAGATTCCGCTGCGTCGCGGCGGTACGCCCGAGGATGTGGCACATGTGGCCCTCTTCCTTGCGTCGGATCTCTCGTCGTATGTCAGCGGCCAGGTGATCCACTGCTGCGGTGCGATGAACTGCTAATCCTCCGAAGCAATTCCTTTCGGGCGTCCGCGGGTTTTCCTGCGGACGCCTGTTTTTTCAGCGATGGCACACCGCTTGCGGGGAAGAATTTGCGGAGATACGGCTTTTTCGTATATTTGCCCTCATGAAACGTCTGACGATACTTCTCGTGGCGGCCTGTGCCGCCCTTTCTGTCCGGGCCCAGGAGGCGTTGCTCCCGATGCCCGATGCCAAAGTCCTCGGTATGGGCGGCGTGGCGATGACTACCCTTTCGGGATCGCACGCCATCTACGGAAACTCCGCCGTGGCAGCCTTCTCGATGATGCCTTCGCAGGTCTCCTCCTCCTATTACCGGCAGCACGGCGCCGACTACTATGCCGTGTCGGGTTACGGCCGTTTCGACCTGTCCAACCTCGTGCAGCTCGGATGGCGGCAATATATCCGGGAGCGGGGCAACAACGATCTGGCGGTCGATCTGGGCTATTCGCGCCGGATCGGCGACCGTTGGGCCGTGGGCGTCGTCGGCCGTTATTCGCGGCTCAAGCGGCCCGCGGATATCAGGGAGAACGCCCTGGCCGTGGATTTGAGTGCAGCGTATATGTTGCCCGTGGAGATCGGGAGCTTTTCGACTTTTCGGGCAGGAGCCAAGATGGCGAATCTGGGAGGCTATTTCGGCGATACGGATTTCCGGCTTCCGATGAGCCTGACGGCCGGTGCCGCCCTCGATACCTTCCTCACGGATGCGCATGAGATTACCGTCGGAGCCGATCTGGGCTACTGTTTCACGCCGCGCGCGGTGCGGAGTCTGCTCCTCTCCGTGGGCGCCGAATACAACCTCATGCAACTCATGCAGATCCGGGCCGGATACCACTATGGCGAGGACCGCACGTTCTGTCCCAGTTATGCGTCGGTGGGTGCCGGTGTGCGTTTTTTGCACCTGCGGCTGGATTTCGCCTATCTGATCGCGCCGGAACGTTCGCTGATGTACAACACCTACAGCATCAGTTTCGGATTCGATTTCTGACCGCACGTCGCGGATACCGGCGGAATGCGGATCATAAAGGCCGCTACCTTTTGCAGGTGGCGGCCTTCTCTTTGCCGATATGTTCCAGGATCCCCTCGCAGCCGTCTTCGAGCAGGTCCAGCACCAGTTCGAAGCCCTCGTGTCCTTCGTAATAGGGATCGGGGACGTAGCTTCGGTCGGGATGGCGGCGGCAGAACTCCGTCATGCGGAAGATGCGTTGTGCCGCGGCCCGCGAGGGGGCCAGGCGGTGCAATGCCTCGTAGTTCATGTCGTCCATGACGACGATCATGTCGAAACGTTCGAAATCGGCTTCCCGAACCTGCCGGGCCCGGTGTGTCAGGTCATAGCCGCGTTGTGCGGCCGCCCGCCGCATGCGCGTATCGGGCAACTGTCCGGCATGTCCTCCGTAGGTTCCGGCCGAATCGGCCTCGATGCTCCCGGCGACACCCCGCCGTGCGGCCATGGCGCGGAGGATGCCTTCGGCAGCCGGGGAGCGGCAGATGTTGCCCAGGCAGACGAACAGGATTTTCGTTTTGTCGTTCATAGGCTTTTGGACGGAATCCGGCATCGGTTGTTGCAGGGTACGGAATCCGGGGCAAAGGTACGAAATTCTCCCGGAAACCTTTTCGCCGGAGCCGGAAAAACCGTGCGACACGGCCGGATGGATGTTTCGGACCCGCGGATTTCTCATACGGTCCGCAAGGCCCGAATCGACTCCTTTCCGGAGTATGAATGTGTACGTTCGGAACAAAGAAAATGCGGACCGCATGTCCGTTGTTCGGATATTTTATTATACCTTTGCATCGATTTTGTTTCATTTACAGCCCACTATCGACAGGAAGTCATGAAATTGAGAACGATTGTACTGCTGGCGGCTTTCACACTCTCGGCATCGGTAGCCGGAGCCCAGGGACAACCCCGCAAGGTGGAGAACGTCGATCTGCTCGACCTGAACGGAAAGCCCGCCAAACTCCCCTGTTTCGGAGAAAAGCACCTTATGATATTTTATGTGGATCCCGACCGCCACAAGCAGAACGAGGATTTCACGATCGAACTCGAGGAGACCCACCGCGCCCAGAGCGACAACATCTACGGTTTCGGCGTGATGAACCTCAAGGACGCCCCGATGGTTCCCAACGGTATGGCCCGCAACATGGCCCGCAAGCGTACGGAGAAGAACGGCGCCACGGTGCTGGCCGATGAAAACCGCACGCTCTCCACGACCTGGGGACTGGGCGACTGCAACAACAAGTTCGTTCTGCTGTTCGTAACGAAGGAGGGCGAGCTGGTCTTCATGCGCAAGGGCGAACTCTCCGAGGCGGACAAAGAGGCGTTTTACAAGGTACTCGACGAGTACCGGTAAGAGTAAGATATGCTGGCCCGAATCGCCCTGCTCTGTTTTGCGTTGCTTTGTACCGTTGCGACGGTCCGGTCGGCGGAGAGTTTCCGTCTGCCCGGAGCGGATACGCTGCAGTTGGCAGGCATTTCCCAAGCGGAGAATGCAGGGGCGCTTTCTGCGGCAACGCCCGATACGGTAAGGAAACGGGATGGTTTCATGCGGCGGATCATCCGCTATTTCGGAAACTCGAACGTGGACAGGACTTTCGAGAAAAAGATCGATTTCTCCTTTGCCGGAGGTCCCAGCTATTCGAAAAATACGAGCCTCGGTATCGGATTGCTTGCTGCGGGTCTCTACCGTGTGGACCGTACGGATTCGGTAACCGTGCCGTCGGACGTTTCGCTCTTCGTGAACGCTTCGATCACGGGTTATTATGCCGTGGGCGTCTCCGGAAATACCCTTTTTGACCGGGGCAATCAACGGGTTTTCTATACGCTTATGTTCTCTTCGGCTCCTACCAGCTTCTGGGGCATCGGATACGACGCCGGGCGCTACAATCCCGAAAGCACCTTTTCCGAAAAGCGTTATACGATCGAGGCGAATTACCTGCATCGCGTCGTCTCGAAACTGTATGTGGGCGGGGTCTTCAGTTTCGATTATGTGCGGGGCCTGAAATTCACCCAGCCGGCATATCTCAACGGTGAGAAAGAACGCTATACCGCCACGGGTATCGGAGCCATCGTCGAGTTCGACTCGCGCGACTTCATTCCCAATCCCTATCGGGGCGTTTATGTGAGTCTGAAGGAGCAGTTTTTCCCGAAGGGACTCGGCAACTGCGGGAAGTCGCTCTGGCGCACGACCTTCACGGCGGATTATTACCAGCGGCTATGGAAAGGAGGTATCCTGGCCACGGATCTCTATGCGATCTTCAACTCCGAAGGCACGCCCTGGCCGATGTTGGCCCGCATGGGCGGCAGTCAGCGCATGCGCGGTTACTACCAGGGCCGCTATACGGACAATGACATGATTACTTTCCAGATGGAGCTGCGGCAGCGGATCTGGCGGCGCATCGGCTGTACGGTCTGGGGTGGTGCGGGAAACGTATTTCCGTCGATAGAGCGTTTCGACTGGTCGCATACGCTGCCCAACTACGGCGTGGGCCTTCGGTGGGAGTTCAAGAAACAGGTCAATGTCCGCATTGACTATGGCATGGGCAAGAATACGAGCGGATTCATGCTGAATATCAACGAGGCATTCTGACGAGAGTGGCAAATGTGAAGGAATGGAATATGAATGCGAATACCGATAAAAAGCTCCGATCCCGGACCGTGAAGACCCGCAGCCGCTTCACGACTCTGCTGACGGTCTATTTTTTCGTGGCGCTGATCATCCCGAACTGTATTTTGGCCAATACGGAACCCTACTCGGTGTGGACCGTGGAAGCGCTGATCCTCATGCCGTTGGGATTCTACATGATGTGGAGCGTGGCGCTCCGCCGTTCGGGGGTGATGATCTGGCTGGCCTTCCCGTTCATCTTTCTGGGGGCTTTTCAGATCGTGCTGCTCTATCTGTTCGGAAATTCGGTCATTGCCACCGACATGTTTACGAACATCCTGACGACCAATCCCGGCGAGGCGGGCGAGCTGTTGGGTAATATCTACCCTGCCGTGGTTATCGTTTGTGCGATGTATCTGCCGCTGCTGTGGCTTGCAGCCCGGGAAATAGGTCTCAAACGCTACATATCGCGGACAACGCGCATGAACGTCGGCCTTACGGGAGCGGCGATCTTCGCTGTCGGTCTGCTGGCCCTGTGGCCCGCCTACTCCGTGAGCGAGGAGCGGCATGTGCTGCGGGACGAGATCTTTCCGCTGAATGCCTTTTACAACCTCGGGTTGAGCGGCTCGGAATTCCGCAAGGTCCACTATTTCGAAAAGACCTCCGAAGGTTTCTCCTTCGAACCCGTGCGGACGGCCGAAGCTCCAGGACGAGAGGTATATATCTATATCATCGGCGAAGCGGCGCGCGCCATGAACTGGCAGCTTTACGGTTACGACCGCGAGACGAATCCCGAACTGGCCCGGATCGACGACCTTGTGGTCTTCCGCGACATGCTTACGCAGAGCAATACGACGCACAAGAGCGTGCCGCTGATCCTCTCGTCGGTGCGTACGGACGAACACGAGGAACTTTTCCGCCGCAAGGGCCTCCCGGCACTCTTCAACGAGGCGGGATTTGACACCTGGTTCATTTCCAACCAGTCGCCGCAGGGTGCCATGATCGACAACCTGGCTCATGACGCCCGGCATCTGATCTATATCCGCTCGCCCCGCTATGACATGCAGCTGCTCGAAGAGGTCCGCAAGGTGCTTGAGGCGAGCGATTCGCAGAAACTGCTGATCATCCTCCACTGCTACGGCTCGCATTTCAGCTACCACCAGCGCTATCCGCGCGAATTCGCGCATTTCAAGCCCGATGCGGATGTGGCGATCTCGCGTCAGAACCGCGAGATGCTGGTCAATGCCTACGACAACTCGATCCGATATACGGACCATTTTCTCGCGGAGACAATAGCCTATCTGCGCTCGCTCAAGGATACCTCCTCCGCTTTGCTCTACTGTGCCGACCACGGGGAGGATCTGATCGACGACGAGCGCGACCGGTTCCTGCACGCTTCGCCTACGACGACTGCCTATCAGCTTTATGTCGCCTCGCTGGCGTGGTTCTCGGATGCCTACCGGCGGAATTTTCCCGAAAAGGTCGCCGCCGCCATGGCGAACGAGACGGCTCCGGCCACAACCCATGCCCTGTTCCATACGATGGCCGACATGGCTTCGATTCAGGGCCGTTTCATCTCGCACGAGGCATCGCTCGTCAGCCCGGAATACGACCGTACGGCGCCGCGGCGCTATCTGAACGACCACAACGAGGCGGTGCCCTACATGAAAACGGGCCTTGCACCCCAGGATATCGAGGTGTTCCGCAAATTCAGTGTCGAATTGTAAGTTGCGAACCGTGAAAATAAAAAAGCCGTCTGTGAAGACGGCTTTTCGTTTTCTCGGGTCGAAATGCTTATTTCGAAGCCTCTACGGAAACTTTGCGGAATTCTTTCATCATCTTCGACAACTCCAGGGCAGCTTTGCGGGCGCGCGTACCGGCAGCCTTGTTGCCCTTCTCTACCTGTGCGGCAGCGTTGGTGGCGAACACTTCGAATTCGGCATTGATCTTTTCAACTAATTCTTTCATATCTGTATAAAATTTTGGGTTTGTTATCGACACAAAGATAGACAAATAATCTAAAAAACAGTGAATGAGGGGCTGAAAAAACGTTTTTTGTCGAAAAAAATCTCTTTTTTTATTTATTATTCGGGCGGACGTTCTCTGTTTTCTCCGATTTCGGAACATGCGGTCTTGTTTTGTCCGAAAGCCGCGTCTTCCCAATACCTATTCGTGGGGATTGCGCGTATGAGGGTAAAATCGTATACTTGCTGCC
>DWWQ01000029.1 GCA_019119615.1 Candidatus Alistipes stercoravium | reverse complement strand
CAATAACAACGGGACGACGAACAGCACTCATTTTCTTGTTTGGGCATATCAAGTAAGGCATTTTATTTGCTACTCACACCATATGTCTGATCAAGTGTGGGGTATTCGTATCGTTTATTGTTGTTATTGGTCATTCCACAACCATCCACTCGACAAACGAACCGGCTCCACACTTTCTTTATTTTAATTAAACATATTACACACCGCATGGGGGCCGGACGGTAAAATTGAACTCATTTACAACCCAAACATCAATTTTACTATGAAAAAGCTTTATGTACTGACGATCCTCATTGGATCGCTGATGCTCACGGCATGTGGAGGCTCCAAAAAAGCAGCCGGAACGCAACTTCCGGGACGAACCCTCCGGACTACCGAACCCTGCATTGAAATGGCTCAGGCCGTTTCGGAGAATTTGCGGGCTTATGGTACGGCAACCTCTTACATCGAAAAGACGGCCCTCAACGAAGCGGAGCGTGATGCGCGGAACCGGCTTGCCACGATGATTAAGGTCGCCGTGGAGGGAGCTGCCCAGGATTATGAACAGAACGCCGCACAAAATCAGAAAAAATCCGCTGAGACCATCGGAGAGTCGGTCATGTCCCAGTTCGTGGCCGAAGAGATCAAAAATACGAAGATCCTCAAAACTTCGATCTACGATCTCGCCGACGGCAGCATTCAGGTGTATGTCTGCATCGAAATGCAGGCCGGCATGGACGCCTTTGAAGAGAAACTGAAAAATACGCTGGACCGGGAGGAGATCATCGGTATCCAGTATGACCGGGATCGCTTTGTCGAGAAGATGGCCCAAGGTCTCGAACAATACAAGCAGCGCCAGAAACAGGAGTAATGAGAAGGCTTGCCTTTCTTCTGCTCATTTGCCTGCCGATGTCGTTTCTCTGCCGGGAGACGGCATCGGCTCAGCGCAGATCGTCGGAGCCGATTCGACCCCGATGGATCCATAAGTTGCCCCGACCGGCCAACACGACCTTCACCTACGAGATCGAATCGGCCTCGGCCGCAACGCTCGACGCTGCCCGGGAGCGATGCCTTGCCGAACTGGTCGCCCACTCGGGACTGGAAAGCGGTGTGGTCATCGTATCCAACAACCGGCTTGAGGAGCGGTTGTCGCAGGTCTGGGACAACGGGAAATTGACCGAACGGCTCAAGTACGACAGCCACACCACGACACAGGTACAGAGCGATGCGGTGAAACTCCACATCGATCATGTCGCGGAATATTGGGAGAGAGACCGGTCAGGGAACTACTATGTAACCAGCCTCTACGCCAGATCCGAGCCGGGACAGACACCCCTGTTCGACCACGTGGAGCTCACGACCCGCTACGGTGCACGGGGTCTCTGGCGCTCGATGATTATTCCCGGCTGGGGGCAGTTCCACAAAGGGGCCAACCTCAAGGGCGGCCTCATTCTCGGCGGTTGCGCCGCATTGGCCGCAGGTATCGTCTTCACCGAGAACCAACGGTCGGACTATGCCCGGAAAATCACGCGCACACACAACACGGAACTGATCAACAGCTACGCCACCAGGCGGGACCACTTCGCTACGGCACGCAACATCTGCATCGGAGCCGTCGCGGCCCTCTACGTGTACAATCTGATTGATGCCATTGCCGCACCCGGCGCGCAACGGGCCGTTGTCCGCAAACAACGCCACTACGCCTTTATGCCGGCCGTCTCTTCGGCCGGAGATCCGCTCGTAGCGGCAACATTCACCTTTTAACCCTTTTAACCCACTCAAATTCACTCATGAAAAAACTTTTATTCTTATTAACCTGCTGCAGTATCGGGCTGCTGAACATCGGCTGCTCGGAAGATGAAACCCCGGGTTTCGGATCCGTCTACGGAATCGTGACGGATGCAAACACCCATCAACCCATCTACGGAGCCTCCGTTGTCCTGTCGCCCGGAAACTTCTCCTCGACAACCGGTCAGGACGGCCACTACGAGTTCGTCGATCTGGAGCCCGGTCAATACAAGATCCAGGTCCAGTCGAACGGTTATTACACGAACAGCCGCCAGATCCGGGTCAACCCCGGGAGCAGCGCCACGGGAGACATGACGCTCAGCCCGATTCAGGAGCTGCCCGGCATCCAGTTGTCGTCGATGGTCCTGGATTTCGGCTCGAAATATTCCGAACTGACCCTCACGATCTCCAACACGGGAACCGCCGGCACCATCGACTGGTCGATCTCCGATATTGATGCCTCGTGGCTCAGCGCCTCGCCCACAAGCGGCAAAATCGACATGAACGAGTCGTACAGCGTCAAGGTAACGGCCGACCGCAGCCTCGTATCGGAGGACATGACAACCTATTTCCGCATCAATACCTCCGTGGGTTCGATGATGATCCAGGCGGTCATCTCGACCGGAAGCTCGGAGGGTGGAAACGGCGGGAACGGAGAGGATGATCCCGACCAGCCGGCCGTAGAGGACGTTACCACCGGACTGTATGCCCTCTACACGTTCGAGAACAACACGAAGAACACGGTGGACGGAGCTACCGACGCCGTACCGATCAACGCCCCCACCTACGTCGAGGGAATGAAGGGTTCCAAGGCCATCAAGTTCAGTACGGCAGCCAACAGCTACATCCAAATTCCCGAAGGACTGATCGACGGACGAAATGTCACCATCTCGTTCTGGGCCAAGGGGATCAACGACGGACACTTCTTCCATGTTATTACATCAAGCTACGGTCAAAATCAGGCTTTCTCGCTCACCATGGCGGACGGATTCCTAAAATATGTAGCAAGCAGCTATGTAAACCATTATAGGTTAAGTAGTATAACACCATTTGCACATCCATCATTTGACAACAATTGGCATATGATTACGTTGGTGTCTGACTTTGGAAAGATATCATCTTCCACAGCTAGAACAAAACTGTATATAGACGGAGAATATTGTGACATCATAACGGATGAAAGGCCCTCGAATTACGAAGATTATGGTCAAGGAATCAAATTTGTATTCGGCGGCAGCTACGAACCTTCGAGCTCCTATCTGTTTAACGGAATATCAGCAACCATTGACAACCTGCGCGTATACAACACGCGCTGCCTATCCGACGATGAGGTAAGGCAGGTTTACAATTACGAAAAATAGGTTTCCAGCAGGCTATTTACCTCTCCAACGAAAAGGACAAATAGCTGCAGGGAATACACTTTTCGGGAGCTTCTTCGGAAGCTCCCTTTTTTGTCGGGTGCAGCCTTTCAACGGGCCGCGGCCGCAAAAAGAGAGACGTCCGCCGGTTATACCGATTAATTTTGTTAATTTTGCAGGGGTCAGCCGTGTAAAAGCCGACACAGGAAAAACCATGAAACGACCGTTGGAAAGTTCGACCGATGTGGAGGAGCGTTGCCTCGAACTCGGATTCCTCCCCTTCTTCCGTTGCGGGATCCCCGGATTCTCCATCGAGGAGATGATCGCCCGCGAATACTGGTTCACCGACGAGGAGGGTGCATGGGAGTGGAAGGGCCCGGTCATCCGCGAGGGGCACTGCGCCTACGGCAAGTTTTTCAACCGAAAGGCGGGGTTCGTCAGCCGCGCATGGCTTCCCGACTGGATCAACTACCGGCGTTCGCGGCCGCTGGCACCGAACGAAGATGCGGCGGCGCTGGACGACGTGGTCATGCAGGTCATCCTCTCCGAAGGGTCGGCCACGATCCAGGAGCTGCGCCGCATGCTCGGCTTTGCCAAGGGGCGCGGACGCCGCGCAACAGCGGTCCCCGGTGCGGAGGAGATCCCCGAAGAGGAGAAAATAGCGCTCGATCCGATTCTTACGCGCCTGCAGATGGAGGCCCGGCTGGTAATTGCCGACTTCGAATACGCCATCGACCGCCACGGAAACCCCTACGGCTGGGGTATAGCCCGCTACACGGCTCCCGAAACACTCTACGGGCCGCTTCCCGCCGACGGCTCGCCCGCCGAATCGTTCGGACGCATCCGCGACCACTTCCGCCGCCTGTTTCCCGACGTTGCGGAAAGCAAACTTCTGAAACTGATCGGATAATTCCGCAACAACGCCCCATCTGCCCTGCCGGCAGCGTCCATCCGACCCTGCCGGCAGGGTTCGGAAGCTGTTTTTTGCCTCGGAATACAGGAGTAAACCGACCTGTTTTGGACGCATGCCGGAATGCCCTTCCGAACAGGTCGGGGGCGCATCCGACTCCGGATATTTAAGAATTTGATTTTCAATACGGCTATGCCGTCGGAATTTTTGCAAGAAAACGGCCGGAAATTCTGTTCGGGTACAAAAAAATGTCTATATTTGCCCCAAAATAAGCAGCATTTTCACACAAAAAAGACCGATCGGACTATCCGCAGGCTATCCACAGGAGAAAATCACCCGTAAAGAGCTCTGTCGAGCACTCCCGAAAGCATGCCGGACAGCACACGAAAAGCCGGTCCGTACCGCCCGAACAAGGAAAAAATCAAATTCATTACGCCATACGTCATATCACCTTTTTTCTGACCGCTCTTTTCCTGGCACTGCTCACCTCATGTGCCTCCACCAAGCAGATCTCCTATTTCCAGGACGCACGTTCGGGAGGAGCCATCGCCCAGTCGGTCGAACCCGTCGTTATCAAGGTCTGGCCCAAGGACAAGATCTCGATTATCGTAAACAGCAAGGACCCGATGCTGGCCAACCTTTTCAACCTGCCGCTGGTTACCAAACAGATCGGGCAAACCGCTTCCAATTCCAACACTGGAAGTTCCAGTCAAGGAGTATCGGGCTATACCATTCGTGAGGACGGCTGCATCGATTTTCCCGTCATCGGGGACATCTACGTTGCCGGCATGACCCGGGAAGAGATCGCCGCCCATATCAAGAACGAACTGATCGAACGGAATCTGGTCAAGGACCCGGTCGTTACCGTGGAGTTCATGAACCTGACGGTTTCGGTGCTCGGCGAGGTCTCGCACCCGGGGCGCTACAACATCGACAAGGACCAGATCACGCTGCTCGACGCCTCAGCATGGCAGGCGATCTGACCATTTTCGGAAAGCGGGAGCAGGTTCTCGTCATGCGCGAGGAGCATGGCAGGCAGCAGGTCTATCAGGTCAATCTCTGCTCGGCAAGCCAGCTCTACAACTCCCCCGTATACTACCTGCAGCAGAACGATGTCGTCTATGTGGAACCCAACTCCATGCGGGCCCGCCAATCGACGGTAAACGGCAACAACGTCCGTTCGGCCTCGTTCTGGATGTCGCTGGCATCGCTGCTGACCACCATCACGGTACTGTTTGTCAAATAAACGAAAAACAAGAAACCTCATCATATGGAAACAACACCGAATCTTTCGCAAAACGAACAGGCGGACGACCCCATACAGATCAAGGATATATTTTTTCTGTGCCTTTCGCAATGGAAGTGGTTTGTCCTCTCGCTGCTGATCACCCTCGGGCTGGCATTTCTCTATCTGCTGCGGACCCCTTCAGTCTACACGCGTAATGCAGCCGTCCTGATTAAGGAGAATACCAAGGGACAGTCCCTCCCGTCCGACCTGGAATTCTCGGACATGGGACTCTTCCAGTCCAGCACGAACGTCAATAACGAACTGCTGGTCATGCAGTCGCCGGCAACCATGCTGGAGGTGGTCAAACGCCTCCATCTGGACATGAACTACCTGCTGCCCGGGCGGTTCCACGATCAGGTCGCCTACGGATCGTCGCTGCCCATATCGGTTACGACGCTCGATCTGACGGAAAACGGTTCGGGGCAGTTCGCGATCGACTTTCAGAAAAACGGTGCAATCGAACTGTCGGAGTTCGCACGGGGTGGGGAGGACCTTCTCCCGGGAAAAACCATCCGGGGAAAGCTGCTCGACACCCTTTCGACCCCGTTAGGAAGGATTGTCGTAGAACCGGCCCCGCATTTCAACCCGGAAACCCGGTATCCGAGGATCAAGGTTTCGAAATCGAACCTCTACGGTGCGGTCGGCGCCTATTCGTCCAAACTGACCGCGTCGATCAACGACAAGAAGGCCTCGGTCATCGACCTTGCGATCAAGGACGTCTCGATCCAGCGGGCCGAGGATATCCTCAACACCCTGATCTCGGTATACAACGAAAACTGGGTACGGGACAAGAACCAGATTGCCGTTTCGACATCGATGTTCATCAACGAACGTCTGAACATCATCGAACAGGAACTGGGCAATGTCGATGAGAACATCTCCTCCTACAAGAGCGAGAACCAGCTTCCCGACGTGCAGGCAGCCTCGAGCATCTACATGGCCGAAAGCAGCGAGGCCAATGCGCAGATCATGAATCTGAACAACCAGCTCTACATGACCAAGTATGTCCGGAACTACCTGACCAACGAGGCCAACAAGACACAGCTGCTCCCGGCCAACTCGGGCATCGAAGGGGGCAACATCGAGTCGCAGATCGCAGAGTACAACACCCTGCTGCTCCAGCGCAACAACCTGGTATCGAACTCCAGTACACAGAACCCGCTGGTCATCGACATGGACCAGTCCCTGTCCGAAATGCGCAAGGCGATCGTCGTCTCGATCGACAATGTGATCCTCACGCTCAACACCAAGATCGGCAGTCTGCAGCAGAACAAGCAGCAGGCCACGGCGCGTATCGCCGCCAACCCGACGCAGGCCAAATACCTGCTCTCCGTGGAACGTCAGCAGAAGGTCAAGGAGGCACTCTACCTCTTCCTGCTGCAGAAGCGTGAGGAAAACGAGCTCTCGCAGGCCTTCACGGCCTACAATACGCGGGTCATCACACCGCCCAGCGGCAGCATGGCCCCGACCTCGCCCGTAAAACGGAACATATTCCTGATCGCCATCATCCTCGGATTGGCCATTCCCGTCGGTGTCATCTTCCTTCTGGAAACCATGAATACCAAAATCCGGGGCCGGAAGGATATCGAAAAACTCTCCATCCCGTTCATCGGCGAAATTCCCCAATGGGGTTCGAGACGAAACAGACTGTCCAAAAAGTCGAGCAAGGAAACAACCTCGGTTGTCGTCCAGGAGGGAGCCCGCGATATCATCAACGAAGCATTCCGCGTGGTCCGAACCAACCTGGAGTTCATAATCGGCAAAGGGGACAAGTCGAGCGTGATCGTCTTCACCTCCTTCAACCCGGGCAGCGGCAAATCCTTCCTGACGATGAACATCGCCACCTGTCTGGCCATCAAGGGGAAGCGGGTTCTGGTCATCGACGGGGACCTGCGGCACGGCTCGACCTCGGCCTATGTCGGCTCCCCGCGGCACGGTCTGTCCGACTACCTGAGCGGGAACATCGACAACGTCGATCAGATCATCGTGGCGGACAAGAGCCACGACACGATGCACGTCCTGCCCGTGGGAACCATTCCGCCCAACCCCACCGAACTGTTGGAGGAGCCCCGCTTCGGCGAACTCATCAGCCGGCTGCGCAGCCGTTACGACTACATCCTCATAGACTGTCCCCCGATCGAGGTCGTTGCCGATACGCAGATTATCGAGAAGGCGGCCGACCGGACGATCTTCGTGGTACGCGCCGATCTGCTCGAGCGCTCCATGCTGCCCGTTCTGGAGAATATCTATAAGGAGAAGCGTTTCAAGAACATGATGATGATCCTCAACGGCACGAACAGCCGGAATATCCGCTACGGCTATGGCAGCCGCCACGGATATCACTACGGATACGGATACTACGCCTACGGGTCATCCAAGCAGACGAAGAACTGATTGCCGAGGTGCGCATGTGGCCGTTCAAAAGAACCTTCAGCCTGAAAGATACCGGCCTGTTCGAAGGGTTCACCGACTGGCACTCGCATATCCTTCCGTCGGTGGACGACGGGGTGCGGTCGGTTGAAAGAGCCCTGGAGATCCTCGATCTCTACGCCTCCTACGGAATCGCGCAGGTCTGGTTCACACCCCACATCATGGAGGATGTGCCGAATACGACCGCAGCCCTTCGGGAGCGGTTTGCGGAGTTTCGCACCCGCTATACCGGAGCAATCGAGTTGCATCTCGCCGCCGAAAACATGCTCGACGGACTGTTCGAGAGCCGGCTCGAGGCCGGAGAGGTATTGCCCATCGGGAAAAACGGAAGCCACCTTCTGGTGGAGACCTCCTATTACAACCCTCCGGTGGATCTGTATGGGATTCTGGAGCGGATCAAGGCCAAAGGCTACTACCCGCTCATCGCCCACCCCGAGCGGTATCTGTATATGGAGAAGGCGGATTACGAACGCCTCCGCGCCGGGGGCGCGAAACTGCAGCTCGACCTCTTCTCGCTTGTCGGCCTTTACGGAGGCGACGCCCGGGAGAAGGCAGCGTGGCTCCTCGCACGGGGAATGTACGAAGCGGTCGGAACCGACCTGCACCGCAAGGAGATCTGTGCGGAGATGGGCGGTTACAGATTGACCCGCAGCGTGGTCGAATCGCTGGAGAGGGTTATCCGGGCCGACACCCTGAACCGATAGGCGGGAAGCGGCGCCCCGACGGAAGCAATATCAAAAAAACGGCACGGGCCGGCGAAACAGAATTCGCCGGCCCGTGCTGCATACATGCCGGAGCCCGTCAGAAGGCCAGTTTCGCCCCCACGAAATAGCTGCGCGGCAGCGACGGCCCGTAGACATAGGCCGAATCCTTGCCCGGTCCGTAATCCAGATCACGCTGGAAGCTGTCGAAGAGATTCTTGACGCCGGTGCTCAACTCCAGCCGCAGCTGGCGCGTCAGGCGCAGGTCGTAGCGCACGCGCAGACCCATGTCCCAGAAGGCAGGGGTGAGTGTCTCTTCGTCGTGCGCGATGAAGCCCGCATTGTGCTGCACGAGCATCCGCCCCGTAAAGGTCCCGAAGAGCGAAAGCGAAAGGTCGCGTACGACCGTGCAGTCGGCCGTAAGAAAACCGTAGTGGTCCGGCGAGCGGAACATCCGCCGCTGGGGTTCCACCTCGTCCGACCAGCGTTCGGGCTCGTTGTAACGGCTCCGCTGGAAAGTATAACCCAACTGAATCTCGAAACGCCCGGGGATACCGGCCTTCAGCTCGGCGCTCACGCCGCCGACCGTGGCGCCCGAGGCATTGCGCCGCTCGCGGATGATATTGCCCTGGGCATCCTCGCCCACTTTTTCGAGGGTGAAGACATCGTCGAGCATCGTATAGAATCCTTCGACCAGCAGGTTCGCCTGCACCCGTCCGAAGCTCCGCGTGAAATCCGCCGAGGCGCTCACGCTGTGCGAATATTCGGGCCGCAGGTTCGGATCGAGGCGGATGATCGAGATCTTGTGGTCCAGCGCGTCGATGTGCAGGTCCTCGTTATAGGCCTGCGGCGCCCGGTAGCCGCTCGAGTAACTCGCCCGCAACCCGACCCACGCCACCGGGCTGTAACGCAGATTGACCCGCGGCGAGAAGACCGGCCGTGCCATGAGGTTGTGCTTATCCAGACGTCCGCCGATCAGGAAATTCAGCCGTTCGCTCCGCCACTCGTTCTGGAAGAACAGGCCCCCGTTGCGGGTTGTCTGGCGGAAGTCGCGGTCGTAGCCGAGGTATTTGTCGTGCAGGCCGTTATAGTTGTACTCCGCACCGACGGTGAGTTTCGAGGGCAGGAAGAGCAGCCGCACGAAGTCATGGCTGAACTGTGCACCCGCCACCAGCGTGCGGTCGGTCGTCGCCCCGTAGGCATCGGCATTGCGCTTGGCACCGTAGTAGCTGTCGCGGACAATGCCCTGCGCCGAGGTGTAGATCCCGAGTTGCGAGCGGCCGTCGCGGCTGAACCAGTCGAACGAAAGGCCGCCGCCGTCGATGCGGTGGTTGAGCTGCTCGGCGATGTCGGCCATGTGGGGCGGCTGGTCGAAGGCGTTGCCGCCGCGGCGGAACTCATGGATATGGTGGTATTCGGCCGTCAGGCGCGTATAGGCCGAAGTGCGGTAATAGGCGCGGAACCCGGCCGTCTCGGAGTTGAGCTGCGGGATATCCGAGAAACCGTCGCCGTTGCGGTCATAGGAGGCGCGGTCGCGGACCATGCCGAAAAGATAGACGCCCATGCGGTAGTCGTCCGAGACGAACGAGCCGTTGAGCGAGGTGTTGAAATCCGCCGGACCGTCCTCGATAATCTGGGTCGTACTCGAAAGCGAGAGCGAGTTGCGCCGGGGCTCCCGGGTGATGATGTTCACCACGCCGCCGATGGCGCTCGACCCGAAAAGGGCCGAACCGCCTCCGCGGACCACCTCCACACGCTCGATCATCGCCACGGGAAGCTGCTCGAGGCCGTAGACCGCGGCCAGCGAACTGAAGATCGGGCGGCTGTCGAGCAGCACCTGCGAATAGTGGCCCTCAAGGCCGTTGATGCGCAGCTGCGTGGTGCCGCAGTTGCCGCAGTTGTTCTCCACGCGCAGACCCGACTGGAAGGACATCGTTTCGGAGAGGTTGCACGAGGCCGTGGCGTCGAAAAGACGCTCCGAGGCCACGGAGACGATCGTCGGGGAGAAGCGCTTGTTCTGCTCCGTGCGGCTGGCCGAGACGACCACCTCCTCGACCGCAAGGGCCGAGGTCTCCAGTTCGAAATTGACCTCGAGCGTCTTGCCGGCGACCACCTCCACGGTCTGCCGCGCGGTGCGGTAGCCCATCGACGATGCCGTGAGGGTGAAACGTCCCGAGGGGAGGTTCTTGAGGAAATAGTGGCCCGTGGCATCGGTGGCCATACCGAGGGTCGTACCCTCCACGGCCACGGTCGCATAGGCGAGATGTTCGCCCGTACGGACATCGACGACATGTCCGGCGATATTCGCATCGCTCGGACGCTGCCGGGTTTCGGGGGCCTCTTCGGCCGGACACACCAGGTGCGTGAGGAGCACGGCAAGTGCTCCCGCAAGATATTTTTTCATGATTGGTTTCGGTTTTACAGGTTTTGAATAATCACATGCCGACGGGCACGGAGATCATCTCCGCGCCGTCTCGGAAAAACGAATGGATGTCAGCATGCGGGAGGGGCCCGTAACGCGAAGTGCCGCAGCGGGACACACTGCCGTGCGGCGGTTTTCCGGGGCTTGAAGAGGAAGGGACGCCCCAGCAGGCGCAGCGCCAGCGCCGCAAACGACGCCACGGCAACCACCAGCAGCGAAAGGTGCGCGATAAGCTGGAACTGCTGCGGCGTATGGCTGTGGGCGGGATTGCCCGACGTGCCGCCGGAGAAGGGGTGCGAATGGACATAGGTGCGCCCGTCGATGTGGTGGACGTGCGGGAAGAGCGTCGTGGCACTCCAGTACCACGAGAAGAGCGCCAGCAGGAGCAGCGCCACGATATGTCTACGGTCGCATCGCATCGGTTTCTTCGCGGACAAAGATAGGGGTTTTCGCCTCCCGGACAAAATCCCGGAGAAAAAACCCGCAAAAAAACGGGAGGTTCCGAGTTCGGAACCTCCCGTCGTCTGTTCCGCCGAAGCGGATGGTGTCGTGCATCAGAGCTTCGGGCCGGCTGCAACGAGGCTCTTGCCCTCCTCGTTGCCGGTGAACTTCGTAAAGTTCTTGATGAAGCGACCGGCCAGATCCTGAGCCTTCGTATTCCACTCCTCGGCGTTGGCGTAGGTGTCGCGCGGATCGAGGATCTTGGAATCCACGCCCGGCAGAGCGGTCGGGATCTCGAAATCGAAGATCGGGAGTTTCTTGGTCTCGGCCTTGTCGATCGAACCGTCGAGGATGGCGTCGATGATGCCGCGCGTATCCTTGATCGAGATACGCTTGCCCGTACCGTTCCAACCCGTGTTCACGAGGTAAGCCTTGGCACCCGACTTCTCCATGCGCTTTACGAGCTCCTCACCGTACTTGGTGGGATGCAGCGACAGGAAGGCGGCACCGAAGCAGGCCGAGAAGGTCGGCGTCGGCTCCGTAATACCGCGCTCGGTACCTGCCAGTTTGGCCGTGAAGCCCGAGAGGAAGTAGTACTTCGTCTGCTCCGGCGTCAGGATCGATACCGGGGGCAGCACGCCGAATGCGTCGGCCGAGAGGAAGATCACCTTCTTGGCGGCCGGAGCCTTCGATACGGGCTTTACGATATTCTCGATGTGGAAGATCGGGTACGATACGCGAGTGTTCTCCGTAACGGACTTGTCCGCGAAGTCGATGGCACCCTTCTTGTCTACCGTAACGTTCTCCAGCAGGGCGTTGCGGCGGATGGCGTTCCAGATGTCGGGCTCGTTCTCCTTCGAGAGGTTGATTACCTTGGCGTAGCAGCCGCCCTCGAAGTTGAAGACGCCGTCGTCGTCCCAGCCGTGCTCGTCGTCGCCGATGAGCTGACGCTTCGGGTCGGTCGAAAGGGTCGTCTTGCCCGTGCCCGAAAGGCCGAAGAAGATCGCCGTCTCACCCTTCTCGTTCGTGTTGGCCGAGCAGTGCATCGATGCGATGCCCTTGAGCGGCAGCAGGTAGTTCATGTAGGAGAACATACCCTTCTTCATCTCACCGCCGTACCAGGTGTTGATGATCACCTGCATCTTCTCCGTGAGGTTGAAGACTACGGCCGTCTCGGAGTTCAGACCCAGCTTCTTGTAGTTCTTCACCTTGGCCTTCGAAGCGTTGAGCACCACGAAATCGGGCTCGCCGTAGTTCTCCAGCTCGGCGTCCGTCGGACGGATGAACATGTTCTTCACGAAGTGTGCCTGCCAGGCCACCTCCATGATGAAACGGATCTTCAGACGCGAATTCTCGTTGGCGCCGCAGAACGTATCCACCACATAAAGTTTCTTGCCCGAGAGCTCCTTCGAAGCGATCTTCTTGAGCTCCTTCCAGGCTGCCTTCGTAACGGGCTTGTTGTCGTTCTTGTACTCGTCGGAAGTCCACCAGATCGTGTCCTTCGTGGTGTCGTCCATCACGAAGAACTTGTCCTTGGGCGAACGGCCGGTGTAAACGCCCGTCATGACGTTCACGGCGCCCATGTCGGTCAGCTGACCTTTCTCATAGCCGCGCAGGCCCTTCTTCGTCTCCTCACGGAACAACTCGTCGTACGAGGGATTGTACACAACCTCGGTAACACCCGTGATCCCGTACTTTCTCAAATCCATCTTGTCCATAGTAATTGATATTTAATTAGAAATCCTCTTACTCTTTTTCAAACGGCCGGACGCCGCATTTTAGTATGGATGCGCACGCAATCCGACGGCACAAAGGTAGAAAAACTTTCCTAATTGTGAAAAAATTAACAGTCAAAATTTCGAAATTTATTTATTATTTTTTCCGATACCCCTATAAGACTAACTCCCAGTAAGATACGACGGACGGTGAAAATCCGCCGCAGCCATTTTCCGAGGCGGATCCGCCGGGCAATGCGCCGGGTCGGAGGCTTTTCGGGCCCGGTGTCCGGCACCCGGGAACATGCGGGGCCTCTCCGCACGGAGCCCGGCGGACGGATTTTTCGGAGATCTTTTTTCGCGAAACGGAGAGCCCCCGGATGCTTTTTTTTCGTACCTTTGATAGGTTATGGCCGGAATCTACTTCCACATACCTTTCTGCAAACGCATCTGCGACTACTGCGACTTCTACAAGAGCGCCGACCTGCGCCGCCTGGGAGCCGTCGCGGAGGCGATGCACCGCGAACTCGACGCGCGCCGCGACTACCTGCGGGGCGAGCCGCTGCGCACGCGCTACTTCGGGGGCGGCACCCCATCGCTCTGCCCGCCGGAGCTGCTCGGCAGCCTGCTGGAGCACACCGCACGGCTGTTCGACTGCTCGCAGGTCGAGGAGACCACCCTCGAAGCCAATCCCGACGACCTGACGCCCGAATACCTCGCGGCGCTGCGGCGCCTGGGCATCGACCGTCTCTCGATCGGCGTCCAGTCCTTCGACGACGACTGCCTGCGGCTGCTCAACCGCCGCCACAGCGCCGCCCGGGCCATCGAGGCCCTGCGCGACGCCCGCCGCGAAGGCTTCGACAACCTGACCATCGACCTGATCTTCGGAATCCCCGGATTCGGGGGCGACTCGCTGCGCCGGACGCTCGACACCGCCCTCGAAACGGGCGTCGAGCACATTTCGGCATACCATTTGACCATCGAGAGCAACACCGCCTTCGGCCGCCGCATGGCGCAGGGCCGTTTCGCACCGGTCGAGGAGGCGGTCAGCGAGGAGGAGTTCCTCGAGGTCCACGACCGGCTCACCGCCGCCGGCTACGAACATTACGAGGTCTCGAATTTCGCCCGCCCGGGATTCCGCGCCCGCCACAATGCCGCCTACTGGCACGGCGTGCGCTACCTGGGCATCGGACCCGCGGCCCACTCCTTCGACGGCGGGGAGCGCCACTGGAACCCCTCGTCGGTGGAGCGCTACATCGAAGGGGCCGCCGCCGAAAACGAAACCCTCACCGAGCGCGACCGCTACAACGAATATGTCATGACCCGGTTGCGGACTGTCGAAGGGATCGACCTTCGGGAGGTGGCCGGACGGTTCGGGACAGAACGGGCCGCGCGCATCCCGGAGGCGGTCCGGCCGTGGGTGGAGCGCGGTACGGTCGTAATCCGCGGCGAAAGGGTGTCTGTCCCGCCCCGGCGCATGCTGCTCTCGGATGCGGTCATCGAGACCCTTTTCGAAACATAAGCGGCAGCGCAACCAAGTGAAACAGAAACGTTAAGTTATTCTTAAATATTTTTAATAAACTGCAGTTGTTGTTGTTTTAAATAAATATATGTATTACCTTCGCGCCGGATTCCGGTGTCAAACACCGACAGCACACAAAACAAATATTACAAAAAACATATGAGCAAAACGAGACTTGCCCCCGATTTCCTGTTTGAAGTGAGTTGGGAGGTATGCAACAAAGTAGGCGGTATCCACACCGTCGTTTCGACCAAGGCCCAGACCGTAACGAAGAAGTTCGGCGACCGCTATATCCTGATCGGTCCCGACCTCTCGCACGAAGGGGTGAACCCCGAATTCGAAGAGGATCAGAACCTGTTGCGCGCCTGGCGGCAGACCGTCTATGCCGAAGGCATCCGCATCCGCGTGGGCCGCTGGAAGATCAAGGGATCCCCGCTGGTGATGCTGGTCGATTTCTCCTCGCTGATCCCGCGCAAGGACGAGATCCTGGCCAAACTCTGGGAGGACTACCACGTCGATTCGCTCTCGGGACAGTGGGACTACATCGAGCCCGTGCTTTTCGGCTACGCCGCCGGAACGGTGATCGCCTCCTACGTCAAGAACTTCTGCACATCGACCGAGAAGGTCGTGGCCCACTTCCACGAATGGATGGCCGCCGCCGGAGGCCTCTACCTGCGCCGATATGCCCCCTATGTGGCTACGGCCTTCACCACGCACGCCACGGTCATGGGACGCTGCATCGCCGGCAACCGCCTGCCGCTCTACAACGACCTGTCGAAATTCAACGCCGACGAACTGGCCCGCCAGTTCAACGTTACGGCCAAGCACTCGATCGAGAAGACCGCCGCGGAGAACCACGACGCCTTCCTCACCGTGAGCGACATCACGGCCAACGAATGCAAGTTCCTGCTGGGCCGCGAACCGAACGGCGTTACGCCCAACGGCTTCGAAAACGACTTCGTATGGACCGGCGACACCTATTATGCCAAGCGCGACGAGGCCCGCAAGTCGATGATCGCCGTAGCCGAAGCCTGCCTGGGCTGCACGTTCGCCTCCGAACCGCTGATCGTCGGCACGAGCGGCCGCTACGAGTTCCGCAACAAGGGCCTCGACGTCTTCCTCGAGTCGCTCAAGAAACTCGCCGCTTCGGACAAGCTCCAGCGCGAGGTGCTCGCCTATATCACCGTGCCGGCCGGCAACCGCGGACCCCGTCCCGACCTGCAGGCCCATCTGGCCGATCCTTCGAATCCGATCGACCCGAAACAGTACCGCTACTCGACGCACAAGCTCGAGAATCTCTCCGGAGACGCGATCGCCGCATCGATCCGGGGCAGCATCCTCGATACGCCCGAGTCGAAGGTCAAGGTGATCTTCGTGCCGACCTACCTGAACCGGAACGACGGCATCTTCAACAAGGATTACTACGAACTGCTCGTGGGCATGGACGTTACGGTCTTCCCCTCCTACTACGAGCCGTGGGGATACACCCCGCTCGAGTCGATCGCCTTCTCCGTGCCGACGATCACCACGACGCTCGCAGGTTTCGGCATCTGGGCCGAGAAGCAGCGCGAGCACGCCGGCGTGGAGGTCATCCGCCGCGACGACTACAACGACCGCGAGGTCGAGGAGCAGATCGCCGACGCCCTCGTCCGCTTCGCCGCCCTGGACGACAAGCGCGTGAACGAGGTGCGCGTCTCGGCTTCGGAACTCTCGATGTCGGCCCTTTGGGAGCACCTCTTCCCCGCCTACGAACAGGCCTACTCCGAAGCGGTCGAAAACTCCATCCTGCGCACCAACCGCGCCGTGCTCGACGACGGCGGCGCCACCGACGAGCAGATCAACTTCGTGCGCCAGCAGCTCATCTCGAACAAGCCTTCGTGGCACCGCATGATGGTCGAGAAGCGTCTGCCGTCGCGTCTGCACGCTCTGGAGACCATCTCGCGAAACCTGTGGTGGTGCTGGACGCAGGATGCGCGCGACCTGTTCGAGAGCGTCGACCCCGAACTCTGGAACAAGGTAGAGCGTAACCCCATAGCCTTGATCGACAA
>DWWQ01000028.1 GCA_019119615.1 Candidatus Alistipes stercoravium | reverse complement strand
GGCCTCCTCCCACGTTACGTTCATATTGCCCTGGTCCTGCGTCGTAATACCGTTCACGGGAGGCGTATGGGCTGCCGGCTGGTTCGTACCGAAGTTGAAGCCGATGGTCGAGGTGTTGAGCGTCGTGTTGTAGGCGAAACGACGGCCGCCACCGATCTGGTCGTTACCGATCGTACCGTACGATCCGCGGATCTTCAGCACGTTGATCTTGTCGCGCAGCGGCTCCCACCACGGCTCGTTGCTGATCATGTAACCCAGGGCATACGAGGGGAAGAAACCGAAGCGCTTGCCCGGGGCGAAGTTCTCCGATCCGTTGTAACCGAAGTTGAACTCGGCAAAGTACTTGTCGCGGAAGGCGTAGGTTACACGGCCGGCGATACCGATATTCCGATAGGGCCACGACTCCAGGTAGGAGGTCGGACGCAGCGCATTCTTGCTGCGCATGCTGAAGAGGAACAGCGCGCCTACGCGGTGGTCGTCGGCGAAGAGACGGTCATAGGTGGCCGATGCCTCGAAGTTGGTCGTCGTCCAGCCCGAAGGATAGACGTAGTTCAGGCTCATGTAACCCGATCCGGTCTGGATCTGGCGGTAGATCAGGTTGCCCTGCTCGTCGCGGCCGTCGGCCCAGTAGGCATTGGGGTTATAAAGACGCGTTACGGTATTGTTGCTGTCGATATCCCAAGCGAACTTCACGTTGGCCTTCAGACCCTCGGTGATTATGTCCGAGAAGTCCTGCGTCAGCGAAATCAGCGAGTTGGCCATCGTCCGGTTGATTTTCGAATAACCCTGATAATTGAGCATGTTGTAGGGGTTCACGGCACCACCACCCTCGGGAGGAATACAGAGCGTACCGTCCGAATAGATCGTCGGGTTCGAAATCGGCGTCGTACGCATGGCGTAGGCGTAGAAGTCGGTCATACCGCCCGGCTGGTTCTTGTTCGTGTACTGCGTCGAGAGCGAAAGGCTCAGCTCGGTCGATTTGGTGATGTTGATATCGACGTTCGAACGGAAACTGAAGCGCTGGAAGTTCATCTGCGCGTCGTAGTTGTTGTTGTCGGCCATGTTGAACATACCGCCCTCGGTATAGTACGAACCGCCCACATAGTAGCGGACGCTCTTCGTACCGCCCGTGGCGCTCAGGTTCACGCGGCCGGTCATCGCCAGATTCTTGTAGATGGTATCCATCCAGTCCACGTTCGGATAGAGATCCGGATCGGCACCGCTCAGGTACATCTGCTTCTGGTAATCGTTGATCGGAGCGGCACCTCCCTCATAGGTCGAGATCTCGTTGTAGTAGTCGATCCACTGCTCGGCATTGGCCATCTCGGGAATCTTCACCGGCTGCGTCATACCGAACTCGGCCTTGACGTTGATCTTCGGCGTTCCCTCGGCACCGCGCTTCGTGGTGATGAGCACGATACCGTTGGCACCGCGCACACCGTAGAGGGCCGTGGCCGTTGCATCCTTCAGGATCGAGAAGGTGGCGATGTCGTCCACGTCCACGAGGTCCATCTCACGCTCGATACCATCGACCAGAACCAGCGGCTTGTTGTTCGCACCGAAGGTGTTCACACCGCGGATCCAGAAGTCGGCGCCGGCACCCGGCTCACCCGTACGCTGCATCACGACAACACCGGCCAGCTTACCGGCCAGACTCGTCGAGAGCTGTCCCGACTGGATGCGCAGCTCGTCGGTGTCGATCGTGTTGATGGCACCGATGATACTCTCCTTGCGCTGCTTACCGTAGGCCACGACCGTCACGGTCTCCAGCTCGGCCACTTGCGGCTTGAGCTGCACGGTGATGTTGGTCTGAGCCCCCACGGGAATCTCCTGCGTTTCGTATCCCAGGTACGACACCTGGAGCACGTCGGCGGCAGCCACCTCGAACTGGAACGTTCCGTCCACGTCGGTCGTAACACCGCGCGTGCTGCCCTTTACGATGATGGATGCTCCCGGGATTCCCTTGTTCGTCTCATCCAGGACGGTACCCTTCAGAAGGAATCTCCCCCCCCCTTGCTGGGCGAGTGCCGGAGCCATGGTGATAAGCCCCAGCATCAGCACGAGCGATCGGAGCACCATCTTACAAAGATAATTTTGTATAATCCTTGTCATATTTCCTCATTTATATTACTTTAAAAACATTTGCACAACCCGTACGAAACCGTGCCATCGCACCGGTAGCGTCGGATCCTGCAAGATAGCTTCATCCTCTCCAGATTTTGTCCGAGGATGCGATAATTGATTGGATAAAAGAAGTCATCATGCTCAGGTTCATTCGGTTTATTCGATCATAGGCGCAGTTTTTAAATTGTTGTTTTATAGTTTGGTAATGCTGTCGATCCGATTCACTCCGGAGCGGACGGCCATACGGCCTTCTCCGTACCGAAACCACCGATTCATTTCGATTCGCCGACCCGGCGTTTCGGTTAAAAGTATTTACTATTTCAAAAGCAAATATAGCAATAAAATTATTATACCCATCATTTTTGATAATTTTTTTTGCTGCCGGCACCGCGCTCCTTCCGGACTTTGCCGGGAAACGGCAAATGCATCTTATTGGCTTACAAAAAGATAGTATTCACCCCGGAGATCTGCGGCGGGACAGCCGCAGGATCGGATTGTCATAAAAATGTAATATCCAGCAGGCCACGGGATTAAAAAAGGCCCCCGGCCGAAAGCGGGCGGCCCCGAAACTCTTCGGACAGGGTCTTTCGAAACGCTTTCGATCGAAAAAGTTTTTAATCGCCGCGTTTGTGAGGGTAAATTTTTTTATTTATATTTGTCCACTATACAAAAAATCCGCACCGCTCCCGGCCGGCGGCGGGGAGCTCCGGTTGCGGGAAGTCCGAAAAGCCAAACTCAAAACACTGGGAAACAACCTATTATCTATGACACGGAAAATCTGCATGTTGCTGGCGGGAGTGCTGCTGTTCGGCACACCGGTCCGGGCCCAACACGACACCCGGACAACTCGGTCCGAAAAGACCATCACCCTGAAGAACGACCATGTCGAGGCGGTCTTCCGCACCGAAGGCGCCTTCGACATCGAACGGCTCCGCCTCGACGGCCGGGAGCAGCTCGAGGCGGGCAAAAACCGCACCCCCTGGATCCTTTATTATAAGGGTACGCAGGGCGAGAGTCCCGAACTCAAGCCCGAACACGCCGTCTACGAGGGCGTCGAGGTCCGCGACGACGACGGCGGCAAGACGCTCCGGTTCACCTGGCAGCTCACGCTCGACTACTCGGGCAAGACCTATCCCGTGCGGATGGATGTCTCGCTGCCCGACGAGAGCGAGCTGCTGCGCTGGAACATCGAGGCCGACCTGCCCGAAGGGTGGATGGTTACCGACCTGAAGTTCCCCTGCCTGGCCATCGAGCGGCCCGATGACGGCATGGTCCTCACCACCGAGGGCTGGGGCGTCGAGAAACCCCTCGACATCGCCACCTTCGAGGCCCGCTACCCGTCGCACGCCTCGGCCATGCAGTTCATCATCGTCCACAACCCCGAGGGCGCCTTCTACTACGGCACCGAGGACCGCCGCGGCTGCGGCAAGACCTACGCCGCGCAGTGCACGCGCGAGGAGGTGCTCTTCAGCGACGCCATCCCCGCCTCGGCCGGCTGGACCCGCGAGGGGACGTTCCGCCTGCCGTGGGAGTCGCTCACGGGCTACACCACGGCCGGCTGGGAGGATGCCGTCGTGCGCTGGTACCGCCCCTTCACCTACACCACCGAGTGGGGCTCGAAGACGCTCGCCGAGCGCAACATCCCCCAGTGGTGCTACGACGCCGACGCCTGGATCCGCGGCCGCTACGTCGCCGACGACACGCTCGACGCCGTGAAGCGCGCCGCCGCACACTTCGGCGAGGGCCTCGGCATCCACTGGTACTACTGGCACAACCACCCCTACGACACCCACTACCCGGACTACCTGCCGGCCAAGGAGGGCTTCAAGGAGATGATCCAGACGGCCCAGAGCCTCGGCGCACACGTTACACCCTACATCAACGGCCGTCTGTGGGACCCCGCAGCCGACAGCTACCGCCCCGACCGCGGCTACGACGCTTCGTGCCGCAAGCCCGACGGATCGCTCTACACGGAGATCTATCCCACGTCGAAGGTCCTCAACACGGTAACGTGCCCCTCGACCGACATCTGGCATGAGAAGATCATCAACCTCGTGGACCGCCTCCAGAAGGAGCTGGGCGTCGATGGCGTCTACATCGACCAGATCGCCGCGGCGGCCCCCGAACCCTGCTGGAACAAGAGCCATCCCCACCCGGTGGGCGGCGGCGACTTCTGGTACGACGGCTACCGCCGCCTGATCGGCAAGATCCGCAACGGATACCTCCAGCCGGGCAAGATCCTCACCAGCGAGGAGAACTCCGAGTGCTACATCGACCTGTTCGACATGCTGCTGGTGGTCAATACGCCGCACAACGCCACCGACTGCCGCATCCGCCCCGTCTTCCCGATGGTCTACTCCGACCGCGTGATCACCAGCGGATTCACCTACTCGCCCCTCTCGGCCAAGGGCATGACCGACGGAGACTTCCGCTACGAGATCACCAAGGCCCTGCTGTGGGGTTCGCAGCCCGGATGGGTCGATCCGCGCTACCTCATGTCGGACGAGGCCGTTGTCGAGGCACGCTTCCTGAAGACGCTCATGGACTTCCGCCGCGGGCTGCATGACGTCATCTACGGAGGCCGCTTCCTGTGCGAGCACACGGCCGAGGGCGACAACCCGATGATGCACGCCCCGGGCTTCGGCGACGAGGCCGCCGTGCTGGCTTCGGAGTGGGAGACGCCCGCCGGCAAGCGCGTCTACCTCGTCGTGAACCGCGACGAGAAGGCCCACAAGGTCTCGCTGCCGGGTGTCAAGCCCTTCCGCATCGAGGCCCTCTCGGGCAAGCGCATCGACCTCTGACTCGAGGCAAAACAGGGGAGGGACCAAACAGGGACCAAACAGGGACCAAACAGGGACAGGACAGGACAAAACAGGACGGATAGGCAGACGGAACGGAGCCGAACTGAACTGAATTGGACTGAACCGAACTGAACCGAATCTAATCGAACCATAATCCCGAACCCGACGATACGGGAGGCCGGACCGACAGTCCGGCCTCTTTTTTTTGCCGGCGGGAGATCAATTTATAACCCTCGCATAACCTTCGCACGGAAAAAAGTGCGTAACTTGGGGAAAACCCTTAAAACGAACTCCCATGAACCGCAACTGGATGGCTCTGGCCGCGGGGTTACTGTTCACCCTGACGGTCTGCAACACGGACGAGGTGCCGCAGGGCACCGTAGCGTACAACCCGCAGCAATGAACCGGCGAAGTCGCTCCCGAGGAGCTCTTCTCCTCGATGGAGGTCATTACGCTGCAATGCCCCGACGAGGTCATTGTCGATACGGGCAACGACCTGCTTTTCGACGCGGGCATCTTCTACCTCGTCGATCGCGTACACCGCAAAAGCGTCGATCTGTTCGACCGACAGGGCGGCTACATCGGTTCGGTGCGGGCCTTCGGCCGCAGCGGCGCGGAGTATGCCGACATCTCCGGCGTGCAGCCCGTCGATTCGCTCGTGGCCGTCTACTCGTACCACAACCAGGCGCTCTGCTACTACGACCGGCAGGGCGGCTTCGTCCGTCGGGATTCGCTCGCCTACCAACCGCTCAGCCTGCTGAAGGACGGCGACGGTTACTGGGGCTATGCCGGATACAGCAACACCGTCCCGTCGCGGGTCGTGAGGATGGACCCGCAGGGGAGGATCACCCGCGAATACCTGCCCACGGCAAAGATCATCCCCCTGATGGAAATGAACTCCGTATTCGTGCCGCACGGGGAGGAGCTTTTCATCCGCGAAGCCCTGCAGCGCAGGATCTTCCGGATCGATGCGGCGGGCGAACTCTCGACCTTCCTCACGTTCGACTTCGGACGCTGGAACATCCCCGACACCTACTTCGAGAGCGACGACCCGATGCAGGCCGCACAAAAGCTCATGTCGTCCGATTTCGCCCTCATGAACCGCTTTATGATCAACAACGACTTCACCGTGGCGGAGGTCGGCTTCAACCCCAACTCCGACAACGGCACCTCCTTCAGCAGCATCGGCGTCGGACACCGCGGCGCATGGCGCTGGCTGCGCGCCGACAGGGAGGGTCCGCGGGCACTCTTCTTCTCCGCGGCCCGGGCGCTGACGCCCGATTCCGAACTGGTCCTGCTCACCGATGCGGAGCGGCTCGCCGCCCTGAAGGAGGCCTGTCCGACGCTGGTTCCCGATTTCCAGGCAGATACCGATAACGCCCTTGTCGTACTATGTCGTTTAAAGGATTGACAGCCCTCCTGGCAGTGGCCCTGCTCGGATTCGGATGTCAGAATCCGAGAAATCGGGTGAAATTGCCCGAATGTGCGCAGGTGATCTATCCCGACAGCGTTCAGAACCCGTCGTTTTCCGCCATCCTGAACAACGACCGTCCCAAGATCATCACGATGAGCAACATGAACTGTTTCCGGATGATCGACATCCCCCTGCTGCAAAGGCAGATCGCGGAGAATCCCGAATTCGATTTCATCTTCTATGTGGAGAACGAAACCCCCACCGAGGAGTTGAAACGCTTCGTCAGCGACAACCGGTTGCCCATCGTGCTCTTCGTGGACAAGGATCAGGAATACCGGAAAAAGAACGCCATACACAGTATCGTGAGTTATGTTTCGCGGGTGGTCGATGCGGATCTTCAGGTCTGCACGACGACCATGGTCGGCAGCCCGGTGTCGCAGTTTTACCAGGTCATGCCGCAGGTCCGCAAACAGCTGCGTCTGAAAACCGACTGAACCGCCGCCGGGAGCGCCGCCCCGAAGCCTGAAGCGAACCGTCCCGACACCGGCTCCGACAAGAGAAACGACCGTTCCACACCGCACAACCTATAACCCTCCCCGCATGAAACTCCGGAAGAGAACTGCCGCCCTGGTGCGCCGGACCGCCGCAACGGTCCTGGCTCTCTGGCTGCTTGCTCCGGCCGGATGCCGCAGCGACGGCGACGGCGTGTTCGAGGCCGACGTGTCGCGGGGAGAGCGGGCCGCGCTGGAGGAGATCGCCGCCGGATGGCGGATCATCCCCCTCGCAACCCCCGACACGGTGCGCCCCATCGGCGAGGTGCAGACGATGAAGTGCTGCGACGGGCTGGTCCTCCTGCAGGAGCAGCGGACCCGGCGGATCCTCGCCTTCGAGGAGGGGCGCTTCACCGGAGAGCTCGCCCGCGCCGGACGCGGCCCCGAAGAGTACGGCGAGATCGGCACCTTCACCTACGACGCCGTACACGACCGCATCCTGCTCTTCGACCGGAACACGCGGACGCTGAAAGGATACGCCCGCACAGTCCGACCTGCTCACCGACATGGCCATCACGCGCGAAGGGGAAGGGTGTCTGCTTCTGGCGCTGCCCGGGGCCGAAAACCGCATCTATCGGGTGGACAGCACGGGATTCACGCTTCTCGCACGCGTCGGATTCGGAAGGGCCGGTGCCGAGCGGCGTTTCTGGGAGGGGCAGTGCGACAATCCCTTCTACCTGGCCGAGTGGCTCGAAAGCGGGGCTCCGGCGGCAATTGCCCCGTCATACTGCCAGCTGCGCGACGGACGGATGCTTCTCTGGTATGTCTCCCGCTACGGCTCCGCACGGGAGGCAAGGCCCGGTCTCTCGCTGCTGCTTGCCGACACGACCGCGCAACGGGCCGTCGCGGAGCTGGTCATCGAGGGGGTCGCGGGCACCATCCAGCCGCTCTGCGCCGCCGAAGGGCATTACTTCACGCTGATCCACCCCGGCGACATCACGGATGCCGGGCGTTCGCCGCTCGCCGGGGAGTTGGCCGCGGCGGCCGCCCGAAACAGCGATGCGGACAATCCGCTGCTCGTCGTCTTCAAACTCTGATAAAAATGGGAAAAATACACGTTCGAATCCTGCTGCTTCTGCTGCTGGCTGCCGGCACGGCAGCATGCGGAGGCCGGCATTCGGCAGCGACCGGCGCCATGCCGCGCTCCGCGTGCGACACCGCACACTTCGCAACCCTCACACCCGAGAGCGGCACGGGCATCCTGCTCAAAAACGAAACGACGATGCGTATCGGAAGCATCACGTTCTTTGCACAGAACACCGCTCCGTTGCTGATCGAAATCCGGGAGGTGCGCCGCAGCGAGCCCAACCGGCTCTACCCCGCGGCCGAAATGCGGGCGTTCATCGAAAAACCCCTTCGCTGCGCCCCCGCACAGCGGGGATTCTGCACCGTCGAACTGCCCGCGGCGCCGACCGCACGCGGCGATCTGTTCATCCTCTTCCGGGCAGCACCCAAAACCGAAACCGGGGTCGAAACGGCTTCCGATTCCGAAACGGCATCCGGAGAGGCAGCCGACTCCGCGTCCGGAGTTTTCGAACTTCCCGGCCTGGCCCTGTGCCGGCAACAGTCCGAAGGGCTCTTTTTCGCCGTGGAGAGCGGAGGCCGCATCTCCTATTCGCAGGTGGAGGGGCTGGAGATACTCCCGCCCTACGTTTCACTCGCCGCCGGCGAGTAGGCAGAGCAGGGCCGCCGGAAATGCAACACGGACAACAGACAGTAACACGGGCAGACGCTGCCGTCCGAATCACACAACGGATACGGCAGCCCGCCGCCCACTCTTCGCCGCTCACCGCTTCAGGCGGAGGAGTTGCAGAATGGGGTTCATATTCTCGACTTGGGCGTCGCTGAGCCCCGCCGTGAGACGCCGGACCGTTGCCTGCCCGCCGGGGGTCAGATGACTGTCAAGCAGCGTTACCGGCAGAACCGGCATCACGATCGTACCCGCCAGGTTGGCATCAACGGGTATGAATTGCGGCTTGTGCCGCTTGTTGTAACCCGTTGGCAGCCACTCGCTCCCGTCCGCAAGCCGGCAGTCCGGATCCCCCGCCGTGAGGGACCGCCGTTCCCGGTCGTAGAGCGTATAAAAGGTGTCGAATTTCTAGTCGATCCAATAGGTGAAGACAAACCGCCCCTTGATCTGGGTCATCAGCCGGGCCGCGAAAAACGTGCCGGGATGCGCCGTGATAAAGAGAGGGTCGGGCAGTCCGACATAGTCCCGGACCGTGGGACCCGCGACATCATACGAGACAACCCTCCGGAGCGAATTCCCGTCGAAGGCGAAGTCGTCATTGGTCTCGATCGGGAACCAGGCGATCCGTCCGCCGTCCATCCAGGTCAGCCGATTGCCCGAGCCTTCGGACGGATGGACGAAGTCGAACTGCCGGATCCAGCGGACAAACTCCCCCTGCCGCGTCATCTCCCACAACCCGTCGCGGTTGTCCCGGTCCGAACCGTGGAGAAACTCGTAACAAATCACGTTGCCCGAGGCAAGCGCCTGCATGTCCCGCGGATACCGTGTACACGCATATCCGGTATTCCTTCCGAAGTCCTCGGCAACACTGCGGCACGTCCCGTCGAGACCGTAGACCAGCAATTTTTCGGTCATGATGTCGTGGACCAGCACCTCGCTGCGCAGCGTGTCGAAAGCCACGACATTCATCGAGACATACTCCTCGCGGGAGCGCCCTATGCGTGAGACCCGGCTTCGATAACGGCCCTCACGGTCGAAGATGAAGACGCTCCGCGACGCATAGTCGGCCACCAGCAGCAGGCTGTCCATCACGCAGAGGCGGTCGATCCGACGGATCATCGACTCGGGGGTGCTTTCGAGAATCAGATATTCGACCGAATCGACAAAATCGGCCGTGCGGATCGTCCCCCGACGGTAGGGATCGAGCCGGACGACCGGCGCACCGTCGTCGGCCGTCGTCGTGGAGGAGCCGCCACACGAGGTCAGAAGAAGCAGGGAACAAAGGATGGCAAAACTCTTTTTCATGATTATCGGTTTTGAAGTGTCTGAATGACTTGTTTGTACAGGTCCCAAATATTATCATCATATTTCGGAGATCCGATCGTTACGACATGGCCTTCGGAGTCAAGCAGAAATGTATGCAGCCTGCTATCCTGTGGAAAATCCGGATTGGCCTTGACAAACGCTCCGGTTTCGTCAAGAATGATCGGATACTTATCGTATTGCTGCAGAATGCTTCTGACCTGTTGCTTCTGCTGTTCATTCGGAGCAAAAATAAAAAGGCTCGCAATCGGGGTTTTCAGGGAATCCCTGTAATAACGAAGAAATCCATCCCACTCATCCATTCGTTGAAGCGTACATGAAGCACACACCTGCGGATCATAATAAACCACCATAATCGGACACGAATCCGGAATCGCTCCATGCACCTGCCTCAAAAGCGGTTCGGGAAGCATGGTTCGGGTATGATACATCGCACGAATCTGTCTGCGCAAGGAATACTCCTCACAGGACGAAAAAAGTAAAACTTCCCATAAAATCAAAAATACCTACGCATATATCTCAAATTTCAGATCTTACCTGCCTTGAAGCAGCTCTCGTTCCGGGAGGAAACCGCATGCAGTAAGTCCAGAGTAGGAAAATTCATCCGCATCACACCCACCCTGTCTGCGCTGGTGAAACAAAACACGACACAATTTAAAAATATAAAATTCATTTTTGCCACAGGTTATACGAGGGTTATAAAATCACGATGCCATGAATAAAATCTGCATACGGTCTCATCCGGAAGAAGAGCATACGTTCAGGCAGGAACGACAGCCCATTCCGATGCTCCATTTAATCGCCGTTTCGCTTTGATTTCCTGTTTTTTTTCGGTAAATTGCTTTGCCAACTCCAATCTTGACACCTTATGAAAATCCCAGTGCTGAACACGGCTCTGTGTGCCCTGTGTGTTTTGATATCCTGTACACCCTCAAAACTGGAACAGGCTCTGCAGCTTGCCGGAGACAACCGCACCGAACTGGAACGCGTTCTGGACCATTACTCGAGAAACAAAACCGACTCCCTGAAATACCGCGCCGCCCGGTTTCTGATAGAAAACATGCCCCAACACTACACTTTTGCCGGAGAAGAAATGAAACTTTATTATGAGGCCATCGCTCCGCTTATAAAAGTTGCCAATGCACATACTCTCGACAGCATAAAAAGTTGCCTAAAAACAGCCGGTTCTACTTTTTTATCGAATAAACCAACCAAAGCAGCAGATATTACGCATATTAAAGCAGACTATCTTATAAATCACATCGATCAAATATTCAAAACGCGGGATTATCCTTGGAACAAAAACATAAGCTTTCAGGAATTTTGCGAATACGTCCTGCCATATAGAATTGATCATGAACCGATAGAAGATTGGCTGAAAGTCTATATGCCGATTAACAAAAAATTGGCAGATTCATTGTATTCCGAGTCACAAAACTACACGGAGTTCATTTCGAAATTTGTGGACTTCTATACGAAGAATTCTCCATATATCAATACATTCTCATTCCCAATAGAACTGCATCCAACTTCGCTGCTAAACATTCGATATGGAGATTGCAGGGAGATAGCTCTGTGGGGAGCATATACGTTCCGATCAATAGGCATTCCCGTATATCTAGACTTTACTCCGAATTGGGCCAATCGCAGCCAAGGACACTTCTGGAACAGCATTTCAATCGATGATTCTTACTGTCCCTTCATTTTCCAAGACTATGCCTCCTCCGGATTCGGCAATCATCTCAAAGATCGATTCTATGAAAAATTCTCTAAAATATATAGAAAAACCTACTCCGTTCAATCCATATCTGACACACCATTGTCGTATCTCGGGCCTTATAACAAAGACATAACAGACCTGTTCGAAAATGAATGTGCAGATGCTACAATTTCCGCAACTGGTTTAAAAAAGAAGTACAAGGTTGCTTATATCATGGTTTTCAACAATCAGAAGTGGGTTCCTGCTGGATCTACGAAATTGATCGAAAATCAGGCCACCTTCCGTTTGTTGCATAAAGGATGCTGCTATCTGGCATCCATTTTTGATGGCCAACAGTTTGTTCCCATTTGCGACCCATTTATTATCACCGAATTCGGAGAGATTCGTTATCTCATCGCTGATCCGAAAAAGCGTCAATCCATGGTCCTGTTTCGCAAATATCCTGTCGGGGCCATGCACAAATACGCAAATCGCTCTATTGGCGGAATGTTTCAAGGATCGAATGACCGACACTTTCACTCCTGCGAATTATTGTATAAAGTCGAACATACACTTGAAGATATGAAGTGGCATACCATATCCATAAAGCCTCGTCGATACCGTTTTTATAGATATTATTCGGCACCAAACGGTTATAACAATATTGCAGAAATTGAGTTCCTGGGACAATCCGGAAACAAATTAACAGGAGAAGTCATCGGATATGGGGACTTGACAGACGACAAAGCCCGTTTTAAAGAAAGTGCTTTTGATGGGAATCCCCTGACTTTTTTTGCCGCTAAGGATCCGGACGGCTCCTGGGTCGGTCTTGACCTTGGAAAACCTACCGCAATATCCAGAATTAATTATCTATTTCGGAATGACGACAATAACATACGAAAAGGAGACTCATACGAATTATTTTATTGGGAAAAGGGCCAGTGGACTTCATTGGACAGGCAAACAGCCGTCTCCGATTCACTGATTTTCCGGGATTGTCCTTCAGGTGCTCTCTTCATCCTAAGAAACCACACACGAGGAAAAGAGGAGCGCATCTTCACCTACGAAGACGACCGGCAGATTTGGTGGTAAGCCGCATACGACGCGGGGCGTCGTCCCTTGTGAACGACGCCCCGAAACCGGAAGGGTATATCCTCTATTTTTTAATAACAGTTCCTTCGATGGCAAAGCTCACCGGCTTGTCGGAGAGACTGTGGCGAACGGCGATCTTCTTGAAGAACGTCCCCGCGAGATCGGCCGAGAAATCGACCGTGAAGACGATCGTCTCTCCGGAACGTACGGGTTTCTTCCCGAAAGAGACCTTCGTGCAGTCGCATGACGTGTAGGCTTCGAGAACAACAACGGGTTTCCGCGCGACATTCTCCGCCTCGACCCGAATCGTCCGGCTCTCGCCCAACGGCACCTCGCCCAGATCAATGACCGTCTCGTCGAAGGCCAGCACATCGTCGCCGTCCACCCGACGGCTCTCCATATCGACCGCCGTCTCCAGCGCCGCCAGATTGGCCGTCATCAACTCCCGCGAATCACCCCCGCCGCCCCGGCACGAGGCAAGCAGCAGCGACAACAGGATCCAGCATCGTTTCATCCTGATCCTAGTTTTCAAAACGTAATCCTCTCAAATTCTTTTCTACAAGTTGATAAAACAATTCTTGAATTTTCTTATTTTGCGAAGGATTACCTACTA
>DWWQ01000027.1 GCA_019119615.1 Candidatus Alistipes stercoravium | reverse complement strand
TGCCACAAGGCGCAGGGCGGCCAGTGGGGCGCCGTTTTCGTCGATCGCTGCCTGTTCGGCGACGAGCCGATGACACGCGACATGCTGCGCTGGCTCTACACGGCTCTCACGCGGGCCACCGAACGGCTCTATCTGGTCAATTTCGACGAACGATTCTATGAAAACCACTGAACAACATCCGTTGAAACCCTTTCTGCCCGCCGGAGCGCACCTTTTGATGCTGGGTAGTTTTCCGCCGCAGCGCAAGCGCTGGTCGATGGAATTTTTCTACCCGAACCTCCAGAACGACATGTGGCGGATCTTCGGATATCTTTTTTTCGATGACCGGAACCATTTTCTGACGGCCGACCGGAAAGCCTTCGACCGGGAACGCATCGAGGCGTTCTGCCGCGAGCGAGGGATTGCACTCTATGATACGGCCGAAGAGATCATACGGTTGAAGGACAATGCATCGGACCAGTTTCTTAAAGTGGTGCGAGAGGTGGATCTCACGGCGTTGCTTGCCTGCATTCCATCGTGTCGGGACGTGGCCGCCACGGGCGGCAAGGCCGCGGAGACTGCAGCGCACCTGCTCGGCTGTGCGGTGCCGGCCGTAGGAAACTTCACGACATTCGAGCTCGGCGGCCGGGTCATGCGGTTCTGGCGCATGCCCTCTTCGTCGCGGGCTTACCCGACGCCGCTCGAGCGCAAGGCGGCAATATACCGCGTGATGTTCGAAGAGTGTGGATTTCCTGTAAAATAGCCTGTTGCAAATATTATCTCATGCGCACGGTGAATCGGTCGAACGCCGGGACCGATGATGAAGATGTGTACTTTTTTGTTGAAAAAAATCGGCCGGCGCCCGTTGCGGAGGCGCCGAAAAAAACGTATCTTTGTAAGAATGAAATTGACAAGATCCTATTGTGGCTCAAGAGAAAAAAGTAGATAAAAAGTACGTCGAAACCCCCTTGATGAATCAATATTATGAGATCAAGGCGGTGCATCATGACGCCATCCTGCTCTTCCGCGTAGGCGACTTCTACGAGACCTTCGGCGAAGATGCGATCAAGGCCAGCGGCATCCTGGGCATCACGCTCACGCGCCGGGCCAACGGAGCGGCGTCGTATGTCGAACTGGCGGGATTCCCCTACCATGCCATAGACTCCTACCTGCCGAAACTCGTGCGGGCCGGGGAGCGTGTGGCGATCTGCGAGCAGCTCGAGGACCCGAAACTCACGAAGAAACTGGTCAAGCGGGGCGTGATCGAGCTCGTTACGCCAGGCATAGTCATGGGCGACAACATCCTGGCCAACAAGGAGAACAACTACATCGCCTCGGTCTTTTTCGGACGACAGACGACGGGTGTGGCCTTCCTCGACATATCGACCGGCGAGTTTTATGTCGCCGAAGGATCGGACGGTTATGTGGACAAGCTGATCTCGAACCTCCGGCCCAAGGAGGTGATCTACCAGCGCGGCTATGAGGAGCGTTTCACCGAAGCATTCGGCAGCAAACTCTACACCTACAAGCTGGACGAGTGGGTCTTCGCCGAGGAGATAAACCGCGAAAAGCTCTGCAAGCAGTTCGGGACCAAGTCGTTGAAGGGATTCGGCGTAGACCATTTCACAAGCGGCATATCGGCGGCCGGGGCGATTCTCTACTACCTCGATTTCACGGAGCACAAGGAGACGGCACATATCCGTTCGCTCGCACGTCTCGACGAGGCGGATTATGTCTGGGTGGACAAGTTCACGATCCGCAACCTGGAGCTCTTCTCCTCGAACGGATCGCGCGAGAAATGCAGCTTCGCCGACGTGATCGACCGGACGCTGACCCCGATGGGCGGGCGGCTGCTCAAGCGGTGGATCGCCATGCCGATCAAGGATCCCGCACGGATCAACGAACGGCTCGATGTGGTAGAATACTTTGCGAAAGAGGCGGAGCTGACCGAGGCCGTTCGGGAGCAGATTTTCCTGATCGGAGACCTGGAACGGATTGCATCACGCATTGCTGCACAGCGGGTTACACCCCGTGAGCTCGTGCAGTTGAAGAACTCTCTGTCGGCACTCGAAATGCTGCGGGCGGCACTCGATTCCACGGACAGCGCTCCGTTGCACACCCTCTCCGAAAAGATCGATCCGCTGACGGCCGTGCGCGACCGGCTGGCCCGCGAGATCTATCCCGATCCGCAGAACAACCAGATCCAAAAAGGCGGAGTCATCGCCGACGGAGTCGATCCCGAGCTGGACGACCTGCGGCGTATCGCCCTGCACGGCAAGGACTACCTGCAGCGCATCCAGCAGCGCGAAAGCGAGGCGACGGGCATTCCGTCGCTGAAGATCAGCTACAACAACGTCTTCGGATACTACATCGAGGTACGCAATACCCACAAGGACAAGGTTCCCGAGAGCTGGATCCGCAAGCAGACGCTCGCCAACGCCGAGCGATATATCACCGAGGAGCTCAAGGAGTATGAGGAGAAGATCCTCGGGGCGGAGGAGAAGATGCTCCAGCTCGAACAGCGGATCTATGCCGAAATCATCGCCTATATCTGCACTTCGTTGCAGCCCATGCTGCGCGATGCCGCCACGGTGGCCCGCATCGACTGTCTGCAGTCCTTCGCGCGTCTGGCCTGCGAACGCCGCTATGTGCGGCCGGTACTCGACGAAGGGTCGCGGATCGACATCCGCCAGGGCCGCCACCCGGTGATCGAAACGCTGATGCCCGTCGGGGAGGAGTATATCCCCAACGACGTCATGCTCGACGACAAGGAGCAGCAGATCATGATGATCACCGGTCCCAACATGTCGGGTAAGTCGGCCCTGCTGCGGCAGACGGCGCTCATCATCCTCATGGCGCAGATGGGTTCGTTCGTACCGGCCGCCTCGGCGCATATCGGCGTCGTGGACAAGATCTTCACACGCGTCGGTGCATCGGACAACATCTCGCAGGGAGAATCGACCTTCATGGTCGAGATGCTCGAGTCGGCGAGCATTCTCAACAACATCTCGGACCGCAGCATCGTGCTGCTCGACGAAATCGGCCGTGGCACGAGCACCTACGACGGCATCTCGATCGCCTGGGCCATGGTCGAATACCTGCACAACCATCCCACGGCACGCGCCAAGACGCTCTTCGCCACGCACTACCACGAACTCAACGAGATGGAGCAGATGTGCCCCCGGGTCAGGAACTACCACGTCTCGGTCAAGGAGGTGGGCAACCAGATCGTCTTCCTGCGCAAACTCGAGCGGGGCGGCACCGAGCACTCGTTCGGTATCCATGTGGCGCGCATGGCCGGCATGCCCCAGTCGGTCGTGGCCCGTGCCGACGAGATCCTGCGCAACCTCGAGCTTGTCTACGGAAGCAACGAGATCGTCCCGAGCCGCAGCCTCAAGGACCGGGGCCGCAAAGCCTCGGCCCGCGCGGTCAAGGAGGCCGCCGAGAGCGTTCCGCAGAGCATGCAGCTCTCGATGTTCCAGCTCGACGACCCGGTACTGGTACAGATCCGCGACCAGATCAAGGGGCTTGACATCAACGCTCTCACACCGATCGAAGCGCTGAACAAACTCAACGAGATCAAAAAGATTACGGGACTCTGACATTGCACCGACCGGTTGGTGCGCAGATGCGGAGTCGTTTTCCGACAGCCTAAAATCCGAATCCGGCCCACAAAAAAGCCGGCGTACGAACAGTTCGCACGCCGGCTTTTTCTTTCCGATGCCGTTTCGTGATTATTCGCTGTCGATAAGCGAGCGGATACTCTGGATCAGCATTGCCACGGCCACGGAGTTGAAACCGCCCTCGGGGATGATGACGTCGGCATACTTCTTCGACGGCTCGACAAACTCCTCATGCATGGGTTTTACCGTCGTGGTATATTGCGTGATGACCGACTGCATTGTGCGGCCGCGGTCGCAGACGTCGCGCAGGATACGCCGGGCCAGGCGGATGTCGGCGTCCGTATCGACATAAACCTTGATATCCATCAGGTCGCGCAGCTCCTTGTTCTCGAAGATCAGAATGCCGTCCACGATAATGACCTTCGAGGGTTTCACAAGCACGGTCTCCGAGGTCCGGTTGTGATCGACGAAGGAGTAGACGGGGTGTTCGATCGGCACGTTCTCCTTGAGCGCCTTGATGTGTTCCACCATCATCTGCGTGTCGAAGGCCTGCGGATGGTCGTAGTTGAGTTTTGTGCGCTCCTCGTAGGTCAGTTCGGGGTGGGCCTTGTAGTAGTAGTCGTGGCACAGCGTGGCGACATCGTCGCCCTCGAAGGCCTCCTGGAGCCGTTTGACGAGCGTCGATTTTCCCGAGCCGGTACCTCCGGCGACGCCGATTACGGTAACTTTCATATCGGTAGGTTTTTAGGTGGTTCGCAAGGTTTGTGGATAAAAAAGAGGGTTGTCTCGGTCCCTTGCGGGAAACAGGACAACCCTCCGTAGATTCCGTTTATGCGTCGATATTCGCGTAGTGGGCATTGCGCTCGATGAATTCGCGGCGGGGCGGCACATCGTCGCCCATGAGCATCGAGAAGATGCGGTCGGCCTCGGCGGCGTTCTCGATATTCACCTGGCGCAGGATGCGCGTGTCGGGATTCATCGTCGTCTCCCACAACTGGTGGGCGTTCATCTCACCGAGACCTTTGTAGCGCTGCACATGGGCGCCCTTGCCGAACTCGGCCGTGATCTCGTCGCGCTCCTTCTCGGTCCAGCAGTAGCGTTCCTGCTTGCCCTTCTTGACCAGGTAGAGCGGCGGGGTGGCGATGTAGACGTGGCCGTTTTCGATGAGCTCCTTCATCTTGCGGAAGAAGAAGGTCAGCATCAGCGTGGCGATGTGGCTTCCATCGACATCGGCATCGGTCATGATGATGATCTTGTCGTAGCGCAGCCCCTCGAGGTTGAGCGCCTTGGAGTCCTCCTCGGTGCCGATCTTCACGCCCAGCGCGAGGAACATGTTCTTGATCTCCTCGTTCTCCCACATCTTGTGCTCCTGGGCCTTCTCGAT
>DWWQ01000026.1 GCA_019119615.1 Candidatus Alistipes stercoravium | reverse complement strand
TTGTCGTAGCGCAGCCCCTCGAGGTTGAGCGCCTTGGAGTCCTCCTCGGTGCCGATCTTCACGCCCAGCGCGAGGAACATGTTCTTGATCTCCTCGTTCTCCCACATCTTGTGCTCCTGGGCCTTCTCGATATTCAGGATCTTACCGCGCAGCGGCATGATGGCCTGGAAGTTCCGGTCGCGGCCCGACTTGGCCGTACCGCCTGCGGAGTCTCCCTCGACGAAGAAGATCTCGGCTACCGAACGGTCGCGGCTCGTGCAGTCGGCCAGTTTGCCCGGCAGTCCCGAACCCGAAAGCACGGTCTTGCGCTGCACCAGTTCGCGCGCGTGGCGGGCGGCATGGCGCGCCGTGGCGGCGAGGATGACCTTCTGCACGATGGCCTTGGCATCCTTCGGATTCTCCTCCAGATAGTCGCCCAGCGCCGAAGCCATGGCCTGATCGACCGCGGCGGCAACCTCGTCGTTGCCGAGTTTTGTCTTGGTCTGGCCCTCGAACTGCGGCTCGGCGACTTTCACCGAAACCACGGCCGTAAGGCCCTCGCGGAAGTCGTCGCCGTTGATGTCGAACTTCAGCTTCGCGAGCATGCCCGAATCCTCGGCGTATTTCTTGAGCGTGCGGGTCAGCGCACGGCGGAATCCCGTCAGGTGCGTACCGCCCTCGATCGTATTGATGTTGTTCACATAGGAGTGCACATTCTCCGAGAAGGAGTCGTTGTACTGCATGGCCACCTCGACCGGCACGCCGTTCTTCTCGGTGTCGAGGTAGATGATCTGGTCGATGATCGGCGTGCCGCGCGTGGCGTCGAGGTACTTGACGAACTCCTTGAGGCCCTCCTCCGAATAGAAGTGGTCCTCATGCGTGTTGCCCTCCTCGTCCCTGCGCTTGTCGTAGAGGTTGAGCCGGATGCCCTTGTTCAGGAAGGCCAGCTCACGCAGACGGTTGGCCAGAATCTCGTATTTGTAGACGGTCGTATGGGTGAAGATCTCCGCGTCGGGCTTGAAGGTGATGATCGTTCCGCGGTCCGAACATTCACCGGCAATTTCAACCTCCGAGGTCGGCTTGCCCTGACTGTAGGTCTGGCGGTAGATCTTGCCGTCGCGGTGGATTTCGGCAATCAGCAGCGTCGAAAGGGCATTCACGCACGAGACACCCACGCCGTGCAGACCTCCCGAAACCTTGTAGGAACCCTTGTCGAACTTGCCTCCGGCGTGCAGCACCGTGAGGACGACTTCGAGTGCCGATTTCCCCTCCTTCTCATGGAATCCCGTCGGAATACCGCGGCCGTTGTCCCGAACCGTAATCGAATTGTCTTCGTTGATCGTTACGTCGATGTCGGTACAATAACCCGCCAGCGCCTCGTCGATCGAGTTGTCCACAACCTCGTAAACCAGGTGGTGGAGACCCTTCTCACCGATGTCGCCGATATACATGGCCGGACGCTTGCGCACGGCCTCGAGGCCTTCGAGGACCTGGATATTCGATGCGGAATATTCTTCTTCCTGTTTCTTTACGTTTTCTTGTTCGGTACTCATCGTTGTCGTTTAAATATCGTACAAATATACGGTTTTTTCCCGGATAATCCAACTTATGCGAGCTCTTCCGCCAGGTCGATTTCGCGGATCCGTCCCTGCGCAAAGAGAATCGCCCGGGCAGGGTAGTTCTCGATCAGGGCCGTGTTGTGCGTGGACATCACCACGGCGCAGCCGCGGGCGGCGATCTGCTGGAAAAGCTGCATGATGCCGTCGGCCGTCAGCGGGTCGAGGTTGCCCGTGGGCTCGTCGGCCAGCAGCACCTCGGGCTCGTTGAGCAGTGCCCGGGCAATGACCAGACGCTGCTGCTCGCCGCCCGAAAGTTCGAAGGGCATCTTGTAGCTCTTCTTTTCGAGCTGCACGACGTTGAGCACCCGGTCGATCCGCTCGCGGATCTCCTGTTCGCGCCGCCAGCCCGTGGCCTTGAGCACATAGTAGAGGTTCATGAAGACGTTGCGGTCGGTGAGCAACTGGTAGTCCTGAAAGACGATGCCGATGCGGCGGCGCAGGTAGGGGATCTGCTTGCGGCGCAGGCCGCGCAGATCGAAGCCGGCGATCCGGCCGCTGCCCGCAAGCAGCGGAACTTCGGCATAGAGGGTCTTGAGCAGCGAGCTCTTGCCGCTGCCGACCCGGCCGATCAGATAGACGAACTCGCCGGGCGACACCGTGAGATTGACATCCGAGAGAACCATCTCGCCTTCGCGGATATACTTCTCTGCGGAGTTGCGGCCGAAGGGCGCATCGGTATGATAGATGGTCGCATCGCGGAGCTCGACCACATAGTTGTCATTCATCATGCGTCGGATTTTATTCTTACAAAGATACGAAAAAATCCTGTTCCGAACGCCTTCCGAGATGAAAAAATCCATGAAATCATACCTCTCGCCGGTGTTTCCGCATGTACACGCGGTTCCGGTCTGCGGCAACGCTCCATCGGAGAAGGCGGGACGTGTTCCGGCCGATTCCGGAACATACGCAAAAGGAGAAAATTTGCTTTTGTACGGAGGATGCATTATATTTGTCCCTGTTTTCGGTCGCTTTGTCCCGAAAAGACTGGGGGTGCCCGGTTTTGACAGCAGGCAGAGTTTGATTGTAAGCACGTCGAGCACTGTGCGGCGGCTCGTAAATCCCGACGCTCGAAAATCAAATGGCAATAACAGCTACGCACTCGCTGCCTAATTTTCAAGGAAAATTAGCTTAATCCCCGAGGCCAAGGCGCCCCGGAGACGAGTATCCCGAAGAGCCGTTCCGCTCTTTAACGGCTTTTCATACGGGGTATCATTCATTTAGAGATAGCGTGCCGGAAGTCCCGGCCGGTGCGCGAAATTCAAGGGACTGGGATCCGGGTTGGGTTGCCGCCTGCCAGACACGGATAGAAGGATCAAACGGCGGATAAGCGTGTAGAAAGCTTTCGGGTTCCCTGTTTGGACGCGGGTTCGACTCCCGCCACCTCCACCGAAAAGAAGGCCCGGACACCGAGCAATCGGATGTCCGGGCCTTCGCCTTGCTGGCCGGAAGGTCGTTATTCACTCAACCGGTAGTCGCCCGCCTGCTCGCTTACGATATGCTGGAGCGTCTCCAGACGCAGCAACTCTTCGGGGCCGCTTACGACGGCTGCGGGAGGATCGAGCGTTACGCGGGCCTCGACGCCCGGCAGGGAGTTCAGGGCCTTCTCAACATGGGCCCGGCAGTGGTCGCACATCATGCCTTCCACGCGGAATCGTTTTTCCATATGCTTTGTTTTTTGAGGTTTCGGTGAGAGCCGGCGGCGTTTGAGCCGCAGGCTGTTGGCCACGACGCTCACGCTGCTCATCGCCATGGCCGCTCCGGCAATCATCGGATCGAGCTGGAAGCCCCAAAGCGGGTAGAGCGCACCGGCCGCAACCGGAATGCCGACGACATTGTAAAAGAAGGCCCAGAAGAGATTCTGCCGCACGGTACGCTCCGTAAGCCTCGCGCAGCGGATCATCTGGGGTATTTTTCTCAAATCGGAATGCAGGATCGTAACACGCGCGGCATCCATGGCAATGTCGCTGCCCGAACCCATGGCAACACCCACGTCGGCCCGGGCCAGGGCCGCACTGTCGTTGATGCCGTCGCCGACCATCGCCACGACATGTCCCGACTGTTGCAGGTCCCGGATGCAGGCCTCCTTTTCGGCGGGGAGCACCCCCGCGCGATAATTGCGGATGCCGGCACGTCGGGCCACGGCCGCCGCCGAAGCCTCCTGATCGCCCGTCAGCATCCAGACGCCGATACCGCAGTCGTGCAGGGCGGCAACCGCCTCGCGGGAACTTTCGCGGAGCCGGTCCGCAAGGGCGATGACGGCCAGCGTGCGCCGCTCATCGGCGAACCACACGATACTGCGCGCCTCCGCGGCCCATTGTGCCGCCTGCCGTTCGAGCTGCGGATCCGCCGGAATGGCACCTGCCTCAAGGATCCGGCGGCTGCCGACGCGGTACTCTACGCCGCCGAACCGACCCGAGACACCCGTTCCGGGATGATCCTCGAAGTGTCCGGGGGCCTCGTCGGGCTCCTTTACGCCGCGTGCCCCGAGGGCTTCGACAACAGCGGCGGCCAGCGGATGCGCGGAACGTTTTTCAAGCGAAAGCAGCATGCCGGCGGCCGTCTCCGCCTCCGAAGCCCAGGCCATATCGGAGACCGTCGGTCGCCCTTCGGTCAGTGTTCCCGTCTTGTCGAGCACCACGGTATCGATCCGGCAGGCCGTCTCCAGCGTTTCGGCATCCCGGATCAGGATGCCCGCTTCGGCCCCCTTGCCGATGCCGACCATGATGGCCGTCGGGGTGGCGAGGCCCAATGCGCAGGGGCAGGCAATCACCAGCACGGTTACGGCAGCCAGCACACCCCGTGCAAAACCATCCGCCGGATCCAACAGCAGCCACATCACAAAGGCCGCCACGGCAAGCAACAGGATCGTCGGGACGAAGATCGCGGCAATGCGGTCCACCAACCGCTGTACCGGGGCCCGGCTTCCCTGGGCATCCTGCACGAGTCGGACGATCTGTGCGAGCAGGGTCCGGCCGCCCGTGCGGACCGCCCGGTAGCGGAGCGTGCCGCGGAGGTTGATCGTTCCGGCATAAACCGATGCGGAGACCTCCTTGAGCGTCGGGACGGGCTCTCCGGTAAGCATGCTCTCATCGACCTGGGAGACCCCCTCCGTTACGACGCCATCGACGGCGATGCGATCGCCCGGACGGGCCACGAGGATGTCGTCGGGCACGACCTCCTCGACCGGGACCTCCGCAGTGCAGCCCGCATCATCAAGGCGCAGCACCGTATCGGGCCGCAGGCCGGCCAGTTTGCGGATAGCCTCCATCGTGCCGCCCTTGGCCCGTTCCTCGAGCAGGCGGCCCAGCAGCACGAAGGCGACAACTACACCCGAAGCCTCGAAATAGACATGCGGCTCGATGCCGCGGCTGCGCCAGAACTCCGGGAAAAGCAGGTTGAAGAGGCTGAACAGATAGGCAATGCCGGTACTCAAGGCCACCAGCGTGTCCATATTTGCCGAGCGGTGCTTCAGCTGACGCCATGCACCGGCATAGAAGCCGCGGCCGAAAAGAAAAACCAACGGCGTGGCAAGCACCCAGGTAACCCACGCCGCCCACGCGCGGTGCATGAAGCCCATGCCGACCACAAGCAGCGGCACGGCCAGCACGAGCGCGGCCACGGCGCGGTGCCGCAGCGTGCGGTAGTTTTTTTCGTGTTCCTGTTCGGCGGTCCGGGCGGCATGGGCCGTGTCGATCACCAGATCATAGCCGGCCTCGCGGAGCCGCTGCCGCAGCTGCTCGGGGGTAACGGCCGCGGGGTCGTACTCCACGGCGACCGTGGCCGCCGCGAAGTTCACCGCAGCATTCCGGACTCCGGGACAGGCCCCGAGGCTCCGGCCCACGCGGGCTGCACAGGCGGCACAACTCATGCCGAGTACCGGAAAAATACGTTTCGTATCGGTATTCATAACAGACAGATCCGCCGGCATCCTGCCGAGTGTCGCGGAACAGGACAAAAATACGAAGTTTTACCGGATTCCGGCGCCTGTCCGACGATTTTTTCATCCGGGCGGCATCGGCGGTCAGGAAAAAGCCCGGACCGTATCGACGGTCCGGGCCTGTGGTCCGATCGCTGCCACCACGGCGGAATCAACGGTAGATTTCGTTCAGCAGACGGGCCAGGCGAAGTCCCGCACGAAGCAGCTGCCGCTCGACGACGGGTGTCTGAGCCGCAATGTAATCGTAGGAGATATTCGTTCCTTCGGGCGTCGCCTCATAGACGGCCGTACAGATCCGCTGTGTCTCACGCACCCAGTCGGCAGGCGTTCCCGCCGCTTCGGCGGCCGCCTCCTTTTTCGGCAGGCGGTCGATCTCGCGCTGCCATTCGGTATAGCCCCAGTTGTGCGCCGCCTCGACAAGCGAGGTGTCCCACACCGAGTGGAGATTCGTCTCGCGGCCGAAGAATCGCACGGCAACCCGGTTGCCGCCCAGGTCGGTAGCGTGTCCCAGGTGCATCGGACAGTGCATGTCGCCCACGAGGTGAATCAGCATCCGGAGCCGGATCTGCTCCTCCTCGGCCGTAAGACGCTTCGAGCGAAGCTCCTCGACAAGCTGTTCGACCGCCTTCAGCACGTCTCCCGCAGGATTTGCGGGCATCGACTCGAAGGTCTCGCCCTCATCCACGTTCAGGTAGTGCCACGTCTTCGTATGGGCATAGGCCGGAGTGTGGCTGGCGTTGTCCAACCAGTTGGCGTAATAAACCGGAGAGTATCCCCCGAGGATGCGGTCGATCTTCTTCGCTGCCGCGGACGTGAGGTGGCATTCGGCGATATAGGCCGTGATGTCGTGTCCCTTCTGTCCCCAGGCAAAAGCGCCCTGCACGGCAAGGAGCCATGCTCCGAGAAGGATGAATCGCGTCAGTTTCATGCGTTAGCCGGACGGATCAATGGTTCATCGTGGCGAGGAACTCCTCGTTGGTGCTCGTCAGCCCCATCTGCTTTTGGAGGAACTCCATAGCCTCGACAGGGGTCATGTCCGAGAGGTACTTGCGCAGCACCCAGGTGCGGTTCATCACCTCGCGCGAAAGGAGCAGATCCTCACGCCGCGTACCCGAGGCAATGACATCGACAGCGGGGTAGACGCGCTTGTTCGCAAGCTTGCGGTCCAGCTGCAGCTCCATGTTGCCCGTGCCCTTGAACTCCTCGAAAATCACCTCGTCCATCTTCGAACCGGTATCGATGAGCGCCGTGGCGATGATCGTCAGCGAACCCTTCTCCTCCGTATTGCGCGCCGCGCCGAAGAAACGCTTGGGCTTGTGCAGCGCATTGGCATCGACACCGCCCGAGAGCACCTTGCCCGAAGCGGGCTGCACGGAGTTGTAGGCACGCGCAAGACGCGTGATCGAATCGAGGAAGATCACCACGTCGTGGCCGCACTCGACCATGCGCTTGGCCTTCTCGAGCACCATCTCGGCAACCTTCACATGGCGCGACGCCTGCTCGTCGAAGGTCGAGGCGACCACCTCGGCCTTGACATTGCGGGCCATCTCGGTAACCTCCTCCGGGCGTTCGTCGATCAGCAGCACGATCATGTAGACCTCCGGATGGTTGTCCGCAATGGCGTTGGCGATCGACTGCAGGAGCATCGTCTTACCGGTCTTGGGCTGGGCGACGATCAGCGCACGCTGTCCCTTGCCGATCGGCGAGAAGAGATCGACGATGCGCGTCGAAAGGTTGTTGTGGCCGTTGCCCGTCAGGCAGAACTTCTCGCTCGGGAAGAGCGGCGTCATGTACTCGAACTGCACGCGGTCGCGGATATAGTCGGGCTTCAGGCCGTTGATCTCGTTCACACGCACCAGCGGGAAATACTTCTCGCCCTCCTTCGGCGGGCGGATCACGCCGTTCACCGTATCGCCGGGCTTCAGGCCGAAGAGCTTGATCTGCGACGGCGAAACATAGACGTCGTCCGGAGAATTGAGGTAGTTGTAATCCGCCGAACGGAGAAATCCGTAGCCGTCGGGCATGACCTCCAGCACACCTTCACCCTCGATCTCGCCGGCAAAGTCATCCTTGGTAATCACCTCCTCGTCGAGCGAAGGTTCCGGAGCAGCCTCCGCACTCTTCGTTTCCGTTCCGGGACCCTTTTCCGCCGCGGCGTTGGCGTTGGCTTCGGCCTGCACCTGGGCTTTGGGTTTGCGTCCGCGGCGCTTGGGTTCCTGCCGGGGAGCCTCCTCCTTCGGGGCTTCGGCCGTTGCCGGAACCGGTTCCGGAGCCGCTGTCTCCTCCACGGCGGCAGGTTCTTCGGGCTGGTTCTCCCGGGGCCGTACGGCACCCTGTGCCGCAGGTTCGCTGCGTGCAAGCCGCGGACGGCGTCCCCGAGGTTTCGGAGTTGCAGCCTCCCCGGCCTGCGGAGTTGCCGCAGGTGCGTTATTTGCGGCATCGGATGCCGGCGTCTCCTCCGAGGCGGCCGTTTCCGCTATCTTTTCCAACAGTTCGCGCTTCTTCAACATGACATTCCCAATGCCCAGCGCCTTTGCGATCTCGCGCAATTCGGCAAGGCTCTTTCCCTTCAG
>DWWQ01000025.1 GCA_019119615.1 Candidatus Alistipes stercoravium | reverse complement strand
CGTCGCGTGCTGTTCGTCGCCACGAAGAAGCAGGCCAAGGAGATTGTTGCCGAAAAGGTGGCAGCCGTCGGTATGCCCTACGTCACGGAGCGTTGGGCAGGCGGTATGCTGACCAACTTCCCCACCATACGCAAAGCCGTCAAGAAGATGGCCACCATCGACAAGATGACCAACGACGGCACGTTCGATAATTTCTCCAAGCGCGAGAAACTCCAGATCGCCCGTCAGCGTGCGAAGCTCGAGAAGAACCTCGGTTCGATCGCCGACCTGACGCGTCTTCCGGCCGCTCTGTTCGTCGTGGACGTACAGAAGGAGGCCAACGCCGTGAAGGAGGCCAAGCGACTGAGCATCCCCGTATTTGCCATGGTAGATACTTGTTGTGATCCTACCGACATCGATTACGTTATACCTGCAAATGACGATGCTGCCAAGTCGATCGCCGTGGTTGTAGACGCCATGTGCGCCGCCATCGCCGAGGGAAGCGAGGAGCGCAAGCTCGAGAAGGAGAAGGAGGCACAGGAGGCTGAGGCCGAAGGTGCCGTGAAGAAAGAGGGCAAGCCCCGCATCAAGAAGGCCGTGAAGGCTACGGTAGACGCCGAGGAGGCCGCCGTTGCCGAGGTTGTGGCCGCTGTGGAGACCCCCTTCGAGGAGCCGGGAGCCGTAGTTTCGGAGGCTGCCGAGGCCGAGGAGAAGGCCGAGTAATGAAATCCGAACGATAACGAAAAACAAAGAATACGACTATGGAAATCAAAGCTGCTGATGTAATGAAGCTCCGCAAGATGACCGGTGCCGGCATGATGGACTGCAAGAAGGCCCTCATGGAGGCGGAAGGTGATTATGCGCGTGCCCAGGACATTATCCGCGAGAAGGGTAAGCTCGTGGTTGCCAAGCGTGCCGACCGTACCGCTACGGAGGGTGTGGTTGTAACGAAGATCGTGGGCCAGAAGGCCTACATCCTCTGCCTGGCCTGCGAGACGGACTTCGTGGCACAGAATGCCGAGTATACCGCTTCGGCCAACGCCATGCTGGAGGTTGCCGTGAAGAACGACGCTGCCGACCGCGATGCACTGATGGCTACGAAGAACGACGAGGGTCGTACCGTCGAGGAGATGGTTACCGAGAAGTCGGGACAGACGGGTGAGAAGATCGAGCTGGCCTACTACGCCCGCATCGAGGCTCCCTACTGCGCCGCCTATGTGCACTTCAACAAGAAGCTCGGTACGATTCTGGGCTTCAACAAGGAGATTCCCGCCGAGGTAGCCCACACCGTAGCCATGCAGGCTACGGCCATGGCTCCCGTCTCGATCTCGGAGGCCGACTGCCCCGCAGAGGTTATCGAGCACGAGCGCAAGATCGCCGTGGAGGCCATGAAGCAGGATCCGAAGAACGCCAACAAGCCGGAGGCTATTCTCGAGAAGATCGCCGAGGGTAAGATGCGCAAGTTCTTTGAGGAGAACACGCTGCTCAACCAGCTCGTCGTAGGCGAGAAGGAGACGATCGCCGAGTACATCCACAAGGCCGACAAGGAGGCCACGGTGGTTGCCTACAAGCGCTTCGCACTGGGCGAGTAGTTCCAGGCGAGGGGGGGCGGATGTTCCGAACCCCTTTCCATTCAAGAAAACAACCGGTTGCCATTGCGGCAGCCGGTTGTTTGTTTTTGCAGGGATTCTGTCAGACGACCCGTTCGATCCGGCCCTGCCGGACATACCACAGATACCCTTCGACACGGGCATAGCCCATCTCTCGGAGCAACGTGCAGTAGCTGCCGATCTGACGGCGGTAGCGTTCCGCATCGTGTTCGCCGAACTTGTAATCGACGACTACGGCTCTGTCGCCGGCGATCATCACGCGGTCGGGGCGTCGTGTCGTGCCGTGGGCGGCGGCTACCGAACCGGCCTGTGGCAGAATGATCTCCTGTTCGTTGAGTATCCTCTCCCAGCCGTTGCCGAACCATTCGCATACTTCGGACTGTTCGAAAGCCCGGTCGATCTGTGTCCCGAGCCGTGCGGCCTCTTCGGCCGTCAGCATGCCGTCGGCCTGCATGGCCGCCACCGCCTCGCGTACGGATTGTTCGTCGGTCGCCTGTTCGAAGACCCGGTGCATCAGGATACCGAGGTTCCGCGGGGCGAGTTCCCGCTCCCCGCCCTCCTCGAAATAGCGTTGTTCCGGAAGCCGCAGCCGCAGTTCCGCCACGGAGGTGGGATAGTTTTCCAATACCTCATGCCGGATTCCGGAGACACTCTGCCTCCCGGCTACGGGCCCGGCAAACGCTCCGAAACGGTAGTGTTCCCCCTTTTCATCGACGGTACAGCTGCCTTCGAGCTCTCCGACCCATGCCCGGTCGCCCTCCACCCGAAGGCTTTGGAGCAGCATCTCCCCGACCGTCCGGGCGTTCTTTCGGGGAATGAAGATATGCAGCGACTCGGCGGCACGCGTCAGGGCCACATAGAGCAGGTTTACGTTATCGACGTGGGCATAGACCAGTTCGCGGTAGTATTCGGCCGCGAATCCCGATTCGGCCATGGATTTCTTGTAACGGACCGGGAAGCGGCCGATGGCGGCGGCTTCCTCGTCGCGGGCTTCGGCCCAGACGATGTTCTGGATGTTTCCGCCCGACTTGGGATCGAGCTGCCAGGAGCAGTAGGGGATGATGACGGCCCGTTTTTCGAGTCCTTTGGCCTTGTGTATGGTGGTGATCTCTACGGTCGTGGCACTTTGCTCGACGCTTAACGACCGGTTTTGCCCCTGTTCGTCCCACCAGCGGAGGAAGAGGGCGATATCGGCGATTTTCGTGGCCGAGAAGGCGATGATCTGCTCGTGCAGGGCCTGCATGTAGGCGATGCGGCTCCGGTCCTCCTGCAATTCGTAGCGCATGACGATCCGCTCGAACGCCTCTTCGGGCGAGAGGAGGCGGATCGACCGGAAGAAGGCGGCCTCCCCGTCCGGCAGAGGTTCGTCGAAAGCCCGTCCGAGATAGCGGTTGAAGACGGCCCGGTTGAGCGCATCGGCGGTGTCGAGCGCCAGATGCAGCGCAGCGATGTGGAACGAACTGACCGGGGCGTTTCCCACGATAAGGGCCTCCTGCGTCATGACGTCGAAGCGGTAACGGGGATCCTCGTTGCGGCTTTTGAAGGCGAGCAGTTCAGCGGCGACCTTCGCGCCGTCCGTGGCGCCGCGTACGAGGATCATGATCTCCGACGGGCGGAATCCCCGGTCGATCAGCTCGCAGATGCGTTCCACGACGGGCGGACGTTCGGTGAAGGTCTCGATCGAGACGTATCCCGCATGCTCTTCGCGGCGGCGCGGCAGTTGCCTGTGCTCCCGGTAGGCGTCAGCCAGTGTATCGTGCAGCGTGCGGGCCTCGTCCGGCCGCAGGTCGCCCCGTTCGGCCGCTGCGGCGACCTGGTCGTTGAGCGTCCGGTTGTCCTCCGCGACGATACGGTCGATCGCCTCGTTGTTGAAGTTTACGATCGTCGGCAGACTGCGCCAGTTCTCCCGCAGCACCTCGACCTGCGTGTTGCCTGTGCCGAGGGCCTGCTGCGCCTCTTCGTGGAGCAGCCGCCAGTCGCCGCCGCGCCAGCGGTAGATAGACTGCTTGATGTCGCCCACGATCAGCACGGAGGTCTCCTCGGACTGAGCCATGGCATTCTGCAGCAGCGGCAGGAAATTTTCCCATTCGCGTATCGAGGTATCCTGGAACTCGTCGATCATGAAGCGTTCGTAGCGGTTGCCCACCTTCTCGTAGATGAACGGGGCGTCGTTGCGCCCGATAAACTCCGCAAGGAGGTATTTCGTCTCCGAGAGCAGCATCGTGTTCTGCTCGGCGCACAACTGCTGCACCTGGGCATAGAGGTCCGAGAGGAGGGCGAAACTGCGGTAATTCTCGCGCAGCAGGTCGCAGGTGTTCCAGCTCCTGATGTTGGTGTCGTAAAGATCGCACAGCGCCTGCAGCTTCGGCTGCAGCTCTCCGACGAGCCGTTCGGCCGGCGAACCCTTTGCGGCCCAACCCGCAGGATCCGCCGCCCGTTTGCGGACGGTCTCCGTCGGGGCCTTCATTTCACCCCGTGCTATGGCATGGAAGTAGTTGGCGAAGCTGCGGCTCTTGCCCGAGAAGTCGGCGGCCGTGAGCCCGGCCCGTTCGATGACGGCGACCGCTTCTGCCGCTACCTGACGCATCCGTTCGCGCGAGGCCATGGCCCGCGAGGTTGCCCGGGCCACAATCTCCCCGAGCTCCTCCCTGGAACGGGCATGCGCCAAAATCTCCTTGTTGCGCTCCTTGAACAGTTCGCCGCCGAGCGAGAGGATGCCGTCGCGGACATCCCATTTGCTGCCGTCGTCGATACGCTCCTGTACGAAGGCCGTGAACCATCGTTCGAGGGCGGGATCCTCGGTAATCCGGTCGATCAGCGTGTCGGCGCTTTTCGAGAGTACCGAGGCGGTTTCGATCTCGACGTTGTAGTTCAGGTCGAGTCCCAGTTCCTTGATGAAGGCGCGCAGGATACGCTGGAAGAAGGTGTCGATCGTCAGCACGGTGAAGTGCGAGTAGTCGTGCAGGATCTTTGCACGGACCTCCGCGGCCCGTTTGCGTATGCTCGGGGCGTCGAGCCCCGTTTCACGGCACAATCCTTCGAGATAACCGCTTTCGGCACCCGAGGCCAGGGCGTGAATCTCCTTCAGGATGCGCGATTTCATCTCCTCGGTAGCCTTGTTCGTGAAGGTTACGGCGAGGATATGGCGGTAGAGATCGGGCCGGCCGATCACGTCGCGGACATATTTGTAGGCCAGCTGGTAGGTTTTTCCCGACCCGGCGCTCGCATTCAGGATTTTGGCTCTCACGCTCTTCGAAAAGTCGTTTTTCGATAGTAAATGTACGAAACAAATCCCGAAATTCGCAATAATTTCGTAAATTGGCCGTAGTATTTGCAAACCCAAGATTCACCGAACGATGAAACGACTGACTCCCACGCTCTTTTCCGCAGCGGCTGCTGCAATGCTCCTTCTCGGATCTCTTCTGCAACCTCTTCCGGCGATATGCCGGAGCGTCGCCGAATCCCCGGCGGCGCAGGCCGATTCGACGGAAACCGGAGCTCGCAGCGAGTGGCTGCCGCTTTTTACGGCCGTTGTGGTGGATGCCCCGGTGGATATCCGTTTCGTCGAGGTCCCCGATACGGAGGCCCCGAAGATCGTCTACGATACGAAAGGCTCTTATACGACGAAGTTCCGGGCCGAGGTGCGCGATAAGGTGCTGCGCATTTCCGAACGCCGCGATGCCCGCCGCGCGGAGCGTACGACCGTTACGGTCTGCTACAACTCGCTGGAGCGTGTCTCCATCATGGAAGCGTCGGCTACATTCGACGGGCCGCTCAAGGCCACTTTGCTCGACCTTACGGTGGGTGAGGGGGCACACCTTACGGCCGCTCTGGAGGTTCAGGACCTGCAGATGGAGCTGACGGGTCACAGCGAGGCCGAGCTGTCGGGCGGGGCCCGTTATCTTTCGCTTTTCATCTCCACGGGCAAGGTCGAGGCCTCGACGCTCGAATCGATGTCCGTCCGGGTGAATGCCACGAGTTCGGGACACGCCTCATTGTGGGTTACCGACCGTTTCGAGGCAAAGACCTCCACGGGCGGGACGATTGCCTACAAGGGCGATCCGACTATCCTGATTACCGGCGAGAAGTTCATGGGCGGCAGCATCTCCCGCCTCGGGGAGGAGTAGCCCGCCGCAACGTTCCCGGACCATGAAGACCTTTCTCGGAGAAGTCGCCGCGGACCTGTATGCCCGTTACGGGGAGTCGCTCGCCGACCGTGCCATGCTTTTTCCGTCGCGCCGTGCGCGGCTTTTCTTCACCGAGGCGCTTTCGCGCCTCGTCCGCCGTCCGATGTGGCAGCCCGAGTGGACGACCGTCGATGAATTGATGACCGGGATTTCGGGCCTCCGTACGGGCGACCGCCTGCGGCTGATTACCGAACTCTACCGCATCTATTCGGAATACCATACCGAGACCTTCGACCACTTCTATTTCTGGGGCGACATGCTCCTTGCCGATTTCGACACGATCGACAAGTACCGGATCGATGCCTCGATGCTTTTCCGCAACATCGAGCAGATCAAGGAGATCGAGGCCGACATCTCCTACCTTACGCCGGCGCAGCTGCGTATCATCGCCTTCTGGTCGTCGCTCGGCGCCGAGACGGACCTTTCGGAGGAGAAACGGCGTTTCCTGGCCATCTGGCGGACGCTGGGCTCCATCTACCAGCGTTTCCGCGACCGGCTCCTGGAACTGGGCATCGCCTACAACGGCATGGTGCAGCGTGCCGCCGCCGACCGTATCCGCGAAGGATCGTTTTCGTTCGACCGTCCGCGGCGCTTTGTCGTTGCGGGTTTCAACGCCCTCTCCGAGTGTGAAAAGATCCTCTTCGGCTTCCTCTCCACGGCGGCCGAGACCGACTTTTACTGGGATTATGACTCCTACTACCGCGACCGTCCCGAACAGGAGGCGGGAATGTTCATCCGCGAAAATCTCGTGCGTTTCCCGCCGCGCACGGAGCTGACGCACGATGCTATGTCGGAGGCGAAGGAGCTGACCGCCGTGGCAACCTGCTCGAATGCCGTGCAGTGCAAGTATGTGGCGACGATTCTCGACCGTCTTGCCGGCCTGGGCCCCCTGGGCAAGGAGACGGCCATTGTGCTGACGGACGAAAACCTGCTGCTGCCGCTCCTGCATGCGCTGCCTTCCCGGGTGGGACCCATCAACGTAACGATGGGCTATCCGCTGCGGTCGAGCCTGGCCTATACCTTTGTCGAACGCCTCGTCGAGCTGCAGCACCACCGCCGGACGAAGGGTGCGGGCTGCACGTTCTATCATGCGGATGTCGTCGGACTGTTGGCGCATCCCTATCTGGCCGGATGTGATGCCGCACGGATGCGGGGCCTGCAGGAGGAGATTGCGCGCGAACGGCGTATTGCCGTGGATGCCGAATGGCTCGGACAGAACGGTCTGCTGCGGCTCGTCTTCCGGGCCGCTCCTGACTGGCGGGCTCTCTCCGGGTGGTTGTCGGAGGTGATCGCCGCCGTGGTGCGCCAGCCCTATGAGGAAGACGACGCCCGGGAGCGGACGGAGTTTCTGGCCGTCATCGCCGGGGAGATCGTGCGGCTGCACAATTTGCTGGAGGAGTGTGCACTCGATCCTACGCCGGAGGTTTACGTCTCGCTGCTGCGCCGCCACCTGCAGACGCTGCGCATCCCTTACGAAGGGGAGCCGCTCGAGGGCGTTCAGGTCATGGGAATCCTCGAGACGCGCAACCTCGATTTCGAGAATGTCATCATCCTTTCGATGAACGACGACAACTTCCCGGGCAACCGCACCGCGCAGGCGTCATTCATCCCCTACAACCTGCGGGCGGCCTACGGGCTGCCCACACCCGAGCACCACGAGGGCGTCTACGCCTACTATTTTTACCGCCTGATCCAGCGGGCCCGCCGCGTCTGGATGCTCTACTGCTCCCATGCCGACGACAAGTCCACGGGCGAGCCGAGCCGTTACATCCGCCAGCTGGAGTATGAGAGCGGATTTCCGCTCCGACGCATCGAGGTGGGTGTCGATGTCAATCTCGCCGCTGCGGCGCCGATCGAGGTGGCGAAGGATGCGCATGTTCTGCAGAGCCTCGGCCGCTTCACCGACCCTGCGTCGAAAGCAACGCTTTCACCCACGGCCTTCTTCCGTTATGTCGCCTGTCCGCTGCGCTTTTATTTCTACTCCGTGGCGCGGCTCGCGACCGACGACGAGATCTCCGAAGAGATCGACGCCCCGATGTTCGGAACGATCCTCCATGCCGCCGTGCAGCGCCTCTATACCCGTATCAAGGGTGAATCGCACCCCGGAGGGACGCTGCGGGCGCTGATCCGCACGGATGAAGTTGCTGCGGCTGTCGAGGCGGCAATCAACGAACACTACCTGAAGGATCCGAAGGCCACGGCCTCCGACTATACGGGCAATCTGGTGCTGGTCAAGGATATCGTCGTCCGTTATCTCAAGGGGGGCGTGATGCCTTACGACGCTGCACATGACGCCTTCCGCGTCGAGGGCCTCGAGCACGAGGTGGCCTACGGTTTCGATTTCGAGACGGCTGCCGGCCTCCGTACGATGAAGTTTTCGGGCATTGCCGACCGTATCGACCGCCTGGACGACGGTACGCTGCGCGTGGTGGACTACAAGACCGGGGCGCCGCATCTGGATTTCGACGGTCTGGACAACCTTTTTCACGGCACGGGCAAACAGCGCCTGTCGAATATCCTCCAGACGCTGCTCTACGCCATGATGCTCTACCGTGGAGAGGGGACCGATACCACGCCGGCGCTCTACTATGTGCGGATGATGCACCGCGAGGATTATTCGCCGTTTCTGGTCGATCACCACGACGGACTTGCGGGAGCTCCCTATTCCTGCTATGCGGGACATTTCGAGGAGCTCGTGCGCGAAACCCTTGCCGAGATGTACGATCCCGACATTCCGTTCCGCCAGTGCGAGGACCCGGATACCTGCCGCTACTGCGATTTCAACGTCATCTGCAAACGATAGACGGCCCGGCCGGAAAACAGGCCCCGCAACTCCATAAGGATTGCGGGGCTTTTGGTATCGGACCGCTTGCGGGGGCTTACCACCATCCGTTCTCCTCCATGAGCGGGTAGATGAGCCAGATGAAGATCGCGAAGAGCACGACGAGCATCACGGTCATGTAGAATCCATGGATCAGCACGGCCTTGACTGCGGTTTTGCCCCAGTCGTTGCGGTAGATGCGGTGGAAGGCGAAAACCATGTGCAGCAGGTAGAGTACAAGCAGAAGAAGCGCATAGTTTCCCGGATGCTCGATCCAGTGGGCGCCGAGCAGCAGGATGAAGACCAGAATAAGCTGCACGGAGTGCAGGTGCAGCGCCGTAACGAAGTGGCCCATGTAGTGCATGCGGCTTTTGCGGAAGAAGAGGCGCAGCAGCAGGGCGAAGAGGGGGATGAAGAGCAGCAGAATGACGGGCAGCCACTGCGAAAACCAGCCGATGACCTCCTCGTAAACCATTTCGCGGTGGAGTTGCTGTACCTCGTCCTGTTTGAACAGGGCGCCGGGGCGCCGGGGGTCTTCGCTGCTCCAGTAGATCGAATCGCGGGGCGCCGCGACGAGGTAGCCGTCCTCGATCAGATAGACCGGGAGACGGACCTGCAGCGTATCGGGTCCCGGGCGGTCCTGGACTTCGGCCAGCGACTCCAGCCCCTCGAAAACCGTGCGGGCACCTCCCACCCAGACGACCGTGTCCCGGTTGAGTGCGTCGATATCCTCCGTAAATTCGTTCTGCAGCGATTGGAGAACAACCGGGTCGCGGAGTGTCGAGAGCTGCCTCTGCGAGGTGCCGAGGGCCTTGTCGGCCTCGGGGATAAAGAAGGCCACGGCCAGAAAGAAGAGCGCCGAGATGAACATGAACAGCCGCAGCGGATGGACGTAGGAGTTGATCTTCCCGGCGTTGAACTCCAGCGTCAGCAGCCCCGGGCGGCGGAAGAGCAGCCAGAGCGTCTGCCACACCTTGCTGTCGAACTGATAGACGTTCTCGAAGTATTGCTTGAAGTATTTCCAGAAGGACTGTTCCGGATCGAGGGCATATTGCCCGCAGCGGTGGCAGTACATGCCGTAGAGCCGCTCGCCGCAATTCTTGCAGTGCGTGTAGCCGGGCACCGACTTGTGGCGGATGCGGCGCAGCCGGTTGTATTCGATCTGCCGGAGGATGGTTCTCCGACGCTTTTCGAGCCGCTGCCGCCAGGACGACTTCACTTTTTCGGGCGCCTTGTCGGGTGTCGGATTTCCGGATGGCTGTTCGGAGTCGGCCGGGGCCTTGTCGGGTGCCGGGGGTTCCGGTTGCCGCGGAGAGTCTGCCGCCGCCATCTCTTCCGCCGCTTCTGCGGATGTTTCGGCGTTTTGTTGTTGCGGGTCGGAATGCTTCATCGCTTGTCTGGAAAAAAGATGCACAAAGATACGTTTTTCCCCGAATTTTGCAATGTCGGGAAAATGTATAACTTTGTTTCTTGAAAACCTAATATCCGCTCACGATGAAAACGAGAAAGTTCTGGAGTCTGTGCCTGATCCTGATGGTGCTGCTCGTTTCCTCCTGTGCCGTGCACCGGCCGCCCGGACACCGTCCGCCCCGTCCGCCCCATGAGGCGCCTCCTCCTCCGCATCCCGACCATCCCCGGCATCCCGGGCCGGCGGAGCATCCCGGAAAGCCCAGGAAACCGAAGAAACCCAAAAAACCCAAGAAGGGCGAAGTGCCTCCTCCCGAACGACCTGCGGAGCGGGGCCGGTAGCCGTTTCAGAGCCTGACGACGAAGTAGCCGGCACCGCTGCGGCGTGCGGCTTCGATGCCGATCTCCGAATCCTCGAAGATCAGCGTTTCGCGGGGCGTGCACCCTTCACGGCGCATGGCCTCCAGAAAACAGTCGGGTGCAGGTTTGCTGTGTACGATATCGGGACCGGCCAGAATGCCGTCCACACGGCCGAGCGGAGCATCGTCTTCCGCCCGGCCTTTTTCGTGGCCCGTGCCGAAGCCGGAAACCCTATCTGCCGTCTCGGGGCCTCCGATGCCGAGGTGGCGCATGGCGTTTTCGATATTTTCGCGGCTTCCCGTCGAGACGATCCATACGCGGCCGCCATGAGTGCGGAACTGGCGGCAGAACTCCCAGAGCGGGCGGTTGAGCCGCAGCGTGTCGAAAAAGGTGGGGTAGAGCTCGATCTTGCGGCGCCGCAGCCGGTCGCGCTCCGCAGGATCCTGGATGCCGAAGCGGGTGAGAAACTCCTCGCAGCGCATGCCGAAATAGCGGGCGGCATACTCCTCTTCGTAGAGCGTGTATCCCGCTTCGCGCAGCGTGGTGACGTAGGCGAGCGTATTGGCCCGCCGCGTATCGGCCAGCGTACCGTCGAAATCGAGCAGCAGCAGTCGGATTCGGGTATTGTCGGTCATCTTGCGGAAAGGAGTGTCAATCGAAGGCCTGCATGCCCGACTGCGCGATACGCATCAGCCGCTGGTACTCCGAGGGGGAAAGTTCCATGAAGAAGTAGTGGATCGGGTCTACGCGCATGCCGTTGTAGCGCACCTCGTAGTGGAGGTGCGGGGCGAGCGAAAGGCCCGTGTCGCCCGAAAGGGCGATGATGTCGCCGCGGCGGACGCTCTGTCCGCGGCGGACGTTGGTTTTCGAAAGGTGGCTGTACGAGGTTTCGTAACCGTTGCCGTGGTCGATGACCACCGTCAGGCCGTGTGTGGAATTTCGGGTTGCCACGTCGCGCACCACGCCGTCGGCCGTGGCGAAGACGCGCGAACCCTCGGGAATGGTGTAATCGACACCCTGATGCGACTGCAGGGTCTTGTAGAAGGGGTGTATGCGCATGCCGTAGGAGGCCGTGAGCAGCGTGAGCTGCTTGTTGATTACGGGCTGGATCGAAGGAATGCGGTCGCAGTCGCGGCCTGCGGAATCGATACGCTCCTGCAGGGCCAGGTAGGAGGCGTTCAGGCGTGCGAGCTGCTGCTCCATGTCGGCGACACGGTCGCGGAGTTCGCGCTTGAGACGGCGGGTCGAGCGGTCCACGATCTTCTCGTAGGTGAGGCTCTGCTGCTGCTCATATTCCGAGTCGAAGTCGTAGGGATCCGATTCGAAGAGGATGCGGAAGACGCTGCGGTCGCGCTCCCGGAGGTTGTCGAGGACGGTCTGCAGGGAGTCGTAACGTTGCGTGAGGTTCTCGTATTCGCTCTGGAGCCGGTCCGTGGAGTGCTTCATCTCGTATTCGACCGGTGTGTCGAAGAAGATCGAGAAACCGATATAATAAAGCACGACCACTCCGATCCATACGAACAGATGGACCGTCATACGGATGATCCGCTGCCTGCGGCGGCGGCGTTTGCGGAGTTTTGCGAGATCTTTCTTTCCGGACATGTCAATACTTTTCGAAGTTGGTCTCCCGCAGGTTCTCCATGAGCTGTTCGTACTCCTCGGCCGACATGTTGCGGTTGAAATAGTTGATCGGATTTACCGGAATGCCCTTGTGAATCACCTCGTAATGCAGGTGCGGCCCGGACGAGCGGCCCGTATTGCCCGTACGGGCGATGAGCTGCCCGCGCTTGACCTTGTCGCCGGGCTTGACGAGCACGTCGCTCAAATGGGCATAGCGGGTCTTGTATCCGAATTCATGGTTGAGCAGCACCTGGTGTCCGTATCCGCCGTTGTATCCCGACCCCTGGGCCAACTCCACCGTTGCGTCGCCCGTTGCATAGACCGGGGTGCCGCGGTTGCATCCGAGGTCGATGCCCTCGTGGGCCACGATGCGATGCAGGATGGGATGGAAACGCCGCGGATTGAAAGCGCCTATGTGGTTGTTCCGCAGTGCCTTGCGATCAATAGGCCAGATGGCGGGCACGGCTGTCGAGAGTTGTTCCTTGTTCTTCGAGAGTTGCTGCAGCTCGTCGAACGATACCGATTCGAGATAGATCGTGCGTGCCAGGGCGTCGAGTTGTTTCCACGTTCCGATCATCAGCGGGGCGTAGTCGTCGTCGGCCATCGAGGCGTATTTCGTATCGGGATAGGACTGCCACACGCCGGGTATGGAGAGCGTGTCGGTGGCGAAGAGCGCCCGGTAGACGCCGTTGTCGCGGTGGCGGATCTCATCGACCTTGCGCTGTGCGGTGCGGATGCGGTCCTGGAGGATGCGGTAGCGGATCGTCAGTTCGCGGTTGTCGCTCAGGATGCGGTACATCTTGGGCGTGTAGAAGAAGTAGGAGAAGAGGAAGTTGGCCAGGGAGGCGAGGATGAATCCGATGAGGATCTTGCGGATCAGCCGGTAGATTTTCAGGCGGAAAGGGGCCGTAACGACCTCGCGCGTGAGGACTTGTGCCTCATGCGTGAGAATCTGCGCCTCGTGGGCGAGACGCTGCGTTGTGAAACCCTCCTCTTTTTGCTCCATTGCGGAAAAAACTCCCTTTGATAGGGTGCAAATTTAACTTTAATTGTGTAATTTTGCAACCCGAAAACAGGAACGCATAAATTCGGAAAAAAGTATATCTCATGGAATCGAACCAAATTCGCCGGGCCTTTCTCGACTTCTTCGCATCGAAGGGACACGAGATCGTGCCGTCGGCTCCGATGGTCGTCAAGGGCGACCCCACGCTGATGTTCACCAATGCGGGCATGAACCAGTTCAAGGATATCTTCCTGGGAAACGCCCCGCGCAAATATCCGCGTGCGGCCGATACGCAGAAGTGCCTGCGCGTGTCGGGCAAGCACAACGACCTGGAGGAGGTAGGACACGACACCTACCACCACACGATGTTCGAGATGCTGGGCAACTGGTCCTATGGCGACTACTTCAAGAAGGAGGCGATCGAATGGGCCTGGGAGTTGCTGCATGACGTTTACAAACTGCCTGCCGAGCGGATGTACGCCACGGTGTTCGAGGGTTCGGAGGAGGACGGCGTGCCGTTCGACCAGGAGGCCTACGACTACTGGAAGCGTTTCCTCCCGGAGGATCACATCATCCGCGGCAACAAGCACGACAATTTCTGGGAGATGGGCGAGACGGGCCCCTGCGGACCTTGCTCGGAGATCCACTTTGACCTGCGCGACGAGGCGGAGATCGCCGCCAAGCCGGGCCGCGAGATGGTCAATGCGGGCCATCCGCAGGTCATCGAGATCTGGAACCTGGTCTTCATGCAGTTCAACCGCAAGGCCAACGGATCGCTCGAGGAACTTCCGGCGCGCAATGTCGATACGGGCATGGGCTTCGAGCGTCTCTGCATGATCCTGCAGGGCAAGAAGTCGAACTACGATACGGATGTCTTCCAGCCGACGATCGGCCGCATCGCAGCCCTCTCGGGCAAGCGTTACGGCGAGGACGAGAAGGCGGATGTCGCCATGCGCGTGATGGCCGACCACCTGCGCGCCATCGCCTTCTCGATCGCCGACGGACAGCTTCCCTCGAATGTCAAGGCGGGCTATGTGATCCGCCGCATCCTGCGCCGTGCCGTGCGTTACGGCTACACCTATCTGGGCTTCACCGAGCCGACGCTCTGCAAGCTGGTTGCGGGGCTTGTGGAGCAGATGGGCGGACAGTTCCCCGAGCTGAAGGCGCAGCAGACCTTGATCGAGAAGGTTATCGAGGAGGAGGAGTCCTCGTTCCTGCGTACGCTGGCCACGGGCATCAACCTGCTCGACGGCGTTATCGCCCGCACGAAGAACGAGGGTAAGGAGCTCATCTCGGGCAAGGATGCCTTCGTGCTCTACGACACCTTCGGATTCCCGATCGACCTGACGGAACTCATTGCCCGCGAGCAGGGTGTCGGTGTCGATCTGGCCTCGTTCGAGGAGGAGCTGCAGGCCCAGAAGGCACGTTCGCGCAACGCCGCCGCCGTGGCTACGGACGACTGGGTGGAGCTGCTCCCGATCAAGGAGAGCATCTTTACGGGTTATGATACGCTGACCGACGAGGTGCGCATCGCGCGTTACCGCCGGGTTACCTCGAAGGGCCGCACGACCTACCAGCTGGTCTTCGACCGCACGCCGTTCTACGGCAATTCGGGCGGTCAGATCGGCGACACGGGTTATATCGAGAGCGCCAACGAGCGCATCGAGATCGTCGCTACGGAGAAGGAGAACGGCCTGATCATCCATATCGCCGAGACGCTTCCCGAGAATCCCGAGGCTCCGTTCCATGCCGTCGTAGATGCCGAAAAGCGGCAGTCGGCGGCCAACAACCATACGGCCACGCACCTCATGCACGCCGCGCTGCGCAAGGTGCTGGGCAACCACGTCGAGCAGAAGGGTTCGCTCGTTACGCCCGAGGTGCTGCGCTTCGACTTCTCGCACTTCCAGAAGGTTACTCCGGAGCAGTTGCGTGAGGTGGAGCGGCTCGTGAACCGTGCCGTGCGTGCCGACGATCCGCTCGAGGAGAACCGCAACGCCACGAAGGAGGAGGCTGCGGCCGCGGGCGCGATGATGCTCTTCGGCGAGAAGTACGGCGACCGGGTCCGCATGGTCCGCTTCGGTGATTCGGTTGAGCTGTGCGGCGGTACGCATACCCGTTCGACGGGAACCATCGGCTTCTTCAAGATCCTCTCGGAGAGCGCCATTTCGGCCGGCGTGCGCCGTATCGAAGCCGTTACGGGCGAACAGGCCGAGAAGATTCTCTACGCTGCCGAGGATACGATGCAAGATATTGCCGAGTATCTCAACAATCCGCAGGTCGTGCAGGCCGTCAAGAAGATGCTCGAGAGCAACGAGCAGCTTTCGAAGGAGGTCGAGGCGATGCGGCGCGAGCAGGTGTCCCAGTGGGCCGACAAGATCGCCTCGTCTACCCCCGAGCGCAACGGCATGTGCCTGTTCAGCATGCAGACCGACCGGCGTCCCGATTTCGTCAAGGATCTGGCCTATAATTTGCGCCAGCGCCTGCCGAAGCTGGTCTTTGTCGTCGGGTCGCTTGTCGATGGCAAGCCGACGCTGACGGTGATGCTCGGCGACGAGATTACGGCCCGCGGCGCGAATGCCGGTGCGGTGGTCCGCGAGGCTGCGAAGCTCATGCAGGGCGGTGGCGGCGGCCAGACCTTCTTTGCTACGGCCGGCGGCAAGAACCCCGACGGACTGCAGGCCGCGATCGACAAGGCCGTGGAGCTGATCTCGGCACAGGTGAAATAACGATTAAAACAAATTGGATATGAGCAACAAGGTATTACTGATGATTCTCGATGGCTGGGGAAACGGCCATCATGACAAGGCGGACGTCATCTCGACGGTCCATCCCGCCTATATTTCGGCCATGACCGAAAAGTATCCGCATGCCGAGCTGCGCACCGACGGTGAGAATGTCGGTCTTCCCGACGGGCAGATGGGCAACTCGGAGGTCGGACACCTCAATATCGGCGCCGGCCGCGTGGTCTACCAGGACCTCGTGAAGATCAACCGGGCCTGCCGCGACAACTCGATTCTGAAGAATCCCGAGATCGTCAAGGCCTTCGAATACGCCAGGGCGCAGGGCGTCGGCGTGCACTTCATGGGTCTGACTTCGGACGGCGGCGTGCACTCTTCGTTCGAGCACCTCTTCAAGCTGTGCGACATCGCCCGCGAGTACGGCGTCTCGGAGCGCACCTATGTGCACTGCTTCATGGACGGCCGTGATACCGACCCGCACAGCGGCAAGGGCTTCATCGCCCGGCTCGAAGAGCACCTCGCAACGACGGGCGGACAGATCGCCACGATCATCGGCCGCTACTACGCCATGGACCGCGACAAGCGCTGGGAGCGTGTAAAGGTGGCCTACGATGCGCTGGTCGAGGGTGTCGGCGAGCACGACACGGATATGGTTGCCGCCGTGCAGAAGTCCTACGACGCCGACGTTACGGACGAGTTCATCAAGCCGATCGTCCATGTCGATGCTGCGGGCCAGCCCGTCGGCCTGATCCGCCCGAACGACCTGGTGATCTTCTTCAACTACCGCAACGACCGCGCCAAGGAGCTGACGATCGTCCTCACGCAGGAGGACATGCCCGATGCCGGCATGCATACCATGCCGCTCTACTACTGCTGCATGACCCCCTACGACGCCAAGTTCACGGGGCTGCACATCCTCTTCGACAAGGCCGACGTGCCCGATACGATCGGCGAGTGGGTTTCGAAGCAGGGCCTCCGGCAGCTGCGCATCGCCGAGACCGAGAAGTATGCCCATGTAACCTTCTTCCTCAACGGAGGCCGCGAGGATAAGTTCGAGGGCGAGGAGCGTATCCTGGTGGCATCGCCCAAGGTGGCCACCTACGACCTGCAGCCCGAGATGTCGGCCCCCGAGGTTGCCGACAAGCTGGTTGCCGCCCTCGGCGAGCGTAAGTTCGACTTCATCTGCCTGAACTTCGCCAACGGCGACATGGTGGGCCATACGGGTGTCTACGACGCGATTGTCAAGGCCGTCAAGGCCGTCGATGGCTGCGTCGAGAAGGTGGTCGAGGCCGCCAAGGCCAACGGCTACGAGGTGGTGATGATTGCCGACCACGGCAACGCCGACAACGCCATCAACCCCGACGGTACGCCCAACACGGCGCACTCGCTCAACCCGGTGCCCATCGTTGTGGTGTCGGACCGCGTGAAGTCGGTGCACAACGGCATCCTGGCCGACGTGGCTCCTACGGTGCTCAAGCTCATGGGACTTCCCCAGCCCGAGGAGATGACCGGCAAGGCTCTTGTCGAGATGAAGTAACCCGGTTCCCCGGAACCGAATGAAACGAATGAAGACCGGTCGCAGGACCGGTCTTCGTCGTTTGTGGTGCGGCCCGATCCCGCGAAGATCCGCATGCACACCGGGCATCGGAGCCTTCTCCTCGCCGCCTCCTGCGCTTTCCGATCCGAAAAGAGAAGAGGGGATCCGCGCATGTGCGCGAATCCCCTCTTTTTCGTGGGCCGGGTCCCGGCCTGCACTCCTCCCGGATGTCAGAGATACTCCTCGAAGGCGCTGATCCATACGGGCATCAGCCGCAGGGCGTGCTTCATCTGGTAACGGGCCTGCGAGGAGGTGGAGGCGACGAACTCCATGCCGATCTGGAAGATATTGTCTCCGTCGCTGTCATCGCGATATGCCGAGCATTTGCAGAGGAATTTTTCGGTGTTGAGTTCGGTGGCAATGTTCTGCAGTTCGCTGAGCGACATGTCCGAAATGCCGAACGGCACGCGAACCTCGACGTAGGAGTATCCATCGTCGATATCCTTGACGATGACGTAGTAGAGGTATCCCTCCTTCTTGAGCTGGATGTCGCCGTCCGAGTCGTAGGAAGGAGCGTATCCTTCGGTGCGCAAGAAGGACATGATGTCCGATTGCAGGGACTGGGCCCGAAGCGCACCCAGGGTGCAAAGGGTCATGAGCAGTGCGAGAACGAGTTTTTTCATGGTCGGGTTTGTTTTTAAGGGTTTTCCGATTCGTTGGGTTTATCCAAAGGTAGGAAAAAAACCGGCTCGTTGTTCAGTAGAGTTCGAGAAATTCATAGCTGTTGCCCACCTCCGTGAGGTAGCGCAGGAACTCCTCGCGCGGGATGACCACCGTGGCACGGTTGTCGTTGGGGTGGAACGACAGGGCGGGGTAGTGCTGCAGCTGCGCATCCAAAAACAGGTGCACATGGTTCGCCGGGTCGTTGATCAACCCGAAGGGCGATACCGACCCGGGTTGCAGCCCGAGCCAGCAGGCCATGCGCGGCTCCGAGGCGAACGACAGCTTGCCTTGGTGCAGCCGGTGCTCGAGGTCGTGGATGACCAGCGACTGTTCGCAGTCAAAGGCTACGAGGTAGTGGCGGTCGCCCTTGTGGTTGCGGAAAAAGAGATTCTTGCAGTGTTTCGAGCCGTCGTCATGCCAGTATTGGCGGGCAATCTCGATGGTCGGCGCCTCGGGATGCTCATACCAGCTGTAACGGATGCCGTGGGCGTCGAGCCAGTCGAAAACCCGCTGCCGGCGGACATCCGGCGAAGGAAGTATGGTTTCGGGGATCTTCATGACTTATCGTTCGGCGTAGAATTTGCGGATGTTGCGGGCGATGCACTCCACCAGTACGGCTACGGCCTCGACGGGCGACCATGCGTTGTGGGGCGAGAGCAGCAGCCGGTCGGTGTCGTGCAGGCGCAGCAGCGGGCTGTCGGCCTCGAGCGGTTCGTGCGCGAAGACGTCGAGTGCGGCCCCCGCCAGGCGTCCCGCATCGAGTGCGGCCGCAAGGGCCGCCTCGTCCACGATCCCGCCGCGCGCCACGTTGATGAGCAGGGCCGAGGGCTTCATCCGTGCCAGCTCGCCGGCGCCGATCAGCCCCTTCGTGCGGTCGTTCAGCGGGGCGTGGATCGACACCACGTCGGCCCATGCGAGCAGTTCGTCGAGCGGCAGGCAGGGATAGGGTTCCTCGCGGGCGACGCCCGACGTGGAGGTGTAGGCCACCTCGCAGCCGAGTGCTTCGGCCACCTTCGCCACACTGTGGCCGATGTTGCCCAGTCCGATGATGCCCCAGCGGGAGCCGAAGAGCTGGTGCGTCGTGCGTCCGAAATGGTACTGGCGCTCCGAGCCTCCGTACTCCTGCTTCACATAACGGTCGTAGTAGATCACCTGCCGCATGAGGGCGATCGCCGCGCCGATCGTGGTCTCCGTGACGGAGTGGGTCGAGTAGCCCACGGCATTCTTCACGGCGACGCCCCGTTCGGCGGCTGCCTCGAGGTCGATGTGGTTCATGCCCGTTGCGGCCACGCAGATCAGCCGCAGCCGGGGCAGCTGCTCGAGGGTCGCGCGGTCGAAGACCACCTTGTTCGTGATGGCCACCTCCGCTTCGCGGCAGCGCTCGACAATCTGGTCGCGGCGTGTGTATTCATACTCCGTGTAGTTGCCCAGCGTGCGGATGGCCGTGAGGTCGGCTTCGCCGAGGCTGTATGCGTCGAGAAAAACGATGTTCGGTTTCATGTATCTACGGTGTTTGTTGTTGCGTTTTCAGTCGAGTTCTCCGATCAGTCCGCGGATGACCACCGAGGCGCATCCGATGCCGAACAGCGGCGGGATGTAGGAGATCGTGCCGACGTTCGACTTCTTGTTCTGCTCCTCACAGAGGATCATCGCCCCTTCGCGGATCGGTTCGGGGGAGAAGACGGCCCGGAATCCGCTGCGGATACCCAGCTTGTGGAGCCGCTTGCGGAGCATGTGGGCCAGCGGGCAGTGGTGCGTGCGGGAGATGTCGGCGATCTCGAGCTTCGTCGGGTCCATCTTGGCTCCGGCGCCCATCGAGCTGACCAGCGGCAGCCGGCGTTCGAGCGCTGCCGCGATGAGTGCCAGCTTGGGCGAGAGCGTGTCGATCGCATCGACGACATAGTCGTACGGCGCCGCATCGAGCAGCGTGTAGGTCTCCTCGTCCTTGATGTAGCGGTTTATGACCGTAAGTTCGATTGCCGGGTTGATGTCCCGCAGCCGCTCGGCCAGCACCTCGGCCTTCTGGCGCCCCACGGTCGAATGCAGCGCCACGAGCTGCCGGTTGATGTTCGTCTCGTTCACCACATCGGCATCGGCCAGGGTCATGCGGCCCACGCCCGCCCGGGCAATCATCTCCGCGGCGTAGGCCCCTACGCCGCCCAGCCCCACGACCAGGACATGCGCCTGCCGTATCCGTCCGAGTTTCTCCTCGCCGAGCAGCAGAAGGGTTCGTTCCAGCCAGTTTTCCATTTCCTATATTGTGTTTTCGTCGGAGGCAGCCTCTCCGAAAATCCGTTCGTAATTGGCCAGCGTGCAGCGCTGCAGCGCCTCCACGCTTTCGCCCCGCAACTCTGCCGTACGGGCATAGACCTCGCCGATGGGCGTCTCCTGATCGTCGGTTTCGAGGAAGAGCCGTTCGGCGGGGGTGGCGCGCAGCGCCTCGACACTTCGCGGCGAGGCGAACGAGCGGATGCCGTACGAGAGGTAATAACCCTTTTTGAGCGCCTCTGCCGCCTGCTGCCTCGATCCGATGAATCCGTGGAAGATCACCGCCCGCAGCGGCACGGCGGCCAACTCGCGCATCAGCGGTTCAAAGGCTTTTACGCAGTGCAGCACGACAGGCAGACGGTGTTTTCGGGCCAGTTCCAGCTGGGCCCGGAGCATGCGGAGCTGACACACCATTTCGGGCCCCCGCAGCCGGTCGAGGCCCGTTTCGCCGAGGGCCTGCACCTGTCCGAGCCTCGCTTCGAGGGCGCCGATGTTGTCCTGTGCGGCATCCCACGGGTGAATCCCTGCCGTGCGCAGCTCGACGGCATGCCCGGTAGGATGGTGCGTGTGGATATCGACATAGGGAAGCATGGTTGGACAAAAGTATAAAATTTTTGCGAAACGGCTTTGGTTTCCGGACACTTCGGCGACCTTATGTTTTCGGTCGCGGCAATCCCGATCGGATTCGTTGCGGCCTCTTTTTTAGGCTTTGGCGGGAAATAATCCCCGGAATGGAAGGTTTTTACGAAAATAATTCGTATTTTCGCACGCGATTTATGTTAGCGGACTAACACCGAATGCGGGATTCCCGCAAAACCGGAACAAGACCCAAGAAAACCAAACATAACAATCAAAATCTTTAACCATGTCGAAAATCATTACATTACGCAAGGGTTTAGACATCAATCTGGCGGGCAAACCCCAGGAGACGTTGGCGGAGGCGCCCATGGCTTCGGAGTATGCCCTCTCGCCGCTCGATTTCGAGGGCGTTACACCCAAGCTGCTGGTTAAGGTGGGCGATAAGGTGAAGGCGGGTACGCCGTTGTTCTTCAACAAGTACAACGAGCGCGTACTCTTCACGTCGCCTGTCAGCGGTACGGTGGCGGCCGTGAACCGGGGCGAGAAGCGCAAGGTGCTTACGGTTACGGTTACTCCCGATGCCGAACAGAGCTACGAGGAGTTCGGAAAACCCGACCTGAAGAAGGCCACGCGCGAGGAGCTTGTCGAACTGCTGCTGCGTTCGGGCCTTTGGCCGATGATCGTGCAGCGCCCTTACGGGATCATCGCCGATCCGACCGCCACGCCGAAGGCGATCTTCATCTCGGCCTTCGATTCGGCGCCGCTCGCTCCGGACTACAACTTCGTCCTGAAGCAGGAGCAGCGCAACCTGCAGGCCGGTCTTGACCTGCTGCGCCGCCTGACGTCGGGCAAGGTACACCTCTCGATGCGTGCGAAAAGCGAAGGGCAGATGCCGTCGCTGAAGGGCGTCGAGTTCCACACCTTTGCAGGCAAGCACCCCGTGGGCAACGTGGGCGTGCAGATCCACCACATCGATCCGATCAACAAGGGTGATCTCGTCTGGACGGTGAACATCCAGGATCTGGCCATCATCGGCCGTCTGGTGAACGAGGGTCATGTGGACATGCACCGCATCATTGCCGTCGCCGGCTCCGAGATCGAGAAGCCGGGCTATGTGCGCGTTATCGCAGGCGCCCGTGTCGATTCTTTCGTCAAGGGCAACGTCAAGGCCCAGAAGGAGGGCGACCGCGTCCGCTTCATCTCGGGCAACGTCCTCACCGGTACGAAGACCGCGCTCGACGGCTTCCTGGGCTACTATGCCAACCAGCTCACGGCGATTCCCGAGGGCGACAAGTACGAACTGCTGGGCTGGGCCATGCCGCGTCTGAACAAGTTCTCCGTGTCGCGTGCCTACTTCTCGTGGCTCTGCCCGAAGAAGGAGTACAACCTCGACACGAATCTCAACGGCGGCGAGCGTCCGTTCGTCGTAACGGGTCTCTACGAGCGTTATCTTCCGATGGACATCTATCCGATGTATCTGCTGAAGGCCTGCCTGGCGGGCGATATCGAGAAGATGGAGAATCTGGGTATCTACGAGGTTACGGAGGAGGATTTCGCCCTGTGCGAGTTCGTCGATCCCTCGAAGATCGAGATCCAGCAGATCATCCGCGACGGTATTAACTTAATGATTAAGGAGGCATAAAGATGGGATTGCGTAAATTCATGGATAAAATCAAGCCCACCTTCTCCAAGGGTGGAAAGTTGGGCTTCCTGGAATCGACGTTCGATGCGTTCGAGACCTTCCTCTTCGTCCCCAACACGACGACCGTGAAGGGCGCCCACATCCGCGACTGCAACGACATGAAGCGTACGATGATCGTCGTGGTGCTCGCGCTGATGCCGGCCTTCCTGTTCGGCTGCTTCAACACCGGCGTGCAGGTGGGGCTCACGGGCTTCACGGCCTTCTTCTACGGACTGGTACGCGTGTTGCCGATGGTCTGCGTTTCCTACATCGTGGGTCTGGGCATCGAGTTCGCCTTCGCCCAGGCGCGCGGCCATGAGGTGAACGAGGGATTCCTCGTTACGGGACTCCTGATCCCGATGATCTTCCCCGTTTCGACGCCGCTGTGGATGGTGGCCCTTTCGACGGCCTTCGCCGTAGTCTTCGGCAAGGAGGTCTTCGGCGGTACGGGTATGAACCTCTTCAACCCCGCACTGCTGGCGCGTGCCTTCGCCTTCTTCGCCTACACCCCCTCGATGTCGGGTGAAACGGTCTGGTACTCCAACTGGACGATGATGGGTGCGCAGGTCGACGGCATCACGGGCGCCACGGCTCTCGAGCAGCTGGCTTCGACCGGCACGATGACCTACTCGCCGCTGGATGCCTTCCTGGGCTTCATCCCGGGATCGTTCGGCGAGACCTCGACGCTGGCAATCCTCATCGGCGCCGCGATCCTGCTCGGAACGGGCATCGCCTCGTGGCGGACGATGGTTTCGGTATTCGTCGGCGGTCTGGCCATGGGCTACCTCTTCCAAGCGCTGGGCCTGACGGAGTATCCCGCCTGGTGGCACTTGATCGTGGGCGGCTTCGCCTTCGGTGCGGTCTTCATGGCAACGGATCCCGTAACGTCGGCTCAGACCAACAAGGGCAAGTACATCGTAGGCTTCATGACCGGTGCGCTGGCCGTGCTGATCCGCGTGGTGAACCCCGCATACCCCGAGGGCATGATGCTTTCGATCCTCTTCATGAATGCGCTGGCGCCGCTGGTGGACTACTTCGTGGTCGAGTCCAGCATCTCGCGCCGCAAGAATCGTGTTAAAACTGCAAAATAGGGTGGTGAGATATGGCACAGAAAAAGTTTAAATGCAATGTCTGCGGATACATCCACGAAGGATCGTCCGCACCCGCGACCTGCCCCCTCTGCGGAGCTCCCGCCTCGGAATTCACGGAGCTGAAGCCCGAGAAGAAGGGTCTCGATACGAACAGCAACCTCTATATCGTGATCTACTCGACGGTGATGGTCGTCATCGTGGCCACCCTGCTGGCTCTGGCTGCCCTGGGTCTCCAGAAGCGTCAGGCCGAGAACGAGCTCAACGAGAAGAAGCAGTCGATCCTCATGTCGCTCTATGCCGGCGATGCCGCCAAGCAGCAGGTTCCGGCCGAGGAGCTGGTCGCACAGGTCAAGTATGACGATGTGATCGAGGCCAGCGTTCTCGACAGCGAGGGCAATCCCATCGAGGGTGAAAATGTCTTCGCGCTGCTCAACGACCTGCCGGGCGCCTATGCCGCCGGCAAGTTCCCGGTCTTCGAGACTAAGGACGGCCGTGTGGTCATTCCCGTAACGGGCATGGGCCTCTGGGGCCCCATCTGGGGTTATGTGGCCCTTGAGAAGGACATGAACACCATCGCCGGCATCATCATGGCGCACAAGGGCGAGACGCCCGGTCTGGGTGACGAGATCGCCACGGCGAAGTATCAGTCGAAATTCATCGGCAAGCAGATTTTCAACGACGGGGAGTTCGTCTCGGTGAAGCTCCGCAAGGGCGGAGCGCAGGATCCGGAGCACGAGGTGGATGCCATCTCGGGCGGTACGAAGACCTCCGACGGCGTTACGGCCATGCTTCACAGCAGCATCGAGCACTACCTGCCGCTGCTGGAGGCGAAGCGTGCCGCCGCGACGGCCGCAGCCGCTCCTGCCGAAGTGTCTAACGTAGAAAATGAGGAAAGCAATGAGTAAGAACGAGAAAGAGCCTTTGTTTTCGGCCAAGAACATGAAATATCTGACGGGCCCGTTCTCCGCGAACAACCCGGTCATCGTGCAGATCCTCGGTATCTGTTCGGCCCTGGCCGTTACGGTTCAGCTGAAGCCAGCGATCGTCATGGCGCTCAGCGTAACGGTCGTAACCGCCTTCTCGAACCTGGTGATGTCGCTGCTGCGCAACGGCGTGCCATCGCGTATCCGCATCATCGTCCAGCTGGTGGTCATCGCCTCGCTGGTGATCCTCGTCGATCAGGTGCTCAAGGCCTTCGTCTATGAGATCTCGAAGCAGTTGTCGGTCTATGTGGGTCTGATCATCACGAACTGTATCGTCATGGGCCGTGTCGAGGCCTTCGCGCTGGGCAACAAGCCCTGGGCTTCGTTCCTCGACGGTATCGGCAACGGTCTGGGTTACGGTATGATTCTGGTGATCGTGGCCTTCTTCCGCGAGCTGTTCGGCGCCGGCACGCTGCTGGGCTTCCGGGTCATTCCCGAGAGCTGGTACATGACCGAAGGCGGCTTCTATTCGAACTGCGGTCTGATGCTCTTCCCGCCGATGGCGCTGATCATCGTGGGCTGCATCATCTGGGTGCATCGCTCGCGCAACAAGGATTTACAGGAAAAATAGGAGGATAGCATATGGAATCATTGAATATCTTTATCCGGTCGATCTTTATCGACAACATGGTCTTCGCCTTCTTCTTCGGCATGTGCTCCTACATCGCCGTGTCGAAGAGCGTGAAGACGGCCCTCGGACTGGGAGCTGCCGTTACGTTCGTGATGGTGATGACCGTTCCGTTGAACTACCTCTTGTATGAACATGTCCTGAAGGCCAACGTGCTGGTCGAGGGCGTGGATCTGAGCTTCCTGTCGTTCATCGTCTTCATCGCGACGATCGCCGCCTTCACGCAGCTCGTGGAGATGGCCGTCGAGAAGTTCTCGCCGACGCTTTACAGCCAGCTGGGTATCTTCCTGCCGCTGATCGCCGTGAACTGCGCCATCATGGGCGGTTCGCTCTTCATGCAGCAGAAGGTCGATGGCGGAGAGCTGACCTCCTTCTGGCAGACGATCGTCTACGGTCTGGGCTCGGGTCTGGGCTGGTGGCTGGCCATCGTCATGATGGCTGCAATCCGCGAGAAGACGACCTATTCTCACATTCCCGCAGCGTTGAAGGGCCCCGGTATCGCCTTCATCATCACGGGTCTGATGGGTATCGCCTTCATGATCTTCTCGGGCATTCAGTTCTAACCTTTAAAAAGAGATTCGGAAAAAATGACTACAACGATTTTAATTGCGATCGCAGCCTTTCTGGTGATCACGCTGGTGCTGGTCGCACTGCTTCTCTATGCAAAGGCTAAACTGGTGGCGTCGGGCGAGGTTACGATCGACATCAACAACGGCGAGAAGGTCCTCAAGACCGAGAGCGGTTCGACGCTCCTCTCGACGCTGGCCAACAACAAGGTATTCCTTCCGTCGGCATGCGGCGGTGGCGGTTCGTGCGGCATGTGCAAGTGTCAGGTCCTGGAGGGCGGCGGCGACATTCTGCCGACCGAGACGGGCTTCATCACGCGCAAGATGGCCAAGGACCACTGGCGTCTGGGCTGCCAGGTGAAGGTGAAGAACAACCTCAAGATCAAGGTTCCCGAGGCCGTTCTCGGTGTGAAGAAGTGGGAGTGCACGGTGGTCTCGAACCGCAATATCTCGACCTTCCTCAAGGAGTTCGTCGTGAAGCTTCCCGAGGGCGAGAACCTCAAGTTCCGCAGCGGCGGCTACATCCAGATCGACATCCCGAAGTACGATGCCATCAAGTTCTCCGACATGGATGTCGATGAGCGCTATCGTGCCGACTGGGACAAGATGAAGATGTGGGATCTGGTTACGACCAACCCCGAGCCGACGTTCCGCGCCTACTCGATGGCCAACCACCCGGCCGAGGGCAACATCATCATGCTCAACATCCGTATTGCCACGCCGCCGTTCGACCGCGCCACGGGTTCGTTCATGAAGGTGAATCCGGGTATCTGCTCGTCGTACATCTTCTCGCGCAAGCCGGGCGACAAGGTAACGATTTCGGGCCCCTACGGAGAGTTCTTCCTGCCCGACAACCTGCCCGACACGCAGGAGCTGATCTTCGTCGGCGGCGGTGCGGGTATGGCGCCGATGCGCAGCCACATCATGCATCTGTTCAAGACCGAGAAGACGAAGCGTCCCGTCTCGTTCTGGTACGGTGCCCGTGCGCTGAAGGAGGCTCCTTATCTGCACGAGTTCCACGAGATCGAGAAGGAGTTTCCGAACTTCAAGTTCAACCTGGCGCTGGACCGTCCCGATCCCGAGGCCGATGCCGCAGGAGTTCCCTATACGCCGGGCTTCGTGCACAACGTCCTCTATGAGAACTACCTGAAGAACCATCAGGCTCCCGAGGACTGCATCTACCTCATGTGCGGACCTCCGATGATGATCGCATCGGTGGTCAAGATGCTCGATTCGCTGGGAGTACCTCCCGAGAATATTCTCTACGACAACTTCGGCAGTTAGTCGGAGCGATTGAAAAAGCCGGGGTTCGGACGATTCCGAACCCCGGCTTTTTGTTGCCCGGCGTTGATGTCAAAGCAGCTTCCCGGTCAGGAAGAGAGCCGCGACCGAAAAGTAGATCACGAGTCCCGTAACGTCGGCGAGCGTGGCGACGAAGGGTGCCGAAGCGGTTGCCGGGTCAAGCCCGATGCGTTTGAGCAGCAGGGGAATCATGGCTCCGGCGAGCGTTCCCCACAATACGATGAAAAGCAGCGATACGGCGACGCTCACCCCGACCCATCCCCAGAACGGACCGTAGTCGTAGAGTCCCGTCTCCTGCCATACGACGATGCGGATCAATCCGATAGCACCCAGAATGGTTCCCAGCAGCACCCCCGAGAGCAGTTCCTTGCGCAGGACATATCCGACGTTGCGCTGCGACAGCTCGCCGAGGGCCAGGGCGCGGATGATGAGACTTGCGGCCTGCGATCCCGAGTTGCCGCCGCTCGAGATGACCAGCGGAACGAAAAGCGCCAGAACGACAGCCCGGGCGATCTCGTCATCGAAGTGCCCCATGGCCGAGGCCGTAAGCATTTCGCTCAGGAAGAGTACGACGAGCCATCCGGCCCGTTTCTTGACGAGCGACAGCAGCGGGGTGCGGGTGTAGGAGAGTTCGAGTTCCTCGGTTCCTCCGAACTTCTGGAAATCCTCGGTGGCCTCCTCGCGTTCGATCCGGAGAACCTCTTCGAGCGAAACCACTCCGAGCAGCGTTCCTGCTGCATCGGTTACGGGGAGCGATGCGGGGCCTCCGCTGCGGAAACGTGCGGCGACGGCCTCCCGGTCCTCCTCGGCGCGAAGCACCGTGCATGTCGTTTCCCCGAGCTCGGAAACCGGCCGCTCGGGCGGGGCGAGCAGCAGGTCGCGGATGCCGATCGTGCGGAGCAGCCGCCAGGAGCCGTCCACGACGTAGAGTGTTTCGAGATGCTCCGTGCCGGCGCCGTAACGCCGGATCTGCTCCAGCGCCTCCCCGGTGGTGAATCCGGGCCGCAGGGCGATGAATCCCGTACGGACCATGCTCCCGATGCAGGTCTCGGAGTAACCCAGGTAACGGAACAATGCGTCGTACTCCTCCGTGTGCAGGGTGTCCAGCAGACGGCGCAGGAGCCTCCCGGGCAGTTCTCCGACGGGAGCCTGTCCTTCGGTCTCTGCGACCGGGTTTTCGGCTCCGCAGCGAATTTCGGTCCGCAGCAGGTCGATGAACCGGTCTTTTCCGTCGGGTGCCAGCTGTTCGAATGCCGCTTCTGCCGTTGCCGCAGGCAACAGCCGGTAGAGCAGGTCCCGTCGGGGAATCTGGATGTCGGTGATGATTTCGGCCGCCCGGGATGGATCCAATGCGGCCATCTCCTCCCCGAGCCGCTTCCAGTCGCGGGCTTCGAGCAGGAGCTGCAGGTGCCTTTCGAGTGCTTTCATGGCATTGATCTCCTTTTAGTCCGTAAGGAGACCGTTGCCGGACCCCTACGGATTCGTGAATAATTCGGTGAATGCGCAAGTACGATCCGGGCCTTCGTCCATGATGTCTCTTATTAAATGAATAATAGGGTGCTGTCGCCCCGACAGGGCCGGTACGACGCTGCAAAAATAGATCTTTTGTGCCGAAATACCGCACGGCGGCCGGGCGAATCGGCTTTTCCGTACCCTTTTTTCCGCTTCAACGGCCAATTTTTACATTGGAAAAGCCGATTTCGGCGGCTGTTCCCGTGTAAAATCGGAATCCGTTCTCCCGATTCCGAATAAATTTCGTATATTTGTTGAAATTGCTCTCGGAGACTGTTTTCGCCGCTTCTCCGCAATGCATACATACAACGATACATCGTTCTTTAAATACCAACCTTAAAAACCGTTTTACCGAAATGAACATTCCTCCTATTTTCTGGCTTGTGCCTGCGGCTTCCGTCGTCGCGCTCGCCGTGGCATGGGTTTTCTATTCGCTCATGAAGCGGGAAGACGAAGGTACGGAGCGCATGCGCGAGATTGCCGCGCATGTCCGCAAGGGTGCCATGGCCTACCTCAAGCAACAGTACAAGGTCGTGCTGGTGATCTTCATCCTGCTGGCGCTCTTCTTCGCCTATCTGGCCTACGGCGCCGGCGTGCAGAATCCGTGGGTTCCCTTCGCTTTCCTTACGGGTGGCTTTTTCTCGGGTCTGGCCGGCTTCTTCGGCATGAAGACCGCGACCTATGCTTCGGCCCGTACGGCCAACGCCGCCCGGCAGTCGCTTGACCGCGGCCTGAAGGTCGCCTTCCGCAGCGGCGCCGTGATGGGACTGGTCGTCGTGGGCCTCGGTCTGCTCGACATCTCCTTCTGGTATCTGATCCTGAATCACTTTACCGACATCGTCGGTCCGCAGAAGCTCGTCGTCATTACCACGACGATGCTGACCTTCGGCATGGGAGCCTCGACGCAGGCGCTCTTCGCCCGTGTCGGCGGCGGTATCTATACGAAGGCGGCCGACGTGGGCGCCGACCTGGTGGGCAAGGTCGAGGCGGGCATCCCCGAGGATGATCCCCGCAACCCGGCGACCATCGCCGACAACGTGGGCGACAATGTCGGCGATGTGGCCGGCATGGGCGCCGACCTTTACGAGAGCTACTGCGGCTCGGTGCTGGCCACCGCAGCCCTCGGAGCCGCCGCCTTCTCGACGGCCGGCAGCGAGGCCCTGCAGCTCAAGGCCGTGCTGGCTCCGATGCTGATCGCCGCCGTGGGTATCCTCCTGTCGATCATCGGTATCTTCCTCGTGCGGACGAAGGAGGGGGCCTCGATGCGCGAACTGCTCCGCTCGCTCGGCGTGGGCGTCAATTTCAGTTCGGCGCTGATCGCCGTGGCAACGTTCGGCATCCTCTACCTGCTGGGCATCGAGAACTGGATCGGGTTGTCGTGCTCGGTTATTACGGGCCTTCTGGCCGGCATCGTAATCGGTCAGGCTACCGAATACTATACGTCGCACTCCTACAAGCCGACGCAGAAGATCGCCGCAAGTTCCAAGACGGGTCCCGCGACGGTCATCATCTCCGGCGTCGGCTCGGGCATGATCTCCACGGCTATTCCCGTCGTAACGATCGGTGTGGCGATCATCCTCGCTTATCTCTGTGCCATCGGGTTTGACATCCACCACATGATGACGCCGCATAACCTCTCGCAGGGCCTCTACGGCATCGGCATCGCCGCCGTGGGTATGCTCTCGACGCTGGGCATCACCCTCGCCACGGATGCCTATGGACCCATCGCCGACAATGCCGGCGGTAATGCCGAGATGAGCGGTCTGGGTCCGGAGGTGCGCAAGCGTACCGATGCCCTCGATGCGCTGGGCAATACGACGGCTGCCACGGGCAAGGGCTTCGCCATCGGTTCCGCGGCCCTCACGGCGCTGGCGCTGCTGGCCTCCTATGTCGAGGAGATCCGTATCGGACTGCTCCATAACGGGGTTGCCGAACTGGTTCTTTCCGACGGAACGACGCGTTTGGTCGAGAGTGCCTCGATACTCGACTTCATGTCCTATTACAACGTTTCGTTGATGAATCCCACGGTGCTCATCGGCGTCTTCATCGGCGCCATGATGTCGTTCCTCTTCTGCGGTCTGACGATGAATGCCGTAGGACGCGCCGCCGAGAGCATGGTGCAGGAGGTGCGGCGTCAGTTCCGCGAGATCAAGGGTATCCTCACGGGCGAGGGTACGCCCGACTATGCGCGCTGTGTCGAGATCTCGACGCGCGGTGCGCAGCGTGAAATGCTCTTCCCGAGTCTGCTGGCGATCATCGTTCCGGTGGTCGTGGGCCTTGTCTTCGGCGTGGCGGGCGTGATGGGCCTGCTTGTCGGCGGTCTCGGCTCGGGTTTCGTGCTGGCGGTCTTCATGGCCAATGCCGGCGGTGCATGGGACAACGCCAAGAAGATGGTCGAGGAGGGCCACTTCGGCGGCAAGGGCTCCGAATGCCACAAGGCTACGGTCGTGGGCGATACGGTGGGCGATCCCTTCAAGGATACCTCCGGCCCCTCCATCAACATCCTGATCAAGCTGATGACCATCGTAGCGGTGGTATTCGCTCCTGTATTCCTGGAGTACGGCGGACTGATCACATTCTAGTCAACATAAACGCAAAGCCGGGCAGC
>DWWQ01000024.1 GCA_019119615.1 Candidatus Alistipes stercoravium | reverse complement strand
GTACCTGAAGGGTCTGGTTGCCAAGTACCCCATCGACTCGATCGAGGACGGTATGTCGGAGAACGACTGGGAAGGCTGGCAGCTGCTGACGGCCGAGATCGGCGACAAGTGCCAGCTCGTGGGTGACGACCTCTTCGTCACGAACGTCGAGTTCCTGAAAAAGGGTATCGAGATGGGCTGCGCCAACTCGATCCTCATCAAGGTAAACCAGATCGGTTCGCTCACCGAGACGCTCGATGCCATCGAGATGGCTCACCGCGCCGGCTACACGACCGTAACGTCGCACCGCTCGGGCGAGACCGAGGATTCGACGATCGCCGACATCGCCGTGGCTACGAACTCGGGTCAGATCAAGACCGGTTCGATGTCGCGTTCGGACCGTATGGCCAAGTACAACCAGCTACTCCGTATCGAGGAGGAGCTCGGCGACGAGGCTATCTACGGCTACAAGAAGGTTTACCGCAAGTAATACCTGCCGTTGCATGAAAAGGCGCCCTGCCACCCGATGGTGGCGGGGCGTTTTTGTTGATATCCGTGGGGATCGGGCCGCTCCCGTCTTTTCGCCGTTCGCCTCGTTGCCGTTGTGCAAAAAACACGGACCGGAAAAACCGGTCCGTGTTCGTTTTGCGGGATGCGGCCCTTATTCGGCGAGCTTCTCGAGCATCTCCTTGAGGGTTACGGGATAGTCCGTGGTGATGTAGTCCACGCCCTGTGCGATGAAGTCGAGCATGTCGGTGGTCGAATTGACCGTCCAGACGTTTACCTTCATGCCCAGGTCGTGCGCCTCCTGAATCCACGTCGGATTGCTGCGCAGCGTGCCGTAGCTGTAGTCGATGCACTTGATGGCCGGGTCGATCGTATTCGGGGCCTTGTCGCCGGAGAGGTAGCCGACCGTAACGCTCGGGAGGGCCTTGGCGAAGCGCTGGCAGACCGTGTAGTTGAACGAGATCAGGTCGATCTTGCCGACCATCTCCCGGTTCTGGAGTTCCTCGACGATGGCATCGACGATGCGTTCGTTCTTCGTGGCATCGCCCTGATCCTTGATCTCGATGACGAGCTTCGTCTTCGAACTCGTAGCCAGGATGTCGAGGTAGTCGTCGAAGGTGGCGACCTTCTCGCCGTTCGAGAGCGTGATGTCCTTGATCTGGTCGTAGGTCGAGTTGGCGATGGTGAGGGTCTGTCCGGCGTTGTTCTTGATCGTGGGGTCGTGGTTCGAGACGACGACGCCGTCGGTGGTGATGTAGAAATCGGCCTCCGAGCCGTAGACGCCCAGTTCGATGGCGGCCCGGAAGGACTCCATCGAGTTCTCGGCGGCTCCGTTGGTGGTGTGGTATCCGCGGTGGGCGACTGCCTGGGGCAGGTTGTCGAACGTGGTGGGGTTATCCGAGAGGGTCAGCTCGACCAGACCGAGCGGGTAGAGGGTGCTGCCCCGCTGCAGGACCATGCGGTAGGTCCCGGAGACGAACCCACCGGGAATGGTGATGCTGATCGATCCGGAGCCCACCGTGCAGTCGCAGGTGTAGCTGCGGTTCTCGTCGCTCGTGGACTCGAGGCGTACGACGTCGCCGCTCTGGAATCCCGTGCCGAAGACCTTGTAGACCGAACCGGCCTGTACGTTGGCCGAGGAGAGGAAGAAGAGATCCGTGATCTCGATGGTGCCGGTCTGGGGCTGGCGGTCCTTGACCTTGTCCCAAAGCATCTCCACGGCTCCTTTTGACAGCGGGGCGTCGTATACGCGTGCCAGGACGATGTCGCCCTTCCAGGAGGCCTCGCCGTAGGAGGAGGCGGCGTCGCCGCCGATGCAGAACCAGCGGGCGCCGGAACCGGCCAGCGTAAAGCTGCCCGTGGCATCGACCTCGTTCATCAGTACGCCATCGACGTAGATGCGGGCCTTCTGGGCCTCCTTGTCGTAGACGCCGACCAGGTGGTAGTACTTTCCGCGTACGGGCGTGATATTGCTCTTGGCCCAGCGGTAGGTGCCTCCGACATGGGGCAGGAAGGTGAGGCAGTTGCCCTGTGCGGTGGTGGTGATGAGGAATCCCGTGCCTCCGGACTGCATCGAGCTGAAGGGCTTGATCTCCTTCGAGCCGTCGCTCTCGGCGTCAAACATGACGAGCGTCTCCAGCGTGTGCCCGTCGGCGAGCGCATTCTGGAACGCCGAGTTGGCCGCATAGTCTACCTTATAATAACTCGACGACATGTTGGTGCCGGGCGTCTGGTTGAAGTGGGCGATGTAACGTCCGTAGCTGTCGTTGTAATAGGTCATCAGGGCGGCTCCCGGGACATATTCCACCTGGTTGTGCATCGGCGAGAGGTCCGTGGCCGTTCCGTCGTTGTGGAACTCCACGTCGAGCAGGTCGGCTACCAGGCAGTACTGTGCCACGGCGATCTCCTGCTTGAGCGTCGGGTCGTCCTTCGACGAGATCGTAACGGTAGCTTCCAGTTTGGAGGAGCCCTCGTTCACCGAAGCCGTGAGGACGAGCTTGTTCTCCTCGCGCGACTTTTCCGAGAGCCAGGAGCTGCTGCCCGTGATGGTGTACTCCCAGCCGGAGGTGTTCGTCTCGACGGTCAGCTCGACGTCGCCGCCTTCGACGGGCAGCGTGGCGACTTCGGCAGGCGATACGTTCAGGTAGGGGGTGCTGCCCGCCTGGATGATGGTCATGGTATGGGCGAGCTCCTCCTCGAGGTAGAACTGGACTTCGGCCTCCCTCGTTGCGGTCGATTCATTGGCCTCGGCCGAGAAGGTTACCGAGGCGTCGCCCTTGCCCGATTCGGGCGATATGGTGAGCCAGCCGCCCGATTCCGACTTTTCGATGCGCCAGCTGCCGGTCGTTACGATCTTGTAGGATTTCGAGTAGCTGCCCTGTCCGATCTCTACCTTCGTGGGATCGTTGCCGTCGTCGGGCGACTGGATCGTGAGGGTCGGGGGTGTTTCTTCACTGCCGGGCGGCGGCGTCTCCACATCCTCGTCCGAGGAGCTGCACGATGCCAGCATCGTGGCGGCTGCCAGGAACGGGAGCAGCAGCAGGGAGAGAAGGTTCCGTTTCATGGTTACAATGAATTTGGTTTGGTTTTGGTTTGTTGGGTGTCGCCGAAACCGGACCGACAGCGGCCCGGCTTCAAATTTTCCCTAAAAGTAACAAAAAAATCGCGAATGGAAGCCTTGTGGGGGGTGATTTTTTCCCGTGAGGAGGAGTTCTTGGCCGGAGAATATGCCGGCTGCCAGGCTGTTGCGAGGTTATGAAACGAAAAAAGCCGGACATCGTGTCCGGCTCTCCGGGTGGAAGAAGGGGCTCGAACCCTCGGCCTTCGGAACCACAATCCGACGCTCTAACCAACTGAGCTACATCCACCATATGACCGTCTGGCGGTCTTTCGGAGTGCAAATGTAATACACTTTTTCGGTCCGTGCAAAAAAAATCGCCGAAAAATCGGCAGGAAATCGCGGTCGTGCCATTTTGGCAGGCTCTTCTGCTCGTTTGTCATGCGGAATCTGTCAAAAAGCGGTTGGCACACCTCTTGTTGGTATGTGGGGTGCGAAAGCAATAGAAACAACAAATAATAACTTAAAAACGCAGAGCTATGAACGTAAAACCGTTATCGGACCGCGTGCTGATTCTTCCGAATCCCGCGGAGGAGAAGACCGCCGGAGGACTTATTATCCCCGACACGGCCAAGGAGAAACCCCTGGCAGGCAAGGTAGTTGCCGTAGGCCCCGGCACCTCGGAGGTGAAGATGGAGGTCAAGGTCGGCGACCAGGTTCTCTACGGCAAGTATGCCGGACAGGAGATCCAGATCGAGGGCGAAAGCTACCTGATCATGAAGCAGCAGGACATCCTGGCGATCATCTAATGTGTAACGTTTAAAAATTTCGGACAACTATTATGGCAAAGGATATCAAATACAATGTCGAGGCGCGCGAGCTCCTGAAGGAGGGTGTCGATGCGCTGTCGAACGCAGTGAAGGTAACGCTGGGTCCCAAGGGCCGCAACGTGATTATCGACAAGAAGTTCGGTGCGCCGCAGATCACCAAGGACGGTGTTACGGTGGCCAAGGAGGTGGAGCTCGACGACGCTTTCGCCAACATGGGCGCCCAGATGGTCAAGGAGGTCGCTTCGAAGACGAACGACGATGCCGGCGACGGCACGACGACCGCTACGGTGCTCGCCCAGTCGATCATCGGCGTGGGTCTGAAGAACGTTACGGCCGGTGCCAATCCGATGGACCTCAAGCGCGGTATCGACAAGGCCGTCTCTACGGTTGTCGATTCGCTGCGTGAGCAGAGCCAGGAGGTGGGCTCGGACATCTCGAAGATCGAGCAGGTGGCCACCATTTCGGCCAACAACGACGGCAACATCGGCAAGCTGATCGCCGAGGCGATGGCCAAGGTCAATAACGAGGGTGTGATCACCGTCGAGGAGGCCAAGGGCACCGAGACGCATGTCGAGGTGGTCGAGGGTATGCAGTTCGACCGCGGTTACATTTCGGCCTACTTCATCACCGATCCCGAGAAGATGGAGGCACAGCTCGAGAAGCCGTACATCCTGCTTACGGACAAGAAGATCTCGACGATGAAGGAGCTTATGGGCGTTCTGGAGCCGGTGGCTCAGAGCGGACGTGCGCTGCTCATCATCGCCGAGGATGTCGATGGCGAGGCGCTGTCGGCCCTCGTGGTGAACAAGCTGCGCGGCACGCTGAAGATCGCCGCCTGCAAGGCTCCGGGCTTCGGCGACCGCCGCAAGGAGATGCTCGAGGATATCGCCATCCTGACGGGAGCTACGGTCATCTCGACGGACAAGGGCATGAAGATCGAGGATGCAACGCTCGAGATGCTGGGTTCGGCCGACAAGGTTACGCTCAACAAGGAGAACACGACGATCGTCGATGGCGCCGGTCAGAAGGAGGCCATTGCAGCGCGTGTGGCCCAGATCCGTGCCTCGATCGAGAAGGCTACGTCGGATTACGACAAGGAGAAGCTCCAGGAGCGTCTGGCCAAGCTCTCGGGCGGTGTGGCCGTGCTCTATGTCGGCGCCGCTACGGAGGTCGAGATGAAGGAGAAGAAGGACCGCGTGGACGATGCACTCGCCGCAACGCGTGCTGCCGTCGAGGAGGGTATCGTTCCGGGTGGCGGTGTAGCCTACATCCGTGCTACTTCGGCCCTCGAGGGTATGAAGGGTGAGAACGAGGATCAGACGACGGGTATCCAGATCGTCAAGCGTGCGATCGAGGAGCCGCTGCGTCAGATCGTGGCCAACGCCGGCGGTGAGGGCTCGGTGGTTGTCAATAAGGTGCGCGAGGGCGAGGGTGCCTTCGGTTACAACGCCCGCGACGACAAGTACGAGGATCTGCTTGCAGCCGGTATCATCGACCCGACGAAGGTGTCGCGTGTTGCATTGGAGAACGCCGCATCGATCGCTTCGATGTTCCTGACGACCGAGTGCGTCCTGGCCGAGAAGAAGTCCGAGCAGTCGGCAGCTCCGGCCATGCCGGGCGGCGGTATGGGCGGCATGATGTAATCTCCGCACAGACGGATCTGTAACGAAATCCCCGGAAGTTTCGGCTTCCGGGGATTTTTTGTGTGAAGGGGAGTTATGACTGCTCCTTGAGGAGTCGGTAGCGCACAATATCGGCCACCGAGACGACGGGATAGCCGTATTCTCTGGCGAAGGCCTCCACTTCGGGTCTGCGGGCCATGGAGCCGTCCGGCAGGGTCAGTTCGCAGAGTACGGCGCATGGCGCGCTTCCGGCGATGCGCATCAGATCGACGCTGCCTTCCGTATGTCCGCGACGGCCCAGTACTCCTTGCGCGTGGGCGACGAGCGGGAAGAGGTGTCCCGGGCGGGCGAGGTCCTGCGGCTGGGCGTGCGGTGCGATGGCGGCCCGGATCGTTGCGATCCGGTCTGCGGCCGAGACGCCGGTCGTGATGCCCGCGGCCGCTTCGACGGATACCGTGAAATTGGTGCCCTGGCGGTTGGTGTTGTGCCGGGCCATGGGCGGCAGCTCCAGCTTCCGGGCTTTTTCGGCGGTGATGCAGAGACAGACGATCCCGCTGCAGCAGCGGATCAGCCGGGCCATCTGTGCGATGGTGATGCTTTCGGCCGGAAAGATCAGGTCCCCTTCGTTCTCCCGGTCTTCGTCGTCGGTGAGCAGGATTCCCGATCCCCGGCGCAGCGCCTCGGCGGCAGCCTCTACGCGGCGGACTGCCTCGGCTTCGATTCTTGTGTCATTTTCCATGGGAAGGTCGTATTTTATGATAGGGCAAATTTAATGCGGTCCGGAATCCGCAATTTGTGGTATATTTGCATAAAATAGTGCTCTATTTGCCGACGGGTCAAATGAAACAGGGAATCGTTCATCGGATGGTGCCGGCGACCGACCTCAGGTCGGTCGCCCACCTGCCGGAGCTTGCTTTCGAGGCTCCGCTGCATTACCACACGGAGTATGAGTTGATCCATGTGATTTCCGGATCGGGTGTCGAGTTCGTGGGGGGAGGAGTCTCCCCGTATGCTCCCGGGTCGCTGACGCTTATCGGGGGAGGTGTCCCGCATCTGCATCTGTGTGCCGCCTCGGAACGGGCGTCAGCGCTCTGCGAGGTGCTCTATTTCCCGCAGCGGCTGTTTCCGCTGCATCTGTCGGACCTCTCCGAATTGCGGTGGATCGATACCTTGCTGGAGCGCAGCCGCAGCGGGGTGCGTTTCACGGGCGGACGGGAGGTCGCGGCCTTCGTTGCGGCCATGAAACGGATCGACGAGTCGGAAGGTGTCGGCCGGGTTTGCATTCTTTTCGAATTGCTCGATTTCCTGGGTCGCAGCGGCGATTATTCCTGTATCGATGCCGATGTGGAGTGCCGGTCCGCGGCCTGCGGCGAGGATGAACCGCTGTGGCGGGTGCACCGTTTCCTGCTCGGAAATCTCGGCCGGAAGCTGACTCTCGGGGAGATTGCCTGTCAGGCCGGCATGTCGCCGGCAGCTCTGTGCCGCTATTTCCGCCGGCGCACGGGCCGCACCGTCTTTGAATATGCGAATGCGCTTCGCATGGCGCGGGTCTGCAACGGGTTGATGCATACCGACCGGCCGGTTGCGCAGGTTGCCGCCGAGGCGGGTTTCCACAATCTGTCGCATTTCAACCGGCTGTTCCGCATGACGACCGGCATGACCCCGACTGCCTATCGCCGGAATCTGGGTTTGTGCCGGGATTGATTCCGGGGGCGGGCATGATGTAATCTCCTCGCGGACGGATTTGTAACGAAATCCCCGGAAGTTTCGGCTTCCGGGGATTTTTTGTCCGGTGGGTCGGCGGATTTAGAGGCCTCCGTCGATCACCCAGCTCTTTTCCGGATTGTCGTTGCGCAGGGCCATGCGGATCTTTTCACGGCTTCCGTCGGCCATCCGCAGCGTGCAGGGGATGAACCATCCGGGGTATTTGCCCGAGCGGACGGGTTCGGAGAGGCGCTCCGCCGTGGCTCCGGAGTAGCGGCTTTGGAGCAGCTCCCGGGCGTGGGTCCCGTAGTTGCGGAGCGCCTCGTCGAGAATCTCGTTGTCCCAGGTGGCAAAGGCTCCGAGGATCAGCCGTGCGGCCTCCTCCGCGCCGATGCCGGTCAGCCGGCCCGACGGCAGGGCCTGCGCCGGACACTCCCAGGCAATTCCTTCGGGAAGGGCCGTGAGGGTCGGGGCGTCGATCGGGGCGTCGTATTCGATGCGGCCGATCTCGAGCAACGTTCGTTCCCCCTCTTCGGCAAGGAGCGTTACGCAGGCTTCCAGCAGCCGCCCGCTTTCGGCATCGAAAAGGTATTCGCGGCGGGTGTTGCTCTCGAGGATCGAGGTGTTGCGCTCATGGTCGCTTTGGCTGAAGTCGCCCTGTGCCGGGCTGATGACCTTCAGGTAGAGAACCTCCGCCTTGCGGTGCAGTTCGTAACGGGCGCCGGTATGCGTTTTGGTGAATTGCCGTTCGAGTTCGAGCAGCTGGCTCGGGTCGATCAGCAGGTTCAGCATCCCGATTGCGTCGGGCGTGTAGGGCTGGATCAGGCCGTCGTTCAGCGAGTCATACCAGAGATAGGTGTGCTCGCCGTCGTAGAGGGCCTTGCGGCCGGGTTTCTCGACGCGCCAGAGAAGCCGGGGGGTATAGATGGCTTCCAACGTGTGGGGGACGAACTCCTCCAGGGGGTCGATGTAGTCGAAATTCTCGGCTTCGGAGGTGCGGATGCGCAGTTCGATGCGGATGCTGTGGAGGCCCTCCATCGAGGCGATGGCTTGCGTGAGGCGGTTGCGGGCGGCACGGGCCGGCGTGTTGAGCCCGAATGTGAGGGCCACGATGACCACGGCGGCGGCCGATACGATGCCCGAAAGGAGGCCGACAAGCCGACGGCGCGGGGCACGGCGGACGGGGGGCTGCGGGGCGGTTGCCCGGTGGTGAACCGCATCGAGCAGGCGGGCTTCCAACCCTTCGGGAACGGAGGGCTCGAAACGAGGGGTTACGCTTCGGAGGGTTTCCCGGGCCATGCGGAGAGCTTCGGCGCATGCGGGACAGGTCGTGAGGTGCTCGCGGGCGACGGAAAGTTCTTCCGGGGAGAGCGTGCCGGCAAGCAGGTCGGGAATCATTTTATGGAATTCGTGGCAATTCATGGCAACTGTTTTTTTTGTTTACAACCGGTTTCTCAACTTCTCGATTCCGTACTGGAACCGCGATTTGACCGTGGTAACGGGGATGTCGAGGATCTCGGCGATCTCCGTAAAGCGCAGTGAGGCGAACGTGTGCAGGCGGATGACTTCGGCCTGTTCCGGCGGAATGCGGTCGAGTAGTGCGGCGAGCCGTTCGGCCTCCTCGCGCAGCGCGGGATCGGGATCGTCCTGGGGCTGGTCGGCTCTCAACGGTTCGTAGAACGTACGGCGGCGTTTCAGATCGCAGCAGGCATTGGCCACGCAGCGGTAGAGATAGGCTCTGGGGTGAGCGATCCCGCCCGAGGCGGTCAGCAGCTTCAGAAAGGTCTCCTGTACGATATCTTCGGCATCGCTTCGGGAACCGGTCCTCAGGGCCGCGAAGCGATAGAGCTCCGCGTGGTAGGCGGTAACCGCCTCGGCAATCCGGCTGGGTTGGGGCGTGTCTGTTCTTTTCATCATGGGTTCAAAAGGGTCTTTTTTGGATGCGCGTCCGATTATAAGACGCCGGATCGTGGGAAAAGACGTAAACCGGCACAAAAAAAACGAACCGCGTGTGCGGTCCGTCAGGGCATCCACTCGACAATTCCCGTCAGGGGGTGTGTCTTGCGCCAGGCCGAGAACTCCGGGTAGCTGCGGACGCCGTCGCGCAGTACGGCCATGTAGTAGGCAATGCCGGGAATGTGTTCCGTGTCGGGCGTCTCGTTTTTCAACTGCAGGATGGCGCGGCGCGTCTCGTTGGTCAGCACGGCGGCGATGCGGTCGGCCACGCGTTCGAAATAACCCTCCCAGGGGGACCCTTCCGGGAGGTGGATCATGTCGATCTGCCAGAGCGCACCCCGTTCGTCCGCATACTGCACATGCCATTCGAGACAGTTGTCCTCGGCGTCGAGCCGGTTGGCGTATTCGACCGCCCGGACTCCGGGGTGGCGGGCGATGCGGGCCACGACGGCGAAGCTCTCCTCGATGCGGAGCGGCGCCGGGGAGTAGACGTGCAGGTCGATGTCGAGGTGCTTCATCAGCAGCCCCGCGCGGAGCGACCCCACCAGATGGGGTGCGGCTCCTGCCGCGCGCCACGTCTCGAAGAGCTGCAGCTCTTCGATGAGGCGGAGGGCACGCTGCCGGTTTTCGGCGGCAAGTTGCAGAATCGGGTCCATGGGTTAATGACGGATTAAGGGCGGCTGCGGCGGTTCAGAAGAGCGTGCCGGAGCCTGCCGGTCCTTTGGCGGCGGTTGCTGCCGGCTCCTTCGTGCGGCCCAGCAGGATGCGGGCCTGGGCGATCGCCGCGTCGGTGATCTCCGAGCCGGAGAGCATCTTGGCGATCTCGGTGATGCGCTCGTCGTCCGTCAGCCGCGTGATCGAGGTGTGCCCGTCGCGTTTGTAGACTACGAAGTGCGCGGCGCCCTTCGAGGCGACCTGCGGCAGGTGGGTGATGTCCACGACCTGCATCGTGGCGGAGAGCGCGGCGATGATCTCGCCCATGGCGTCGGCGATGCGTCCCGAAACGCCCGTGTCGATCTCGTCGAAGAGGATCGTCGGGAGCTGCATGCGTTCGGCCAACAGCGCCTTCAGGGCGAGCATGACGCGCGAGAGCTCGCCGCCCGAGGCAATCCGCTCGACGGGCTGCGGCGTGCGGTCGCGGTTGGCCGTGAAGAGGAAGCGGATGCTGTCGCCGCCTGTGCGGGAGAGCGTTCCGGTTGTCTCTACCTCCACCTCGAAACACGCTTCAGCCATGCCCAGCTTCGCAAGGGTCGTGCGGATCCGTTCGGCAAAGCCTTCGGCGGCCTTTGTGCGGGCCGCATGGAGTTTGTCGGCCGCCGTGCGCGCCTCCTGTGCGGCCGTTTCAAGCGCAGCTTCGGCCTCGGCAATGCGTTCGTCGCCGTGGACGATGGCGGCGAGCTGTTCGGCCGAGCGGTCGCGCAGCGCGAGGAGCTCCCCTTCGTCCGCGACGCGGTATTTCTGCTGGAGGGCAATCAGCGCGTCGAGCCGCGCCGAGAGTTTGGCCAGCCGTTCGGGGTCGGCGTCGATGCGTTCGCTCTCCGCGGCAGCCGAGGCGCCGATATCTTTCAGCTCCTCGAGTGTCGAGCGCAGCCGTGCGGCATACTCTTCGGCCGCAGGGTAGTGGGCGCCGATGTGCATAAGGGCGTTTTCGGCCTCCTTGAGCTGGACGAGGATGCCCGTCTCGTCGGCATCGAGGGCGTTGCGCAGTGCGGTGAGTGTCTCCCCGATGCGGTCGGCATGCTCCAGCACGGTGAGCTCCTCTTCGATTTCGGCCTGCTCGCCCGCGCGGAGGTTGGCGGCCGTAAGTTCCTCGACCTGGAAGCGCAGCCACTCCTCGTCGCGCCGCCCCTTCTCGGCCGCTTCGCGCAGGGCGGCCACCTCGCGCTGCAGCTCCGTGAAGCGGGTGTAGTGTGCCCCGTAGCGTTCGAGCAGCGCGCCGTTGCCGGCGACGGTGTCGATGGCCGTCGTGCGGAACTCCTCCGAGGAGAGGATCAGGTTCTGATGCTGCGAATGGATGTCCACCAGGCGGCTCCCCAGCTCGCGCATCTGCGCCAGCGACACGGGAACGTCGTTCACGAACATGCGGCTCTTGCCCGCGGGGGTGATGATGCGCGTGAGAGTCGTCTCGTCGGCATAGTCGAGGTCGTTTTCCTCGAAGAAGGGCTCCAGACCGAGTCCCGCCAGGCGGAAGGTTCCCTCGACGGTGCAGTTGCGCGCCGCGTCCTTCATGGCCGTGCCGTCGTTCTTGCCGCCCAGCAGCAGCCCGAGGGCTCCCAGCAGGATCGATTTGCCGGCGCCCGTCTCGCCCGTGATGATGTTCAGGCGGGGATCCAGCTCCATTTCGAGCTTGTCGATGAGCGCGTAATTTTCGACCGACAGACGGCGTAACATGGCGGATTTATTTCAGAAGGGTTTCGATTTTGTCGGCGATGTGCCGGGCGACCTCGCGTTTGGAGAGCAGCGGCAGCTCCTCGCGGCCCGCGCGGTCGATGAACGTTACCTTGTTCGTGTCGCCGCGGAATCCCGCACCCGCATCGCGCAGCGAGTTGAGGACGATGAAGTCGAAGTTCTTCCTGCGGAGCTTCTCCTCGGCATGGACCTCTTCGTCGTCGGTCTCGAGGGCGAAACCCACGAGCAGGCGGTCGCCCTTTTGGCGGCCCAGCTCGGCGGCGATGTCCTGCGTGCGGCGCAGCGTGATGGTCATCCCGCCGTCGTGTTTCTTGATCTTGGTTTGTGCGACCTCCGCGGGCGTGTAGTCCGCCACGGCGGCGCACATCACCCCGCCGTCGGCCTCCGCATAGGCCCGTACGGCCTCCGTGTACATCTCCGCGGCGGAGAGCACCTCCACGCGGCGGACGCCCCGCGGCGTAGAGAGGGCCGTGCGGCCCGTGATGAGCGTAACTTCGGCACCGCGTGCCGCCAGTTCCCCGGCAATGGCGTAGCCCATCTTGCCCGATGAATGGTTCGAGATGAACCGCACGGGGTCGATGGCCTCGATCGTCGCCCCGGCCGTAACGATCATCCGTTTACCGGCGAGGCTCTTTTTTTTTTCATCGAGCAGCTCCGCCACGAAGGCCGTGATCTGCTCGGGTTCGGCCATGCGGCCCTTGCCCCGCAGACCGCTCGCCAACTCGCCCTCTGCGGGCTCGATGATCTCCACGCCGCGTGAGCGGAGCATGCGGAGGTTCTGCTGCGTCGCCTCGTGGGCGTACATGTCGAGGTCCATGGCCGGGGCCACGACCACCGGACAGCGTGCCGAGAGGTAGGTCGTCAGCAGCAGGTTGTCGGCGATGCCTGCGGCCATCTTGGCCAGCGTGTTGGCCGTCGCCGGGGCGATCAGATAACAGTCGGCCCACTCGCCCAGTGAGATGTGTGAGTTCCAGGCGCCGTTTTCCGGATCGAAGAATTCCACCAGAATGGGATTCTTCGAGAGCGTGGCCATCGTCAGCGGCGTGATGAACTGTTTGGCCAGGGGTGTCATCATCACCCGGACCTCGGCACCCGCGCACTTCAATAAACGACAAAGCACAGCCGCCTTGTAGGCTGCTATGCTACCCGTGATGCCCAGCAGGATGCGGCGTCCTTCGAGCGGAAGGGCCGTAATGTCGGAAGCCATCGTGTGTTGTCGGTTAGATCTCCTTCATCTCGCCGTCCTTGCCCTCCTTGTAGAGCAGTTCATGGTCGATGAACTCCTCGGTGGCGATAATGACCGGTTTGGGCAGCCGCTCGTAGTAGCGCGAGATCTCGATCTGCTCCCGGTTTTCGAAGGTCTCCTCCATCGTATCCGTAGGCGACGAGAAATCGGCGAGCTTGCGGTTGAGCTCGGTCTTGAGTTCCGTGGCGATCTGGTTGGCGCGGCGCGCGATGATGTTCACGCTCTCGTAGATGTTGCCGGTCTCCTTGTCCAGATCCGCCAGCTTGCGCGTGATGGTGTTGTTGGGGATGTTCTTCTTGATTTCCATCTCTATTCTTCGTTGTTGTCCTTGTTGTTGCGGTCCAGGTAGTCGCGGGCGTGCTGCGCCATGCGGTCCAGCTCCTTGAGGTACTTCGACTCGGGGAACTCCTCGCGGAACGAGAGGTAGGAGTCGAGCATGTCCAGGTAGCGGTCCGTCTGCTTCTCGATGACCGAGTTGCTTGCCAGGCGGTAGCCCGAATCGACGATCAGATACATCATCTCCTCGCGGTGCTCGGTGTCGGGGTATTGCTTCAGGGCATTCTTCAGCGCGACGATGGCGGACTTGTAGCGTCCGATCTTATAATAGGTATATGCGTTCAGGTAGGCCTTTTCGTGCAGCCGCCCGTTGAGTTCCTCGTTGATCTTCCGGAAATTCTCGATCTGGTCGCTCTGCGGGTAGCGGGCGATGAACTCGTTGATGGCCATGATGGCCTGCCCGGTCATTGTCTGGTCGCGTGTGGGCCCCGGTGCAAGGTAGTAGTAGCAGAGGGCGTACATGCCTTCGGCATCCTCGATGAAGACGCTGCGGCCGAACTTGCGGCGGAATTCATCGAGCAGGGTCGATGCCGCGTCGTAGTCGCGATTCTTGAATTTGCAGTGCGCGTTGTAGAACGAGATGCTGTCCTCGCGCGAGGTTCCCGTGTAGTAGGGCTGCACGCCTTCGAAGAGGGTGGAAGCCCGCTGCCACTTACCGATCTTGTAGTACTCCAGCGCCTTGCTGTAGATCAGTTCGGGTTGCCCGCTTTTGAGCAGGGCATTGATTCCGGAACACCCGACAAGGGCGACGGCCACGACCGCCCCGCATACGGCATATAAGAATTTCTGCTTCATCGATGAATCTTTTACGGCGCTTTATCGCGCAAAGTTACGCATAAATTAACGATTTGCAAAAAAAATTATTGCCTGCAGATCCGGCTTTTCCTCCGGGCCTGTGCTTCGGAGCGCGGACCGCATGAACGGGTGTGCACGATGTCGTGCAGGGCCTTTTCGGCGGCAGCTCCGGCGGCTGCGGTTTTGCCGGAGTTGCCGGGCGTCGGACGGCCCGAATCCGAAAAAAGATTTGGAAATATGGAATCTGCTTCGTATCTTTGCTTCTACAAAGCAACAGGGTTCTGGCCTTCGCAGGTCAGGATTCTTTATTTTTTATGTTTTTTTATGGCAAAAGAGATTATTTATCTGACAGCGGAGGGTTACAAGAAACTCAAGGACGAGCTCGACCACATGCGTTCCGTCGAGCGTCCGGCGATTTCGGCGGCGATCGCTGAAGCGCGCGACAAGGGCGACCTTTCGGAGAACGCGGAGTACGACGCTGCCCGGGAGGCGCAGGGTCTGCTGGAGATGCGTATCGCCAAGCTGGAGGATACGATCGCCAATGCACGGGTCATCGACGAGTCGAAGATCGACAAGAGCAAGGTGCAGATCCTGAGCAAGGTTACGCTGATGAATCACAATACCAAGAAGCAGATGGTCTATACGATCGTCGCCGAACACGAAGCCAATCTGCGCGAGGGCAAGCTGGCCATCGGTACGCCGATCGCCAAGGCGCTGCTCGGCCACAAGAAGGGCGACTGCGTGGACGTCGAGGTCCCGGCCGGCACGATCCACTTCGAGATCCTCGATATCAGTATCTAATGCATCGGCCGCATCGGCGCGGCGACAGTACATACGAAGGCGGGGCGTTGTCGGATGACCTCCACCGCCTTCCCGAATCCGGGGCTGCCGAGGCGGTCCCGGTTTTTGTATGTACAGGGTTCCGGCGGTCGTTTCGGGGGAGGTGAAACAAAAGGCAGCCTGCTCGTGCAGGCTGCCTTGACGTTGTCGGGACCGCACCGGATTAACCGATCAGCTCCGTATACTGCTCGGGTGTCAGCAGGGCGTCGTACTCCGCGGGATCGCTCATGCGGACCTTGATGAGCCATCCTTCGCCGTAGGCGTCCTTGTTTACGATGGAGGGGTCGGCATCCACGGCCTCGTTGAACTCCACCACCTCGCCGCCGACCGGAAGGAAGGCGTCGCTGACGGTCTTCACGGCCTCGATCGATCCGAAGACCTCGCCTGCGGCGAGTGTCTCGCCGACGGTCGGCACGTCCACGAAGACGATGTCGCCCAGCTGGCTCTGGGCAAAGTCGGTGATGCCGATAACGGCTACGTCTCCCTCGACACGGCACCACTCGTGGTCGTTCGAGTATTTCAGATTGGCAGGTACGTTCATGGTATTGCGTTTTATGATTTCGTTATGCAAAGATAGTCGTTATTTTCGCATGCACAACACTTTCCGGCACTTTTTTCCGGCGGCGGCATGCGGCGGCCGCGCCGTTCAGCGGTCGCGTCCCTCGATGACGAACTCCACCTCGCGGAAGAGGTACCCGCGGAGCGTCCCGTCGTCGTGGCGCAGGAGCAGCTCGCCCGTGGGGCGCACCCCCTCGATCACGGCCTCGAAGAGCGTGCCGTCGGCCCGTCGGAACGGATGCCGCTCGCCCAGGCGGTACATCCGCCGGCGGTACTCCTCCTCGAGTGCGGCGTATTCGCCCCGTTCGAGCTGCGCGTAGCGGCGTGCGGCGTGGCGGCGGTAGGTTTCGAGCACCTCCTCCCGGTCGAACCGCCGGCCGGCGGCCTGGGCCATCGAAATCGGGTTGGGCAGCGCGGGGTCGAACTCCGTCTGATTGACGTTGATGCCCGTGCCGAGGATCGTGCGGGCGAGTGTCGGCCCCGAGTAGCTGTGTTCGATGAGGATGCCGACCATCTTGCGGTCGCCGACATAGATGTCGTTCGTCCATTTGACGCGTGTGTCGATGCCGAACTCGTCGAAACTGTCCGTCAGGGCCAGCGCCACCAACTCGACGAGGCGGAACTGCTCGGCGACGGGCAGGAACGTCGGCGTGAGGATGTGCGAGAAGGTGAGGCTCTCCTCCGCGCGGCTGATC
>DWWQ01000023.1 GCA_019119615.1 Candidatus Alistipes stercoravium | reverse complement strand
AGGACGCCAACTTCATGAACTCGCTCGTCGGCAAGGTGGCCGGTGTGCAGATCAACGCCGGTGCCAACGGCGCCGGAGGTGCCTCGCGTGTCGTGATGCGCGGTACGAAGTCGCTGACGGGTTCGAACCTGGCACTCTATGTGATCGACGGTATTCCGATGTTCAACCTCTCGAACACGGTGGACGGCTCGAACATGTCGGACCAGCCCGGTACCGATGGTGTTGCGGATATCAACCCCGACGACATCGAGTCGATCACGATGCTGACGGGACCGTCGGCCGCTGCCCTTTACGGTAACGCCGCCGCCAGCGGCGTCGTGCTCATCACGACCAAGAAGGGACAGGTGGACAAGACGACCGTTACGGTATCGAACAGCACGACCTTCTCGACGGTTTACATGATGCCCGAGATGCAGAGCAAGTACGGCAACGCCATCGGTCAGGTGGTCAGCTGGGGCAACGTGGTCAATTCGGACTACAATCCGCGCGACTTCTTCAACACGGGTGCGAACGTCATCAACACGGTATCGCTCTCGACGGGTACGCAGCGCAACCAGACCTACGCTTCGGTATCGACGACCAACACGACGGGTATTCTGCCCAACACGGCCTATGACCGTTACAACTTCACGGCCCGCAACACGACGTCGCTCGTCAAGGACAAGCTGACGCTCGACATCGGCGGCAGCTTCATCAAGCAGTACGACCGCAACATGACCTCGCAGGGTCTCTACTACAATGCCCTTCCGGGTCTCTACCTCTTCCCGCGCGGCGAGGACTTCGACGAGGTCCGCATGTACGAGCGTTACGACTCGGCCCTGGGTTACAGCACGGTATACTGGCCCTATGGCAACAACAGTGTGGGTATGCAGAACCCCTACTGGGTGCAGAACCGCGAGCTGCGCGAGAACTCCAAGAAGCGTTACATGGCCAACGCGTCGCTCAAGTGGCAGATCACCGACTGGCTCGACGTTACGGGACGTGTGAAGATCGACAACTACGACAACCGCCTCACCTACAAGCTCTATGCTTCGACCGACCGTCTGTGGGCCGGTGAGAACGGAGCCTACCGCGACATCCGCACCAACTCGAACAACACCTATGCCGACGTGATCGCCACGGTGAACAAGTACTTCGGCGAGGACTGGTCGCTGAACGTGAACTTCGGTGCCTCGATCAACGACACGAAGTACGAGCAGCTGGGCTACAATGGACAGCTCTCCTCGCTGCCGAACTTCTTCGCCATCCACAACCTCGACTACGAGACGAAGTTCAAACCTGAGCAGTCGGGCTACCACGATCAGTCGCAGGCGATCTTCGCCAACGTCGAGGTGGGCTGGAAGTCGATGCTCTACCTGACGCTGACGGGCCGCAACGACTGGGAGTCGCAGCTGGCCTTCTCGAACTACACGTCGTTCTTCTATCCTTCGGTGGGTCTTTCGGCCGTGATCACCAACATGATCAATGCTCCGAAGTGGCTGAGCTTCCTGAAGGTCCGCGGATCGTACACCGAGGTGGGTAACTCCTACGACCGCTTCATGACGACGATCTCCTATCCGTTCGACGGCGAGTCGAAGTCGTGGTCCACATCGACGGACTACCCGAACCTCGACCTGAAGCCCGAGCGTACGAAGTCGTGGGAGGTGGGTGTCAATGCCCGGTTCCTCAACCACATCAACTTCGACCTGACCTACTACCGTTCGCACACCTTCAACCAGACCTTCTACGCATCGCTGCCGCAGGGTGCCGGTTATTCGCGCGTTCCCGTTCAGAGCGGCGACGTGATGAACCAGGGTATCGAGATGGCCGTAGGCTACAGCAACGAGTGGGGCGACTTCCGCTTCTCGACCAACTACACGCTGACGTGGAACGAGAACAAGATCGTCGAGCTCGTCGATAACGTGATGAACCCCTTCACGGGCGAGCCGGTGGACATGTCCACGGTGAACCTCGACATGGGAACGTTCGGCGGTCTGGACTCCAAGATCATCCTCAAGAAGGACGGATCGATGGGTGATGTTTACGCCCAGCACCTGCTCAAGCGCGACTTCAACGGCTATATCTACGACGATCCTTCGGCCGGTCTGACGATGGAGACCAAGGAGACCTTCCTGGGCTCGATCTTCCCGAAGGCCAACATGGGATGGAACACGCACTTCGGCTGGAAGGGCCTCGATCTGGGCATGACCTTCGCCGCCCGTCTGGGAGGTATCGTCATGAGCGCCACGGAGTCCTACCTCGACCAGTACGGCGTATCGGCCCGTTCGGCAAGCCTGCGTGATGCGGGAGGCGTGAAGATCAACCAGGGTACGGTATCGGCCCAGGAGTATCTGACGACCATCACGGGTAACGCCGCCTACTACACCTATGACGCCACGAACATCCGTCTACAGGAGTTGAGCCTCAACTACACGCTGCCGTCGAAGTGGTTCCGCGACAAGGTGAAGATGACCGTGGGCTTCGTGGCCAAGAACCTCTGGATGATCTACTGCAAGGCTCCGTTCGATCCCGAGCTTTCGGCTGCGGTATCCTCGACCTTCTACCAGGGCTTCGACGCCTTCATGCTTCCGAGCACCCGGAACATCGGTTTCAATGTCAAACTCCAATTCTAATCAGAACGCAGAAATATTATGAAAATATATAAATTCATACTGGGCATAGCGATGCTGGGTACGGTTGCAGGCTGTACCGGCAACTTCGAGGAGTACAATACGAACCCCTACGAGCCCTCGACCTTGCCCGTGTCGGAGTTTTTCCCTGCAATGATCGACTGCCTGGCCTCTCCCGAGGAGAACCCCTGCCAGCGCAACAACACCTTCTGGGCTTGCTTCGGCGGTTACGTTACGGCCCCGAACTCGTGGAACCGTTCCACGCTCTATGCAACCTACAATATCGATGACGAGTGGAACAAGTGGACTGTGGACTGGTACTTCGAGCACTTCTACACGTCGTGGTTCAGCGTACAGCGTCTGACCGGCGGTGAAGGCTACTACTATCAGATGGCCCAGCTGCTGCGTGTCTACACGATGCAGATGGTTGCCTCGCTGCAGGGCCCGCTGCCCTATTCGCAGATCGCCGACGGCGAGTTCTACGTTCCCTACGACAACGAGCAGGATGCCTGGCACAAGATGTTCGACGATCTGGACGCAGCTATCGCCGAGATCCAGTCGGCCGCCATTGCGGGTTCGACGCCGCTGGCTTCCGTAGACCGTGTCTATGCCGGCGACAACAACAAGTGGCTCAAGTTCGCCAACACGCTGAAGCTGCGCATGGCGATGCGTATCAGCAACGCCGATCCGGAGTATGCGCGCCAGAAGGCCGAGGAGGCCGTGGCCGGCGGTGTGATGACCGCAGCGAGCGACAGCGCTTACGACCTGCTCAACGGCCGTTATCCGAACGGCTACTACCAGGTTGGTTTTGGCTGGCAGGGTGAGGTGAAGGCCAATGCCTGCATCGTCTCCTACATGAACGGCTACAACGACCCGCGCCGTGAGAAGTACTTCACGGCCCAGACGGCTGCCGAGGACGGCCCGACCTATATGGGCGTGCGCTCGGGTATCCAGAATGTCGTAAAGAACGACTACCTCACCTACTCGGGCCTGATTTACGAGAACGAATCGCAGAAGACGGCTCCCATGCCTATCATGCTGGCTTCGGAGGCCGCATTCCTGCGTGCCGAGGGTGCCCTGAAGGGCTGGGACATGGGCGATACGGCCAAGAACCTCTACGAGCAGGGCATCACGCTCTCGTTCGAGGAGTGGGGCGCTTCGGGTGCCGCCGACTACATCGCCAACTCGACGCTCAAACCCGCGAACTATACGGATGCCGTCGATTCGTCGAACAGCATCACGAACAAATCGACCATAACGATCGCCTGGGACGATTCGGCTTCGGACGAGAAGAAGCTCGAGCGCATCATCACCCAGAAGTGGATCGCCGGCTATCCCAACGGACTGGAGGCCTGGAGCGATTTCCGCCGTACGGGTTATCCCTACATCTTCCCGCCGAAGAACAACCTTTCGCCGTGGGGCTGCACCGACGACCGCGGACAGCGTCGTCTGCGCTTCTCGATCGACGAGTACAGCACCAACGCCGCCAACGTTACGGCTGCCGTGCAGATGCTTTCCAATGGTACCGATGGCGACAACACCGATCTGTGGTGGGCGCTCAAGTCGGGCAGCAAGTATTAATCATTGAAAAATAACCGAACATGAAAAAGATAATCAAGACAGGATTGTTTGCTCTGCTGGCCGTCGCGACCTTCATCAGCTGCAGCGACTGGACCGAGGCCGAAGCACTGAACTACGATCCGAATATGACGGGCTCGAACCACGGCGAGGAGTATTACGCCAACCTCCGGGCCTACAAACAGCGCAAGGACCATCCGGTAGCCTTTGCGTGGTACAGCGACTGGACCGGTGTGGGTACCGACATGAACGCACAGCTGATGGGTATGCCCGACTCGATGGACTTCGTCTCGATGTGGGGCAACTGGCACGGGCTGAGCGAGGAGAAGAAGGAGGACCTGCGCAAGGTTCAGCAGATCAAGGGTACGCGCGTGCTGATGTGCTTCATCGTCGATGACATCGGCGCCCAGACTACGCCTCCGGCCATTTCGGAGAGCCTGACGGTCAATGGCGTACAGTATGAGACGCGCGGCGAGGCCCTCGGCGCCTTCTGGGGCTGGTACCACGACCGTGTTACGGATACGGTTTACAAGAGCGACCCGAACCTGAGCGACGACGAGGCCATGGACAAGGCCATCCGCAAGTATGCGCAATCGCTCCTTGACACGATCAACAAGTACAACTGGGACGGTTTCGACCTCGACCTGGAGCCGCATTACGGTCACGGCGGCAATCTGGCCAGCTATCCGGATCGTCTGTCGATCCTTCTCAACGAGCTCTCCAAGGAGCTGGGTCCCCAGTCGGGCACGAGCAAGATGCTGTGCGTGGACGGCGAGCCCGATTGGCTCAACGGCGAGGACGGCAAGCTGCTTGACTACTTCATCCTGCAGGCCTACAACGACACGACGGTATCGTCGATCGACTACCGTCTGGAGTCTCTGTTCGCCACCTACCAGGATTTCATGACCCCCGAGCAGATTGTCGGCATGACGATCCTCACCTCGAACTTCGAGTCCTACGGTTCGACGGGCGGTCCGACGTTCCGTCAGCGCGACGGTTCGACGACCAACCAGCTCAGCGGATATGCCGCCTACAGCTACCCCGGAGTGGATGCCCGGATCGGAGGCATCGGCGCATTCCGAATCGTATTCGATACCAACTACCAGTATCTGCGTAAGGCGATCGGTATCATGAACCCCGCCATTTTATAACCCTTCAGAAGTTCAAAAGCGATGAAATACAACAAAATCATAACGTCTGTTGCATTTTGCCTGGGTGTTGCCGCCCTCTGCGGATGCAACGATGCGAAGTACGATGAAATCGAGAATCGCATCTATATCAGCGAGGCGGCTCCTTCGTCGACCTTTACCCAGCAGACCGTGAACCTGACCGTAACGGGCGACATGACCACTACGCTCCATGTCCGTGTGGCCCAGCCTGTTTCCCAGGATATCCAGGTAACGCTCGCCTATGCTCCGGAGGCGCTTGCCAGCTACAACGAGCGCAATGGCGCCAGCTATGTTCAACTGGATTCGAAGTATGTCGAGTTCTCGGCTACGACGGTGATTCCCGCCGGATCGCTTTCGTCCGATCCCGTGGAGATCAACATTACGGAGTTCCCCACCGACAGCGGCGAGTCGTTCTGTATTCCGATCAAGATCGCATCGGTCGAAGGTCCGGTTTCCGTGGCTCGTACCACGGGCCACCTGCTCTATCTGCTTTCGACGCCGCTGCGTCAGATCGTTCCGATGATGAACACGAACACCTTCCCCGAGGGTTCGGGCGACTGGGGCATCACGACCAGCGAGTGGACGCTTGAGGGCTGGATCTGGCTGGATTCGTTCTCGATCAACAACCAGGCGATCTTCAATGCGGCCGTTTCGCAGGGTACGGAGATCTACATCCGTTTCGGTGACGCCGACCTGGCCTACGACAAGCTCCAGATCAAGACGGGCGGTTCGCAGTTCAACAGCAACCAGTCGTTTGCCCCGAACACCTGGTACCACGTAGCCTTCACCTATTCGAACGGCAAGTGTACGATGTACATCAACGGTATCGAGGATTCGTCGAAGGAGTTTGCCGCCACGAACTACGTCATCAACAACCTGCAGCTCTGCTCTTCGGGCAGCTACTTCCGTGCCAATGCACAGATGGCCCAGGTTCGCTTCTGGAAGAAGGCCCTGTCGGCCAGCGCCATCAAGGATGCCATGAGCCGTCTGGTTGCCGCCGATTCCGACGGACTGTTCGGATACTGGAAGCTCGACGAGGGTACGGGCAGCGTTTACCACGACTCCACCAGCAGCGGATTCGACCTGACCTGCCGTACGGAGCCCGTATGGGGCACCGAGGAGATTGACTTCTCCGATCCCAACAAATAAAAGGACGATCAGATTAAACAGACAAAGAACATGAAAAAAATATTGAAGCTTACGGCTCTCTTCGGCTTTTCCCTGCTGACGTTCACGGGTTGTGAAAACCCCGATACGACAGAGGAGCTGCCCTACTACTATTACGAGTCGATTGCCTATCTGGAGAATATCAATACGCGCGTTGCGGTTTATCACTCTCCCGACGGCATTGTCAATCAGGATATCACGATGCCCGTAACGGTCGGACTGTCGAAGGCGCAGTCGGGCGACTGCACGGTCCGCGTGGAGTGTACGGTCGAGGGTGAAGGTTTCACGACCCAGAACGTGGCTCTTCCCAACAACGGCGTGGTTACGATTCCTGCCGGCGAGCGTTCGGCCAAGTTCTCGATGTCGATCAGCGACTGGAGCTTCTGCTCCGGCGTGGATGATGCCCGGAGCTATACGATTTCGCTGAAGATCGTCGAGGCCTCGACGCGCATCTCCACGAACTTCAACAGCACGGTCTATGTACTGAACAAGTCTGTCAAGTCGTATACCTCGACCGTAGCACCTACCGAAGGTTCGCAGGTCAGCACGGACGCCTACACCGTTTCGTGCAATCTGGATATGGGCGAGGAGAAATGGACTCCCATGGCAATCAGATCGAACGGTCGTTTCAGCGAGTATCTCTATTATTACGACTATATCGGTCTGCAGTGGGATCTGGGCAGCTCCAAGACCGTAACGGCGGTAGCCAACATCTGCGCTCCCTACTCGTATGGCTACAATGCGGGAGTCTACACCATCATGACGAGTGTCGATGGCCAGAAGTGGACGACCTATGACGAGGAGATGGCGCTGCCGTCGAGCGAACCGCAGTATGTGTCGTTCTACACCCCCGTAACGGCGCGTTATGTACGCTTGCACATGTACGGAAGCACGGCATTCAGCAACGGTGCGCTGATCTATGCGAAATAGCACCTTCTTCGGGCCGCTCCCGCAGCGGAGCGGCCCGGGGATGCTTGCGACCGAGTAATTGCATTGCGGGGACTATCATCCGATAGCCTCCGCAATGTGTTTATCCCAACGCAATATCTCTTCTTCATGAAAAGCATTTCACGTTTCATCACCCTGTTTCTGTGTCTGGCACTCCTCGCCCCGGCGGGGGCCCGTGCCCAGGTGAACCTCGTTCGCAAGGGGGCCGCGCAGGGCCGGATCCTCGCACCTGCGGGGGCTGCCGAGCAGCAGGCCGCGGAGCTGCTGCGCGACTTTGTCCACCGTATCAGCGGTGCCGACCTTCCGGTCGTCGCCGCAGAGACCAAACCCCGCCGTGGGGATGTCATCCTCGAAGGGGTGGTCCCGACGCCGGGCCTTACCGAAGACGGCTTCCGCCTGCGGGAGTCCGACGGGCGGCTCTATGTCCGCTCGGGCGGCGACAAGGGCTCGATCTACGGCATCGTAACGCTGCTCGAGGAGTACCTCGGGGTCCGCTACTGGGCCTCGAACGAATATTCGCTCACCCCGTCGTCGGAGATCACCCTCCCGGCGGGCATCGACCGGACGGAGAATCCCGCCTTCCGCCACCGGCAGACGCAGTGCTATGCCATCGGCGAGGACCCAATCTACAAACTGTGGTTCCGTCTGGAGGATCCTTCGGAGGTCTTTGCGGGCAATCTCTGGGTCCACACCTTCAACCGGCTGCTGCCTGCCGCCCGCTTCGGCGGGGCGCATCCCGAGTGGTACTCGTGGATCAACGGCGAGCGCCGCACGGGCCGTGCGAGCCAGTGGTGCCTGACCAACGACGAGGTTTTCGAGGCGGCCTGCACGCAGCTCGACTCGATCTTCCGCGCCCATCCCGACCGGCGGCTCATCTCCGTGAGCCAGAACGACGGCAACGACACCTACTGCCACTGTCCGTCGTGCATGCGCGTCATCGAGGAGGAGGGTGCCGTCTCGGGTCTCTACATCCGCTTCCTGAACCGCCTGGCCGAACGTTTTCCCGACAAGGAGTTCTCGACGCTGGCCTACCTCTTCACGATGCACCCGCCCAAGCATGTCCGGCCGCACCGGAACGTCAATATCATGCTGTGCGACATCGACTGCGACCGCGAGGTGCCGCTTACGGAGAACGCCTCAGGCCGCGACTTCATGCGGGCGCTGGAGGGCTGGTCGGCCATCTCGGACAACATCTTCGTCTGGGACTACGGCATCAACTTCGACAACATGGTCGCCCCGTTCCCCAACTTCCACATCCTGCAGCCCAACATCCGGCAGTTCCTCGACCACCATGCGACGATGCACTTCTCGCAGATCGGCGGCTCGAAGGGCGGCGACTTCTCGGAGATGCGCGCCTACGTCGTCTCGAAGCTGATGTGGAATCCGCAGCAGCGGGTCGATTCGCTCATGCGGAGCTTCACCGACGGCTACTACGGTGCCGCAGGCCCCATCATCTACGACTATGAGCGGACGCTCGAGGGGGCGCTGCTCGCCAGCGGACAGCGGCTGTGGATCTACGATTCGCCGGTGTCGCACAAGGACGGCATGCTCAATGCGGCGTGCCGCAAGCGCTACAACGTCCTCTTCGACGCTGCCGAGCGTGCCGTAGCCGGCGATACGACCCTGCTGCGGCGCGTGCGCCGTGCGCGTCTGCCGCTGCAGTATGCCGAACTGGAGATCGCCCGGGCCGAGGGGTGGCAGGACAAGGAGCAGTTGCGCGGGATGCTCGACCTGTTCGAGCGGCGCACGGCCGAATTTGGCGTGCGGACGCTCAACGAGCGCAACAACTCCCCGGCCGACTACTGCGCGCTCTACCGGAGCCGCTACCTTGCGGAGCGCCCGGCCAACCTGGCCTCCGAAGCGACGGTGCAGTGGATCCTGCCGCCGCACGAACGCTACCGGGCACTCGGCGAGCGGGCGCTGACCGACGGCTGTTTCGGCGGCTCGACCTTCGTGGAGAACTGGGTCGGCTGGGAAGGCTGCGACGGCGCCTTCGTCCTGGACCTGGGCCGCGAGTGCGCGGTCAGCTCCATCGAAACCGACTTCCTGCACCAGCTGGGTGCCTGGATACTCCTGCCGCGGCGGGTGCGCTACGCCACATCGGTCGATAACGAACGTTTCGTCCCCTTCGGCGAGCGGCGGCTCGAGGAGGACCAGTCCGTCGAGGTGAAGTTCGTCGGCGTGAAGTTCGAGTCCCCGACTCCCGTCCGCGCCCGGTACATCCGCGTGGAGGTCGAGGGTTCGAAGGTCTGCCCCTCGTGGCACTACGGCGTGGGCCAGCCTTCGTGGTTCTTCATCGACGAGATCGAGGTTCACTGACGTCCCCACGGGGCGTCTGCGCCGCGCGTCGGTGCTGCGCGTCGGCCCGCCCTGCCAATGAAAAATCCCGTCCGGAATCCTCCGGACGGGATTTTTTCTGTCGGGGTGCGCGGCCTTCTGACGGCCCGGCCTTCCGACCCTTTGGGCCGTCGGGATCAGACGATCAGCAGCTTCTTGCGGTACATGTCGCGGAATTCGCGGGGTGTGCACCCCTTCTTGCGGCGGAAGAGGCGGTTGAAGTTCGACATGTTGTTGTAGCCGCACTCGTAGCAGATCTCCGCGATGGTCTTGTTCGTGTCGATGAGCTGGCGGGCGATCTTGCCGATGCGGATGTCGGTCAGGTAGTCCGTGAAGCTCTTGCCCGTATGCTGGCTGAAGAAGCGGCTGAAGGCCACTTCGCTCATATTGACCAGACTGGCCACCTCGCCCAGCGAGATGTTGCGGGCGTAGTTCTGCTGCAGGTAGGCGTCGGCCAGACGGATCCGGCGGCTCTGGATGTTGTTCTCGGCGTGTGCGAAGGTGCTGCTGGCCAGGGTCCGCTGGTCGTGCGAGATGGAGAGCTCGTAGAGCAGCGTGAGGAAGGTGATCACCAGATAGAATCCCTGCTGTTCGCAGGTCAGCGAGTTGAGCAGCGGCCGTACGCGGAGGATCGTCGCCAGCGAGAAGGCGATCCCCTTGCAGCCGTTCTGGAACATCGTCTGTATCGAGTGGAACTGGTTCTTGTCCAGGAGCTTCTCCGAAAGCCAGTCGTCCGAGAACTGGATCGTGATTTCGCGGATGGTTCCCGGCGGGCGGTTGTGGTTTTGCCACCCGTGTTCGAGATTCCCGTTCGAGATGAGCGCCAGTTCGTAGTCGCCGATCTCCTCGATCGAGTCGCCGACGACCCGCTGCGCCCCGGCGGCATTCTCGATGTAGTTGATTTCGAATTCACGGTGCGCATTCTCGAGCGGCAGGCGGCCTTCCTGGGCCATGACTACGGTCCCGTGGCGCTCTATGAGTTCCGCCACGGCGGTGCGGCCTGGGTGCTGTGCGGCCTGGGGCATCAGTGGGACACCACGCCGGGCAATATCTCGGGCATGATGCTGCTGCTGGCCACCTGGGGCAACGGCTCGAAGACCTGGATCATGGAGGGCTATTCGCAGCAGGCGCGGCCCGGGCAGAACTGGATCAAGTATGTGGCCAACAACACGACGAAGACCCGCACGCTGCGTTGCGTGAAGACCCCGGTGGAATATGAATACGAATGACTTGCAGAAAGTGTGTCAGAATAACAGAAAAACCGAAATTTTGAAAAAATGAAAACAACCATGAATGTACATGCAAAGACGAATCGTTTGATGGCGGGCTGGCTCCTTGCGGGGGCCCTGCTGACCGCCTGCTCCGAGAAGGAGAATCCGCAGATCCCGCAGGCGCCGCCTTCCGAGCCGCCCGTCGTGTCGGTACGTCTGGCCGACTACCACCAGTCGGGGGCTTCCCTCGACGGCGAGAACGCACTGACCGATCTGGGCGCCTGTCTCTTCGAGGACGGGGTGCTGACCCGCGTCTACGAGGCTCCCGATCCTGCGGACGGCAGCTGGGACCTTGCTCTGGACCGCTATGCCGGGGTCCTCTATCTGGTGGCCAACGTCTCCGGGCAGATCGACCTTTCCGAGGCGCTGGAGCAGGGAATGACCGAGGCCGAATGGCTGAAGCGCACCGTGTCGGTCGCCGGCGAGCGGCCGCAGCACTTCTTCTCGGGCCGGGTGAACCTCGAGGATGCCGCTGCAACCCCCGGGCAGCTCTCCGCGGCGCTTACGCGCGGTGTGGCCCGTTTCGACCTTCGGATACGCACGGCGGGAATCGCCGAGGTGCGGAGCATCACCCTGACCAATACGGCCCAGGCGGCCTACCTCTTCCCCGGGTCGGGAAGCCTCTCTCCTGCGGCGGTGTCGCTGAAGGATGTCTCGGTGCGTTTCGACATGCCGCTGACGGCCGATACGCCGGCCGTGCTCTACCTCTTCGAGCAGGAGAACCACGATCTGGAGGTGCGCATCGAGGCACGGATCGACGGCCGTGAGAAGACCCTGACGGGCCGTTTCGAGGGAGGCGTCGAGCGCAACCGCATCTATACGCTGACCCTTACGAAGGATACGATCGACATCCAGCTCGACCTTTCGATCGACGAGTGGCAGCCCGGCAGCGACACGGAGCTGGTTCCCTGACTAAACATGCGGACAGAATGATTTTGAAAAAACCGATTATGCGCATATTCCTTTCGCTGACGGCTGCCGCCGCACTCTTTGCGGCATGCGGGGAGTCCCTCGATCCGGAGGGATCCCCCGCGGCCTCGCAGCGCCTCTTCCGCTTCGATACGGCCCCCTTCCCGGGCGATGAAACCCCGGGTGCCGGCGACAGCGGCCTTTCGGGGGTGATCCGCGCCTACCGTTTCGAACGGGGGCAGCTTGCCGAGCAGTTCGGGCCGCTGACGGCGGCGGGTTCCGCAGCCGAGTTGCGCCTCGCGCGGACGGGCGGCACGCTCTATGTCGTGGCGGGTCCCGACGCTCTGCTGCCCGAGGTGGCTCCGGGATTCCCGGAGGCGGAGTGGCTCGATCTCACCGCCGCCTCCGCGACGGGCCTTGCGGAGCCGTTTGCCACCGGGCGGCTCGACCTCGGGGAGCTTGAGCCGGGTACGGCTGAGGTCCCGCTGACGCTCACGCGCGGCGTGGCCCGCCTCGACCTGCACCTGCGCGTCGCCGGCACGGCGACCGTCGAGCGGATCACGCTCCGGGGGGTGGCCGGCGAGGGGTATCTCTTCCCTTCGGAGGCGCCGCGCACGCCGGCCGATGCTTCGCGCAGCGATGCGGTCTGCGTCGGGGATGCCGCACTGACGACCGATACGCCGGCCATTGCCTACCTTTACGAACAGACGGGTGCCGATCTCGGGGTGTCGGTCGAGGCGGTCATCGACGGGGTGCGCCATACGCTGGAGGGGGTTCTGCCCCGGGATATCGGGCGCAACCGAATCTACTCGCTCACGTTGCGCAAGGGGATCGTCGATACGGAGGCCCGGCTGACGGTCGAGGCGTGGGGCGACGGCGGCGAGTCGGCGCTGCAGCCCGACCTGGAGACCCGGCTGACGGTCGATGCGGAGCGCTCGGAGCTCCCCTCCGGCGTGCGGATCGAGGTCGGGGGCACCGGACTGGTGCTTCCCCATGCGGAGCGGGAGGTGCTGCTGGCCGTGCGTAGCGACGTCCAGCTTGAACTGGAGCCTGTCTCGGCACCGCTTCTCGAGATCGCGGCCGAGCCCGCTACGGCGGGCGATTTCGGAAGCGTGAACCGCTTCCGGATCCGCAAGGGATTTTATACGCCCGACATGGCGCCCGAGGAGGTCGAACTCCGCTTCCGCCGCAAGGGGCTTGCAATGACCTATCCCGAGGACCGGCTCACGCTGCGCCTCGAGGCCAACCCGATCCGTCTCGAGGGCGACCTGACGTTTGCGGACGGAAATACGGTCTGCGATTTCGGCCGTTATGTCGATAACGAGCTGGGACGTCTGACGCTTCCCGACGAAAGGGAGCTCTCCGTAGAGTTCGACGCCGGAGAGGATCACTGGCTGAAGGTCGAGCCCGCGGAGGAGGGGAGCCGCGTGTGGCGTGTCGTGGGCGGCTGGCGCCCGAACGACCCCACGGCCGACGGCCGGCAGCAGTCGGCCCGGCTGGTGATCCGTTCCGCGGCGACCGGCGAGTGTGAGGTCTATACCGTCGTGCGCCGCAACTGGGGACTTCCCGTAACGTGGTTCCACGGCGTATGGTGGTGCAAGTACAATGCCCGGGGCCGGTCGCGGAATTTCGAGGATCAGATCCTCGTGCCGCAGGACCCCGCCGCGGCTGCGGGGCAGAGTGTCCAGAATTACCTGATGAGCTGCTCCCCGGAGGAGTTCCGCGCTCTGTGGGGCTGGGCCTACCAGGGCGACAGCGGCGTGGGCATGCAGGTGGTCGATCTGGAGGGTGTCCCCTCGATGGAGGGCTTCACGACGGGCAGCAAGACGCACATCAACAAGCTCCCGGCCGATGCCCTGGCTCCCGACGGCTACGAGCTTCCCTCGATGGAGGAGTTCAACCGTGTGTTCGACGCTACGGACTATGTCTGGGTGATGTGGAGCGGTTCGCACAAGTTGCGCAATCCCTGGGAGGGACATGCCGACGTGCGCCGCACGCAGACGCGCCGCAACGGCATCGCCGTGGGATCGCTCGAACTGAATGACCTGCTCGTGTTAGCCTTCTCGAGTCCCGATTTTCCCGGGTACGAGGCTTTGACATGGTATGGTCCCGGAGCGCAGTGGAACCAGGCGGGCATCGTGCACTCGAACCACTGCAACAACATGCTCTTCGCGGTCCATTCGCCCGCAGGTTCCGGCTGGTACATTACCGGCGGTATGGCGAACCTCTATCTGACGCAGAATGGCGCGGGCAACAACGATACGCGTATCGTGCGCTTCAAGAAGAGCCCCGTGGAGTACATCTATTAATGCGCTTCCGCGCGGCGTGCGACGAAAAACGGGACCCGGACGAACCGGATCCCGTTTTTTCATGGCTTGCGGATGTGCGTCAGCGCCCGTCGCCGGCCTCGAGCAGGAAGACCGCGCTGTCGTAGATGCGCGAGAAGTTGGGGTTGATGCCCGCGCGTTCGAGCAGCTCGCCGCTGAAGCTGCGGCCCTCGAACCAGTAGCGCGGCTTCTCGACGTTCACCTCGCGGATCGTATAGTTCGTGTCGGCGTCGAGTCCCGGGATCCGGAATACGGGCACCGTGCGGCTCTGGTAGCGCAGGCAGTAGGCGAAGACCACGGCGCGGCGCCGGTCCTTCGCGACGTAGGCGATGGCGTAGCAGCCCTCCTCGTCGTAGGGGGTGCCGATGCGGTAGAGGTCGCCCTGCATGACGATGTCGCGGTAGCCCTTGTAGGCCTCGATGGCGCGGCGTGCCTCGGCGCGCTCCTCCTCGGTCATGTGCTTGGGCTGCAGTTCCATGCCCATGCGGCCCGCGCAGGCGATGTCGAAGCGGAACTTCAGGGGCGTAACGTTGCCCGTCTGGAGGTTGGGCGTTACGGAGACGTGCGAGGCCATGACCAGCGCCGGGTAGAAGAGGCTCGTGCCGTACTGGATGCGGGCACGCGTGAGGGCCTCCGTGTTGTCGCTCGTCCACACCTCGTCGAAGTACTTCAGGGCGCCGTACTCCACGCGGCCGCCGCCCGAGGCGCAGGCCTGGATCAGCACGTCGGGATACTTCGCGCGGATGCGCTCCATGACCTTGTAGAGCCCCTGCGTGTATTCGATCCAGAAGTGCGCCTGCTCGTCATCGGCCTGATAGGTCGAACCGACGCTGTTGGCGCAGCGGTTGGCGTCCCACTTGATGTAGTCGATATGCTCGGAGAGCTGCATCGTGCGGTCGAAGACCCCGAAGACGAAATCCTGCACGGCGGGATTCGAGAGGTCCAGCAGCAGCTGGTTGCGCGTGAGCGGCGCCTCGCGCTTCGGCGCGCGGACGATCCAGTCGGGATGCTTCTCGGCCAGCTCGCTTTTCGGATTGACCATCTCGGGCTCGATCCAGATGCCGAACTTCAGCCCCTTGTCGTGGGCGTACGAGGCGATGTAGTCGATCCCCTCGGGGAGCTTCTCGCGGTTCACCTCCCAGTCGCCCAGACCCGCCTTGTCGTTGTTGCGCGGGTACTTGTTGCCGAACCAGCCGTCGTCGAGGACGAACATCTCGAGACCCATCGCGGCGGCATCATCGATCATGTCGGTGAGGATCTTGGCGTTGAAGCGGAAGGCGGCGCCCTCCCAGCTGTTGAGCAGCGTGGGCGCCGGCGTGTGGCCGTTCCAGATGCCGTAGTTGCGGCCCCAGTCGTGGAGGTTGCGGCTGGCACCCCCGGCTCCCGCGGTGGAGTGGGTGTAGATCATCTCCGGGGTGGTGAACGTTTCGCCGCGGTGCAGGCGGTATTCCGAACCTTCGGGGTTGATGCCCGCCAGGATGTTGAGCGTCCGGCACTCGTCCACCTCGAAGTTCAGGCGGAAGTTGCCGCTCCAGGCCAGCGTGCCGGCCACGACCTCCCCCGACGCTTCGTCGAAGCGGTCGCTGCCCAGCGTGAGCATGAACGAGGGGTTTTCGGCATGCGTCGTGCGCACGCCGCGGATCGACGCGATGCTCTTCGAGCCGTGCGTGAGCAGCGTGTGTTCGACCTGCGCCTCGTGTGTCCAGGCACCGTGGAGGTGCGTGAGCAGGTATTTCCCGGCCCGCAGGGGCAGTGCCGAGGAGTAGAAGCTGTGCAGGATGACCGTGCCCTTCTCGCGGTTGCGGATCTCGGCATGCGTCGTGATGACGTTTTCGCGGGCGTAGGTCGTGTAGACCAGATCGACGTCGAGCGCCTGCACGGCGTCGGTCGTATGGATGACCGTGCGCGTAACGTTGTCATCCGCGAGCTGCTGCGTCTCGTGCGAGAGGTATTTCAGTTCGGTATTCAGGTCGCCGTCGGCGTGGGTTACGCGGAGCGCCGCCTCGTGGTAGTTGCGGCCTCCGAAGGTCGGATAGGCGACATCCTCGGTGTTGTGGTTGGGGTTGCGGTAGCTCTCGTAGGCCGCGAGGGGGGCCGGGTCGTCGATGCGGCCGCCGAAGTGGAGCAGCTGCACCTCCTCGCCCGGCGCGGCGCGGAGCAGGAGCGATACGTCATCGGTGTGGATGTCGATGAGCTGTCGTTGCGCGGCGGCATCCGTCGCGCCGGCCGTCCAGACGGCACACAGGAGGAATAGTAGTTTTTTCATGGGAAGATTCGAAAAATGCGTTCCAAAGATACGAAAATCCCGGAATAAAGCGAAAGATTGTTCCTTTCGGAACGATTTGCGGCCCTTCCGCGATGGCTTTTTTCGTATCTTTACGGATGGAAAACCGACCTCAGCGATGAAACACAAGGATATCTACACCTTCCGGGATGCCGAGCGCGAAGCGGGCCCCGTGGCCTTCCAGACGATGCTCAAGCCGGCGGGCTCGACCTGCAATCTCGACTGCCACTACTGCTACTACCTGGACAAGGCCGCGCAGTACGGCGGACGCCAGGCCGTCATGTCGGACGAGCTGCTCGAGCGCTACATCCGCCAGTACATCGAAGCGAACGACGTGCCGACGGTAACCTTCTGCTGGCACGGCGGCGAACCGCTGCTGCTCGGCCTCGGCTTCTACCGCCGGGCGCTGGAGCTGCAGCAAAGGTATGCCGACGGCAAACGTATCGAAAACACGCTGCAGACCAACGGCACCCTGGTCGATGAGGCGTGGTGCGGGTTTTTCGCCGAAAACGGCTTTCTGATCGGCATCTCGCTCGACGGCCCGGAGGATCTGCACGACGCCTTCCGCCGGACGAAGGGCGGGCAGCCCACTTTCGCCCGCGTGATGCGCACGATCGGGATGTTCCGCACGGCCGGGGTCGAGTACAATACGTTGAGTGTCGTGAACCGCCTCTCGGAGGGACGCGGCGCCGAGATCTACCGTTTCTTCCGCGACGAGGTGCGCAGCCGCTACATGCAGTTCCTGCCGGCCGTCGAGCATGTCATCGACCGGGAGGGTGCCGCCCGTCCGCTGATCGTCTCGCCCGAATGCGAGGGGGCGCGGCTGGCCGAGTGGTCCGTATCGGCCGACGGCTACGGGCAGTTCCTCTGCGACGTCTTCGACGAATGGGTCGTCGCGGACGTGGGGCAATGCTTCGTGCAGCTCTTCGACGCGACGCTCGCCCAGTGGTGCGGCGTGCAGCCCGGGGTCTGCTCGATGGGCGAGACGTGCGGCGACGCGCTGGTCGTCGAGCACAACGGCGACGTCTACTCGTGCGACCACTTCGTCTACCCCGAATACCTGCTGGGCAACATCCGCGAGACGACGCTCCGGGAGATCTACCGCTCGCCGCGCCGCCGCGCCTTCGGTCTGGCGAAGCGCAACGCCCTGCCGGCCGAGTGCCTCGCCTGCCGCTACTACTTCGCCTGCCGCGGCGAATGCCCCAAGCACCGTTTCGAGACCGAGGCCGACGGATGCCGCAAGAACTCCCTCTGCGCGGGGCTGTACCGCTACTTCCGCCATGCCGAGCCCTACATGGACTACATGCGCGAACTGTTGGCCCGCGAGCAGTCCCCGGCGTGGGTCATCCCCTTCGCCCGCCGCCGCATGGGGCTCGGATAACCCTCCCGGCGATAAAAAGGGACGGCACCATGGGGCTCCGGTAACCTTCCCGGGGTCCGGAAACGAAAGGGCGGCACCATGCGGTGCCGCCCTTTCAGACGTGCAGATCCTGTAAGCCGGGTTCTGTTCCCGGAGCGAGCCCCGGGCCCCTGTCATTTATCTAGGACGACGGTCTCCCGCCGCCTCAAGCAACCTACCCCCCGACATCGGACGAGCAACCCTTGATTGTCGGTATACATGGTCTTGCAACCCGCGGGACGTACGGCCGGATGACATCGCTGCCTCCGCGGTGGGCTCTTACCCCGCCTTTTCACCCTTACCCGCCGGATGTTCCGCCGACCGCACCCGCCGTCTCAAAAGACGCGCGGGGGATCGCGGCCCGCACGCGGGCGGTTATTTTCTGTTACGCTCCCACAACCTCACGGCTGTCAAGTCGTTGGCTTGCGCGGTGCTCTGTGTTGCCCGGACTTTCCTCCCCCGGACGGAGCCGGCGGCGACAAGGCGGACCTGCGGGACAAAGATAGGCAATTCGCGGGTAAAAAACACCTTTCCGGCGGGAATTTCGCTCCGTGCGGCCGTTTTTCAGTATCCGGCGGCCTTCGGCGGCGCCGTCAGAGGATGTGCTTGACCCAGCGGAACATGCGGTAGGGCATGTAGCGGAACGGAAGGTCGATCCACGTCGGGGTCTCGACAACGGCCCTCCGGTGCGAGAAGGCGTCGAAACTCTCGCGTCCGTGGTAGCTGCCCATGCCCGAGTTGCCGACGCCGCCGAAGGGCAGCGCCTCGTTGGCGATGTGCATGATCGTGTCGTTGAGGCAGGCGCCGCCCGACGAGGTGCGGTTCAGGATCTCGCGGCCCTGCTTCTCGGGCCCGAAGTAGTAGAGCGCCAGCGGCTTTTCGCGCGCGGTGATGAAGTCGATGATCTCGCTCTGCTCGCGGAAGGGGATCGTCGGCAGCACGGGCCCGAAGATCTCCTCGCACATGACCGGGGCTGCGGGATCGACCTTCGTCAGCAGCGTCGGCTCGATGTAGCGCTCCGCGCGGTCGCTGTGGCCGCCGACCCGTACGGTGCCCTGCCCGAGGTAGGAGGCTACGCGGTCGAAGGCCCGCTCGTTCACGATCCGGACGTAGTGGCGGCTCTGCCGCGGGTCGTCGCCCAGCAGGTGCCGCACCGCCGTGCGGTAGGCGTCGATGAACTCCTCGAGGAGCTCCTCGTGGACGAGCAGGTAGTCCGGAGCGATGCAGGTCTGCCCGGCGTTGAGGCATTTGCCCCAGGCGATGCGGCGTGCGGCGACCGGGATGTCGGCGCCGCGGTCCACGATGCAGGGGCTCTTGCCGCCCAGCTCGAGGATGACGGGCGTGAGGTGCCGTGCGGCAGCCTCCATGACGGTGCGCCCGAGCGCGGGGCTGCCGGTGAAGAAGATCAGGTCCCAGCGCTCCTCGAACAGCCGCGCATTGACCTCGCGGTTGCCCTCGACCACGGCGATGTACCCCTCGTCGTAGATCTCGGCGATCATCGCGCGGAGCGTCGCCGAGACGTGCGGTGTGTAGGGCGAGGGTTTCAGCACGGCGGTGCAGCCGGCCGAGATGGCCCCCACCAGCGGGTTGAGCAGCAGCTGCACGGGGTAGTTCCACGGGGCGATGATGAGCGTCGTGCCGAGCGGTTCGGAGAGGATGCGGCTCGTCGAGGGCTGCAGCTTCAGGGGCGTCGGGCGCCGCTCGGGGCGCATCCAGCGCCCGAGGTGGCGCAGGTGGTTGCGCACCTCGCCGCGGACGATGCTCAACTCGGTGAGGATGGCCTCTTCGGGCGATTTGTGCAGGTCCTCCCACAGGGCGTCGCAGAGACGGCCCTCCCATTGGCCGAGGGCCTGGTCGAGGCGTCGGAGCATCGTGCGGCGGAAGCGTTCGCCGAGCGTCGCGCCGCTGCGGAAGCAGGCTTTCTGGGCGGCGCATATCGCGGCGATACGCGCCGCGGAGGTGTTTTCACAGGTCATGGCTCCAGGTTTTTTCGGCGTTCCTCCCGCTTATTTTTCGCGGAAGATGTTCAGGTGCGCCAGCAGCGGGTTACGGCGGTCGAGCAGCAGGAATTCGGCCAGCAGCAGCACGAGGGCTGCGATGAGCAGGTACTGGTACTGTTCGTTGTACTCCTCGAAACGGACGGTCGAGAGTTCGGACTGCTCCATGTCGTTGATCTCGCGGACCACCTCGTCGAGGCCGATGTCCTGCTTCGTGGCGCGGACGTAGGCGCCGCCGGTCGCCTCGGCGATCTGCATGAGCATCTCCTCGTTGAGCTTCGAGACGACCATCTCGCCCCGCTCGTCCTTGATGAACTCGCCGCCGATCTGGATCGGGGCTCCCTCGGGGGTGCCGATGCCGATCGTGTAGATGCGGATGCCCTGCTGGGCTGCGCGCTGCGCGGCGGCCAGGGCGTCGTCCTCGTGGTTCTCGCCGTCGGTGATGAGCACGATGACGCGGCTGCGGCTCTCCCCGGTGTCGCCCGAGAAGGAGAGCAGCGCCTGTTCGAGGGCCTTGCCGATGGCCGTGCCTTGCACGGGAATCTGCGAGGGGTCGATCCTCCGGGCGAAAGCCCGGGCCATGCGGTAGTCCGAAGTGATCGGCAGCTGCACCTTGGGCTCTCCGGCGAAGGTGATCAGACCCACGCGGTCCTGATGCAGCCCTTCGAAGAGCTTGCCGATGGCGTATTTGGTCCGCTCGAGGCGGTTGGGTTCGAAATCTTCGGCGAGCATCGAGTTCGAGACGTCCACGACGAGCATCATCTCGATGCCCCGGGCCTTCTCCTCGCGGAGCTTCGAACCCAGCTGGGGGCGTGCGGCGGCCACGGCGAGCAGCGCCACGACCATGCACAGGAGGATGAACTTGAGACGTATGCGCCCGAGGGATACATCGGGCATGAGCTCTTCGAGGGTCTCGGGCCGCCCGAAGCGGGCGAGGCGCACCTTCCGGCGGCGCATCGCGATCCAGAAGAGCACGACGAGCACCGGAACGGCCGCGAGGAGCCAGAGGTATTGCGGATTGGCGAATCGGAACATGTCAGCGGTTGTTTACGGTATGCGTTTGAGCACGAGGTTCGCGAGGAGCATCTCCGCGAGGAGCGCCGCGAGGGCCGCAAGCACCCAGAGGAGGAACTCCTCGTGGTAGGCGACGTGTTCGGTAACCTCGACCTTGCTTTTTTCGAGTTGGTTGATCTCGTCGTAGATCGCCTTGAGCTTGGCGTTGTCCGTGGCGCGGAAGTAGCGGCCGCCGGTGCGTTCGGCGATGGCGCCGAGCGTCTTCTCGTCGATCTCGACCGGGGCCATGACCGTGCCGCCCGTGGGCTGTCCGTAGATGTCCACGGCGGGATAGGGCGCCGAGCCCTGCGTGCCGACGCCGATCGTGTAGACGCGGATGCCCTGTGCGCGGGCGATCTCCGCGGCAGTCAGCGGGGCGATCTGCCCGCGGTTGTTCACGCCGTCGGTCAGCAGGATGATGACCTTCGACTTGGCCTCGCTTTCGCGCAGGCGGTTGATGGCCGTGGCGAGTCCGTTGCCGATGGCCGTGCCGCTGTCGTCGATCACGCCGCTGCGGATGCGGGCGAGCAGGGTCTGGAGCGTGCTCTGGTCGGTGGTCAGCGGGCTCTGCGTGAAGGCTTCGGCGGCGAAGACCACCAGCCCGATGCGGTCGCCGTAGCGGTCGGCGATGAACGACCCGGCGACCTGCTTGGCCGCGGTGATGCGGTCGGGCTGGAAGTCGCGGGCGAGCATCGAGGCCGAGACGTCGATGGCCATCACGATGTCGATGCCCTCGCTCGAGGTGCGGACGTTCTGCTCGATGCGCTGCGGACGCGCCAGGGCCACGACGAGCAGTGCGAAGGCTGCGGCGCGCAGCACGAAGGGCAGGTGCCGCAGGTAGTAGCGCAGGCTCTTCGGCGCGCGGACGAGTCCTGCGACCGACGAGATCCGGATCGCGGCGCCCCCCTGCAGCGTGCGCCAGACGTAGTAGGCGGTCATCGGCACGAGCAGCGTGAGCAGCCACAGATAATGGGGTGATGCGAAATGCATGTTCGTAAATGTTTTTTACCAGTTTTTCCGGCCGCGGACCACGACGCCCTGCTTCTCCTTGAGCTTCTCCTGCGTCTTGTCCTCCTGCGCCTGGATGGCGTCGAGCATCTGCTCCTGCTCCTGGGGCGAGATGCCGGCCTGCTGCTCCTGCGGCGAACCTTCACCGTCGCCCTGCTCCGGTTGGTCGGGGTTCTGCTGACCCTGACCCTGCTGGTCCTGCGGCGGGTTTTGGCCCTGCTGATCCTTGTTCTGCGGATTCTGCGGGTCCTGACCCTGCTGGTTCTGGTTCTGCTGCTGGTTTTGCTGGTTCTGCTGCTGGTTTTGCTGATTCTGCTGCTGGTTCTGCTGGTTCTGATCCTTGTTCTGCTGGTCCTGACCGCCGCCGCCGTTCTGGTTCTGGTCATCGAGCAGCCGCTTGGTGTAG